>JBEANJ010000013.1:0-14816 GCA_041165565.1 Actinomycetota bacterium | reverse complement strand
GCATCAACTCCGAATCGTTCAACAGATACGCCAGAAAGAACCATTCCGATTGGGGGAGCAGCGTAGAAGACAGAAGTTTGTACACCAAAGACTCTTCCATGTTGTTCAGCTGGTACGCGCTGTTGAATTAATGTGCTCATAAGTGGAGTAAATGGTCCCCAGGCAAGTCCTAAGAAAAATCCTGAGATTATTAGTATCGGAAGTGGAGGAAGTACGGCCATTGGAATAATGCTTACCGCGCTACCTATAAGAGTAAACCGGGCCAGAGTTTTTCTTGAGACTCGCTTTGAAATCCAACCATAACCAAATGCTCCGATAGCCGATCCACTTGCTAACGCAGAGATAACTAAACCTAATCCGGTTGGATTATCAAGACTTTCGAAATAAGTTGGCAAAACGACCGATTCAGTCGGTAAATAAACCGCAGCAATTATCAAAATTGCGATAGTTATGGTTCGAAGTAATTTATCTTGCCATAACGTCACAAAACCAATTCGGAGACTCTTATCTACTTTATCCTCTTTGTTTTCTTCAATTTCAGTTTTTTCAGCGGGAGACAATTTCAAAATAGATATCGCTATGGCGGCAAAAGTAAATAACACGGCAGAAACCCAAAATGAATTTATAGAGCCAACGCTTGCAATCAGCCAAGCTCCGACGGCGGGACCAGCAATCCACGATACGCCCAAGAATCCTTCGTGAATTCCATTTAATCGATCAAGATCGGAATTGGTATCTCTAGCGACATCACTAAGCAGGGTTCGGCGAGCGGTATATCCAGCCGGATCAAAGATTGCCCCAAAGAGCGCGATAAGAAGGATAGAGAGATTTGTTAAACCGAAAAATAATGCAAAAACGGGGAATGCCATTACTGATAATGAAGATAAGAGATCGGCCGAAATACTTACCGCCCGGCGTCCAACGTGATCAATCAACCAACCACCGATGGGCGAAATAATTAAACCTGGAATTGCCGAGATAGCTACTACTAATCCAGCAAATGCCGGGGAATCAGTTCTTTCCAAGATTAACCAAGGAATGGTTATCATTACGATTGAGTTTGCTAAACCAGAGGTGAAGTTAGAAAACTGGAGAAGGAAAATCTTGTAATTGAACATTATTGAAAGAGTATAACTAAGAATTAATACTTGGTATGCTGGTGAAATGCAAAAGGAAGCAAAATCATTTAAGCGAATATGGCTGGCCCAGTTAGCGCTTGTTTACAATTTAATGATTCTTTTTTCGGTCGTACTTAATCTTTCGTGGGTAGAAACACGAGCAGCTGGCGGACAATACACTGATTTCCCTATATCAATTCGCATTCTCTACTTTTTTATGTCAATTGGTACCGCAATTTTGATTTTTTATTTAAGAAAACTAACTAGCGAAAGAGTCACATCTCAAGACATCAAGTTTGCACGATATTTAGGTTGGTTATTTATTGTAAGCACTATTTTGCAATTAATCTCTAGATCTCCAGATGAACAATGGAATGCAATCCCAGCGGCGGTCATTGCCACAACTTTTTTATTAATTTCTCGGCGTGGTTAGGCTCCGAAGGCATCTTGATCAGGATATGGAAACCATTCTGGGTCCGCTTCAGCTTTTGGTGCGATCATGACCATTTTTGATCTTCGGAATTGATCAAGACCCTCGGTACCTAATTCGCGACCGGACCCTGTGAATTTGCGGCCACCAAATGGAACTGCATCATTGTCATTAAGTGGAGTATTGACCCAGACAATGCCCGTCTCGATTTCATTTACCGCTCTAAATGCTTCCTCGAGATCATTTGTATAGATATTTGCGCCAAGACCCAGTTCAGAGTCATTTGTTAGCCTAATTGCTTCATCTAAGTTCTTTACCTTTGCAACCGGGGCAAGGGGGCCAAAGCATTCTCCATGCATAACATCCATCTCTGGGCTTACTTTGAGAACCGTCGGTTCATAAAACCAACCACGTTTGATATTTGTTGGTCGCTTTCCGCCACAGATTATTTCGGCGCCCTGCTCCATGGCACGATTCACTACTTTTTCAAATCTTTCTAACTCACGCTTTGAAGCCATCGGCCCGATATCTACTTTCTCTAGACCGCTGCCAACTCTAAGTTCGCGCGCTAAATGAGAGAGAGTTGCGACGAACTCTTCATAAATATCTTCATGGACATAGAAACGTTCTGCGGATGTACAAACTTGACCACAATTCAAAAAGGCAGCAAAAGTCGCACCACGCGCGGCAGTTTCAATATCCGCCGAAGGCATAACGATGAACGCATCATTTCCCGACGCTTCAATCAAAGTTGGCTTGAATCTATGTGCGGCGTTTTTTGCGACAGCCTGAGCGGCGGGAACACTTCCAGTGAACGCTATGGCATGTGTTTCGGGGTGTGAAACTAGGTTTTCGCCAGTCTCAGCCCCGCCAGTAACAACTTGAACAAGTCCGGCCGGTAAATGATCGAAAGCTTTCATCCATAGCAAAATAGTCATAGAAGTTAATTCAGAGGGTTTAATAATGACCGCATTACCAGCAGCCAACGCCGCTGCTGATTGCCATCCGGCAAGGAGCATCGGAAAGTTATAGGGAACTATTGAGACTACTGTGCCAAGTGGCTCCTTAATCACCATCTGCAGTTGGCCAGCAATCGCCGGTCCAGCGATTCGACCTTGTTCACTTCTTGCAATTTCGGCGTAATAACGAAATGCGGAAGCCGCGGCGCCACCTTCCCAGTTAGATTCTCGAAATGGTTTGCCCATCTCTCGCGTAAGCGTCTCTCCGGTAATTGGTGAATTCTCGATCATTCGTTCGGCTACTTTATGAAGCGCGTTGGCTCGATCAAGTGCGCTCATGGCCCACCACTCACGTTGCGCCTTGTTGGCATTCATTACGGCTAGATCAACTTCATCTTTCGTGGTTTCTGCGAACTGACCAATGACCTCTTCAGATGCTGGATTAATTATTTCTCTGAGTTTGCCAGCGCTCTTCACCCATTTGTTATTTATGAAATTACAACCGGAAATTTCGCGAATTTGAGATTCAACAGGGGTAACCATAACCGCGACTGTAATCGCTTTTACCTACGATGAGAAGATATCGAATAGATTTAGCGCCATGTATGGGTCAATCGCCTTGGTCGGGTCGGGCGAGTATCTAGTAGAGATGATTGAACTCGAGCGCTCGTTGATAGATGATGGCATTGCAAATGGTCGAAAAGCTATTTACCTACAACTTCCAACCGCAGCTGGCCAAGAGAGCGAACATAGACTTCAGTATTGGTCTGAACTTGGTGAAAAACAGGCGAAGCGACTTGGCATCCAGTCTGTAACTCTTCCAATTTTTGATAGAGAGAGCGCAAACAATTTTGAGTTTGCGGCAATGCTCGAGGATGCAGCGTTAATTTACTTATCGGGTGGGGATCCTCACTTTCTCGCCAATACGTTGCGCGACACACTTGCATGGAGAGCAATCGAATCGAACTGGCGAATGGGTGGATCTCTCGCAGGCTGCAGCGCGGGGGCGATGGCTCTTGGCTCAGAAGTTCCGCACTTCAGATTATCTAGAGCTCCTTCAGTTACAGGATTTGGATTAGTGCCAAACGTCAGAGTTATTCCGCATTTTGATAAATTCTTTAAATGGATCCCGGATAGTTCAGCAAAACTAATTGTTGATGTTCCCGAGGGAAGAATTCTTATGGGAATAGATGAATTTACTGCTCTCGTAAAACAATCGAGAACAAATGAATGGAAAGTATTTGGTAAATCAAAGGTTCATATACTTAAAGGTGCTAAACCCCAGACACTATCTCAAGGTGAAATCTTCAATTTTGATGAAGGTAGTATTTCTGAGTGAATAAGCTGGCAAAAAGCGCGCCGGTAATTTTTACATTACTTTGGAGCACAGGCTTCGTTGGCGCAAAGTACATACTGCCGTATGCCGAGCCCTTCGTTTTCTTAACAATTCGTTATGCTTCCGCGGCTTTCATACTTCTGTTGATAGCAAAAGCGATAAATGAACCGTTACGAATTTCGCGCAAACAGGTTACCCAATCAATAAGTGTTGGGCTCTTCCTGCAAGTTATTTATATCGGCGGTGTTTTTTACGCGATTTCTCTAGGAGTTCCTGCGGGGGTCACCGCAGTAATTGTGAGCCTACAACCAATACTTGTTTCAGTCATTGCTTTCAGACTTCTTGGCGAGGGACTTGGAATTAAAAAGATTTTAGGCTTGATTCTTGGCCTGGTCGGAGTTTTATTCCTATTGCTCCCAAAAATCTTCCAAGGAGAATTGCGTTTAGAGTTTTCCAAAATTGGATTGCTAGCTGGTGTATTAGCTTTATTGGGAACAACTACCGGCTATTTACTTCAAAAAAAGGGGGGCGGCGATATTCCTTTCCTCCCAGGAACCGCAATTCAATTTCTCACAGCGACATTTATCTTTGCCGCAGCTGGACTGCTTTTTGAAGACTGGAATATTGAAGTCAATCTGCAATTTATTTTGGCGCTTGCTTGGATTGTCTTGGCGCTCTCGATTGGATCAATTTTCTTACTCTTTTATCTTCTTAAGAACGATAGCGCTAGCTCAGTTTCTAGTCTCTACTATCTGGTTCCGCCGTTAACTGCGATTCAAGCTTTTCTCTTATTCGGTGAGCGAATCACCCAGATAGGAATTCTTGGAATGGTGTTAGCTGGAATCGGTACCTATCTAGTTACGCGAAATAGCGCTAACGCTGGACATTAATTTGGCTTAGAACTCCAAATATCGTCTCCACGAATTACTGCATCAGAACCGCCGTCGATATAGATAGTCTGACCTGTTACGTGGGTGTTTGCTTCACTCGTTAACCAGATAATTAGATCGGCAACATTTTCAGGTTCCAAGTAACCACTTAGCGGCATCGGCACTACTTTGGCTAAGCCTTCTCTACCTTCCGCGGTCGCAATCATTTCAGCCACCATCGGTGTTTTTACTATCCCAGGAGCTACTGAATTAATGGGAATTCCAGCGCTAGCCCAATCGGCCTTTACACACTCACGTCTAATCCATCTACTTAAGGCTAATTTGGAAGATGAATAAATCAATCCTTCAGAACCATTTTTTAGATCGACTAATTCTTGAGCTCGCTTTAAAGATGAATGCTCATCGCCCTCTAAGAGTTTCGCAACGAGTAACGAATCGCTGGGCAGCAGAGTAGCCATAGAACTTGTGGCAACGACTCTTGGTGCCCGACCTTTCTTTAAAGCTGAATTAAAGGCTGAAATTAACGAGACGGCTCCAAAGAAGTTTATGGAGGCGGTTTTTGCCACAGGCAGGGAAGACCCTGCATTGGCGATTAACGCGTCGATAACTCCACCGCTTAAATCAAGAGTTTTAGCAACAGCCAAACTTCGACCAGCAGAATCGCTCAAATCTGCATTAACGTCGGCGTTTTTGATATCGATTCCGATAACTCGATTTCCAAGAGCTTCTAATTTCTTCTTGGTTGCAAGTCCTATTCCAGAACTAGAGCCTGTTATAACGTAAGTACGACTCATAGGTTATCCCTTCAAGAATTCACTAAGCGCTTGATAAAGGCGATCAACGTCATCTCGTGTTGAGTAGGGGGCTAGCCCGGTTCTAACCGCACCCGCGTCACCTAATCCAAGAGCTAGAGATATTTCGTAAGCATAGAAATTTGATGCCGGAGCATTTATTTTCTTAGTTGCAAGAAATTCATAAATTGTCTTACCTGGGATATTTGGAAAATTAAAATAAAGGGTAGGAGTCCGTTTTTCTGCATGTCCATAAAGCGTAATTCCTGGGAGAGTAGATAGTTGGCTCTCAAGATATTCAAAGAGCGTTTCCTCATAGCGCTCAAGTGAATTCATTGAGTTAACAATTCGCTCTCGCCGAGAACCGACTGATGAATCATCAAGGCCAGCGATATAGTCAATAGCGGCCGTTACACCAGCCATTAATTCGTACGGCAAGGTTCCGAATTCAAATCTTTCAGGTACTTGCATGGTTGAAGGTCGTAGCTTGTCGTTTTTAATTTCCTCCAAGAGAGCGGGATCTGCCACTAAGGAAGCACAGTGTGGACCGAGCGCCTTATAAGAAGAGAACCCATAAAAATCAGCGGGCATGGATTTGAAATCAATAACTGTATGTGGGGTTAAGTGGACACCGTCTACAAGAAAGAGCGAACCATTGGACTTTACTGCTTTGCCTATTGAGTAAATGTCGGGGCGAGTGCCGAGGGTATTTGCGGCTCCAGTCACAGCAACGAATTTAGTTTTTTTAGTGAGGAGATCCGTTACTGCAGTTACCGGTAATTCGCCACTCTTTAAATTAACTTCTGCCCACTTTACCGTCGCACCTTTTGATTCTGCTGCTTGTATCCAAGGTCGAATATTTGAATCGTGGTCTAATCGAGAGACGATAATCTCATCGCCAGCGCTCCAGGTCTTCGCAAGATTTCTCGATAAATCGTAAGTTAGTTGAGTCCAGCTACGACCATAGATAACTCCTTTAGCATCACAATTCAGTAAATCAGCGACAGCGCTTCTATATTCAACGACACAACGATCCGCATTTTGCTCAGAGAGCGTAACCGTGCCGCGATTTGATGAGGCTTGTGTTAACGCTTTTGAGAGCGCTTCACCGACAATTCTTGGGACTTGGCTGCCACCTGGGCCATCAAAGAAAGCGATTCCAGTTTCAAGTGATGGGAAATCTTTGCGGATTCTATTTACATCAAAGGCCATAGCAGAACCTTACGCCACCGGGTTAAAGCCACCCGCGGCCCCAAAAAACTTCAAGTTTTCCTCTAGGGAAGTGATAAGAGAATCAGCTCTAACAAAGCCGTGAGATTCTCCCTCAAATGCGAAATACTTATGCGTAATTCCTTTTTTCACGCAGACGTCACGGAACCTCTCTGACTGCGAGGGTGGAACTATTGGATCTTCAGTTCCCTGGAAGATGATTATGGGAGTACTTAATTTCTCAGCATGTGTCAGCGGCGACCGCTCGTTATAGAGATCTGCTTTTTCTGGGTAGGGACCAATCATTGAATCCAAATACCTAGATTCGAAGTCATGGGTATCTGTTGCGAGCGCTGTTAATTCAGCGACGCCATAGTAATCAGCTCCCGCAGCGAAAAGATTGCTATGAATTAACGCATTTAGAACCGTAAATCCTCCCGCGCTGCCCCCGCTTATGAACACTTTCTTTGGGTCTGCAACTCCTATTTCAATCAAATGTTTTACTGTTGCCAGGACATCTTGATAATCAGTTACTCCCCAATTGCCATATAGCAAGTGGCGATATTTAGCCCCGTAACCTGTCGAACCAGCGTGATTAACATCAGCAATCGTGAAACCGCGGGTGGTCCAATAGAGGTAATCAATGTCAGCAGTTGCAAATTTGTTTCCGGTTGGACCTCCGTGAATAAGCACCAAAAGCGGAGTGGGACCTTCTACCTTGTACTCAGGGTTGTGCGCACTGTGAACAATTACTTTGATCTCGTAATTTGGCGTTGGAATTTGAATCTCAGAGATTGGAGCGGCATATTCTTTTTGAATAGGAAGCGGATTCGGCCGAATCACACTTTTGATACTTGCGCTTTTAGTATCAATCTCAATGAGCGTTGGGAAACTATCGTGACTAGATGCGATTGACACCGTGCGATTTCCGTCAGAACAAAAAGTTGGCGCAAAATACGAATATTCACTTTCAACCTCTCTTAATGTTTTACTTTCAACATCGACTATGACCATTTGGCGTTTTTCAACTGGACCATGGATAGCGACAAATTTTCGATCATTGAGAATCGCAACACCTTGATAACCAAGTTGCCACGCGGGAAATCCCCATTCTGAATCTTCTTGGATTATTTGCTCTCGCCGGCCGCTTACATCAACTTTCCAAGGATTCCACCAACCACTCTCTTCATCGATATAAATAAGAGTCTTGGAATCAATCCATTCTGGCGAAAGAACTGGATTGGTATCACTTCCAGCAAGTGCGCGCTTATTTGAAAGCTGGCCATCTTCAATATCGGCAATAAATAAACGAGTACCATCCCAGGGCATAAATGGATGATCCCAAGAAATCCAACTTAAATGCTTACCATCAGGAGAAATTCTAGGATGAGCAAAGAATTGATGACCATCTATCAGCGTCCTAATATTCCCATTATCTAAAACTTCAATTAATTGGCGTTTACATGTCGCGCCATGGACTTGTTCACGAACGCACCAAATTCCGTTTGGCACTTTGATAAATTCAGCGTAACGATCAGAGCCATTAGTGTCGGGAGTTAAAGCTACGGGAGCACCTTCACTTATCTTGAGATATATTCGTTGATCTTTTCGATTTGAAAAATAAATACGATAAGAATCTCCTTTTTCGTAGCCAAGGTAACTTCTACCACTCATCTCATGAACGGTGTGGCTCGCGCTAAAGGGCGCCGCAATGAGATCGCCGCGTTTTTGACTAACTATTACGCGACGACCATCTTCAGTGGGTCTGGTCTCTACCCACCAAATATCGTCGCCAACAATTTGTGGCCAAGAGACTGATACGCCAGCTTGCGCAACAATCGCTGCGCTTAGAGGAGAGCGCCACTCGCCTGGTCTCATATCGGGAATCTACTGAAAGTTGGCAAGATGTCCCAATGGTCGAATACCGATTCTTGGAGACGCTAGCTGATCAACAACTAGGTCGGTATTTGTTTGACACAGTTTGGCCGGCGCCGAGTGAAGGCACGCAGATTGCTCCAAATTTTCTACAAGCGCTAATGCACAGCGGCTCTTATCTTTCAGGCGCATTTATTGATGGCGAAATTGTGGGAGCGGCCTTTGGGTTTCCTGCCAAAGATGGAGATGGAACTTTCTATATCCACTCACACATGGCAGCAGTACTTCCTAACCAACAAGACAAAGGCATTGGTATTGGTTTAAAAATGCACCAGAAAGAGTGGGCAAGGAACGAGGGATACAAAAAAATCAAGTGGACATTTGATCCATTGGTCGCTCGCAATGCCTGGCTCAATATCGGTATCTTGAAAACAAAAGCTGTTAAATACTATGTGAATTTCTATGGCGAGATGGCAGATGCAATTAATGCCGGCGATGCATCCGATCGCATTCTTGTGGAATGGGATATTACAGAAAACATTTCACCAATCATTCAAAAACAATCGCTCGAAGTTGAAATTCCATCCGATATTGTTGCGTTACGCCAGAACGATATTGAGAGTGCGCGAATGTGGCGTAAACGAGTTCGCGACGCATTGAAGCCTAAAATGGATGCTGGTTGGCAAATCTCGGACTTTCGGAGAATTCCCAATGGAAATCCGATATATATATTGAGTGAGGTTTAAATGAAAATCGAGAGAATCGAATTTATCTACGCTGATTTGCCGCTAGTGCGGCCATTTCAAACCTCATTTAGCACTCAAACAGTTCGACACCTAGTCGTCGTGAAAGCGCACACAAACGTTGGCGTTGGTTGGTCAGAATGTGTGGCGATGGCCGAGCCTCTTTACTCAAGTGAATATCTAGCTGGCTGTGTTGATGCGATCAAAACATTTTTCCTACCGGCGTTGAAGCAAGTAGGCGATTTTCAAGTATTAGAGATATCAAAAATACTAGAACCATTCTTGGGCCACCCAATGGCTAAAGCTGCCCTAGAAACTGCCTGCTTGGACGCGCAACTAAAGAGCGAAAAGCGCTCTTTTGCAGAATTCTTCGGTGCCACTCGAACCAAAGTGGATTGTGGCGTTTCCGTAGGCATTTCAACAAGTATTGAGAAACTTGAGGAAGAAGTAGCTGGATATGTCGCCGAAGGCTACAAGCGTATAAAGCTGAAGATTCAACCGGGATGGGATATCAAGCCAGTTGGTCGCATCAGAGAGTTATACCCAAATATCTTGATGCAAGTAGATGCAAATCAGGCTTACACCAGATCAGATATCAACCATCTCTTACAGTTAGATCAATTTAATTTACTGTTGAATGAACAACCGCTACATGAACATGACATTCTCGGACATGCTAAATTGGCAGCGAAAGCAATAACTCCAGTCTGCTTAGATGAATCGATTATTTCTCTGCAGACCGCTCAAGATGCAATTGAAATGAAAGCCACGACAGTAATAAACATTAAGCCAGGTCGAGTCGGAGGTTATTTCGAGTCCAAGGAAATACATGACTATTGCCAGAATATTGATATTCCGGTTTGGTGCGGCGGCATGTTGGAATCTGGAATTGGTCGTGCAGCCAATATTGCCCTAGCTGCGCTAGATGGATTCAAACTACCGGGAGATACTTCAGCTTCTAATCGTTACTACAAACGAGATATAACCGAACCATTTATCATGAAGAATGGCCAGATTGATGTTCCGAAAAAACCAGGTATCGGCGTAGAAGTAGATGAAGAATATTTAGATTCAATTGCAACGAGGCGGGAAGTAGTAAAGCTTTAACCCATCACAGTTCCACTAGTTGCGTTACGGTCGCGCTTTCTTGAAAAGGTCCCAAGATTAATTTCATGCTTTGTTTTTTCGCACTTATAGATGACTGGGTCTTTATCGTGGTCCTTGCCGCCCTCAACTTGTTCGACTAGGTGAGCCATAATGAAACCAACACCTGGTGCGTTCTTAAACTGATTTCCGCTGGTTCCGATGGCCACATAAAATCCAGGGACATCAGTCTTGTCGTAAATCGGAGTCCAATCAGAAGAGACATCGTAAACGCCAACTACGCCAACCGGTGTCGAGGGAATCTGTGCCGCCGGGAAGCGGCGAGCGAAGCGATAAGTCTGGGATTCGAAAACTTCGACAGTTCTTGTCATATTTACTTGATCGACTTGGTCGGGTTCCACCCAGTGCCAGGTATCGCACTCTGGTTCGGTTCCGCCAACCAGCGTGATGCCACCAGGTCCAGATCGAACGTAAGTTCCTAAATCTAAATCGCCCATAATCGGTCCCGGCAGAAGATTTTTCGGAGATGAGATTTGGTGCACTTCTTGCCGCATTGGCTTTGTCTCGACAGTGAAGTCGCTACCGGCTCCAACCATTCGATTAATCAAAGTTGACCACGGACCGGCAACATTTACGACTACATCACAATCTAAGTTTTCAACGCCGGATTGCATAATTTTCTTGTTTTCATTATCAAAGTCAGAAATTGAAACACTCTTTACTCGCCCCATAGCATCTTTAGAAATTGCAGTTACTGCTTTTCGATATCGAAATTTAGCACCTGCTTGACGTGCCGCTTCAGCAAGATTTTGTGCTGCAAGTAGTGGATCGCTTACATATCCACCAACCGGAGTGAAGATTCCTCCCAGTTCATCCGAAGCAGGTTCCCAAAATGCATCTGACTTAACTGGTTTATTTGGCCAATATCGCCCGGCATCAATTCCCGGCATGCGAGCTTTTAAAGTATTGCTATCCCAGATTTCATACGGGATGTTTGCCTGATCAAATAACCGCATGGTCCGTTCATTAGATAAGACTGGAACATCCAACATTACGTAACCACGATCTTCCAGATGTGCATAGTGAAATTGGGATTCGGGGACACTGCCATCAATGAGTGATTTCCACTCTTTCCATAAGAAATATGATTCCCACGAGAGCGCAACGGCATCAAATGTTGAGTAGTTAAATCGAACTACAGCACTTGAGGCGCTTGTCGATCCCATTCCTGCCGCCGAATTTCGATCGACGATAATTACTTCGTGTCCTCGCCTAGTTAACTGGAGAGCTATGGAAGAGCCAATGACTCCAGCGCCGATTACAACAACGCGCATAGGAGTATTGAATCAGAAGCCCACTTAATGCGAGTAGAGTTAAGGCCATGTGCAGTCGGGTGATCTGTGAGAAGTGCGGCAAGTTCACCTATCGCGGATGTGGCGAACACCTCGATACTGCTTTCGCTGGATTAACTCAAGATCAGATTTGTAGTTGTGAAGCGAACTGACGCTTCTTCAAAAACTTCTATAGAGTAGTCAAATGAGCGCAATTTCTGTTACCGGACTAACTAAGCGCTATGGCGATTTAATTGCGGTAAACGGTGCTACTTTCGAAGTTCCAATTGGAACAATTTGCGGCTTCGTCGGTCCTAATGGATCGGGCAAAACAACCACAATCCGCATGTTGCTTAGTTTGATTGAGCCAACGTCAGGGACCGGTCAAATTCTTGATGAACCAATCTCGCATCCAGAACGCTATCTGGCAAAAGTTGGAGCGATGATTGAAGGTCCAGCTTTCTATCCTGCGCTTTCCGGGGCCGAGAACTTACGAGTTCTTGCAACACTCGGTGGTTATCCGCATAGTCGAGTTCCTGAATTAATTGATTTAGTTGGATTATCGGGCCGCGGTGGCGATAAGTACAAAACATATTCACTTGGGATGAAGCAGCGATTAGGTATAGCGGCTGCGCTGCTTCCCAATCCAAAACTCTTGATTTTGGATGAGCCTACAAATGGACTTGATCCAGCCGGAATCCAAGAGATAAGAGATTTGCTTTCAAATTTAGCGAAGCAGGGAGTCACTGTATTTGTCTCTTCCCACTTACTCTCAGAAATTGAAATGATATCTGAGTATTTAGTGATGCTAAGAAAAGGTGAAGTTATTTTCTTTGGAAAGACCATTGATCTACTGCATCGATCTCGGCCAATAATTGTCGCTCGTCCCGCCTCATCATCCGACTTATTAAAGTTGAAGAATCTAGTTGATGCCGCAGGACACCCTGCAACGATTGATGGTGATGTGCTTAAAGTTGATGCTGGCGATGATTGGAGCGCTGACCTAAATCGCTTGGCTTTCGAAAACAATATTTTGTTGCGCCAACTAACTCCAGTCAGGCCAAATCTCGAGGAGACCTTCTTCGAAATGACGGAGGAGAGATGAGAATTTTTCTCGCCGAATGGCGAAAACTCCGCCGGCCAACTCTCTTTTTGGGAAGCATGGGCGCGGTTATTGCAGTGACTGCGCTAATCGTCTCACTTCTCTTTTTATTGATTGATTCTGATACCGGAAATGCCGAGCGCGGAATGCGAATAACTCGAGAAGTACTTGCGCTCTCATCCGGTATCACCATTGGCTTTAGTAACTCCGCAGGGCTACTCGGTTTGGTAGCGCTATGTGTTTTCGCAGCGCAAACTGCCCAGGAATATACCTATGGCACGCTCCGCAATCTATTAGTAAGAGAGCCGAGGCGAATTCGTCTCCTTCTTGGTAAGTATTTAGCTATGTCGATCTTTGCTCTAATTAGCGTGATCATCAGCGCAATTACTAGCGTTGCCCTCGCCTTTGCTCTCTCTGGAACTGCGAAGGTAGAAACTGCGGCTTGGCAAACCGCGCAAGCCCGTATGGATTTAATCGAAACATTTGGAAATGTACTTATTTCAACAATCGGCTACGGAACGATCGGAATGGTCTTAGGTTTAGTACTGCGCTCACCAATTAGCTCAATTTCTATTGGAGTTGGTTGGCTACTGGTCGTTGAATCAATCGTCTCAATTGCTTGGAGTCCTTCGGCTGATTGGTTGCCCGGCTCGCTCCTTGGAATCGTAGCCGCCGGAGGTTCGCCGCTAGGAGTATCCGAGACGCTTTCCTACACCGAGGCGTTAATGCGGGTCAGCGCCCTGTTATTGGTGGCAGCGCTGGCTACCTTATTTACGTTCCGCAGGCGAGATGTCGCCTCTTAATTATTAGTTGAAAATTCAACTATTCCAAGGTAGGTTTCAACCATGACGATTCAATTCGGTCTCGACACCTTCGGCGATATGCAACACGATGACTCCGGAGCCTTTATTAGCGCCGGTCAAACCCTTAGAAATGTAATTGCACAAGGAGTTTTAGCTGACTCGCTAGGCCTAGATCATTTCAATGTTGGAGAACATCACCGAGATGATTTTGCAGTTTCTGCGCCCGATGTGGTGCTGGCCGGATTAGCAACTGTGACGAAGAAGATTGGACTTGGGACCGGCGTTACTGTGCTCTCTAGCGATGATCCAATTCGCGTCTATCAACGCTTTGCAACAATTGATGCCCTTTCTAATGGTCGAGCCGAGATAACGGCCGGCCGCGGCTCTTTTATTGAATCATTCCCTTTATTTGGTTATGAATTATCTGATTACGGTGTTTTATTTGAGGAGAAGTTGCAATTATTGGCAGAAGCTTTGAAGGAGCGACCAGTAACGTGGTCCGGTACAACACGCGAACCACTTTCTAATCAAGAGATTTATCCAAAGACTGAACGTGGCTCTATTCCACTTCGGGTCGGAGTTGGCGGAACCCCGGAATCCGTGATTCGCGCAGCTCGCGTCGGTGCGCATTTAGCGCTTGCGATAATTGGGGGAGATCCGGCTCGCTTCAAACCATTTGCCGACCTTTATATCAGGGCGATGTCTGAACTTGGCAAAGAGCGACTTTCTATCTCGATTCATTCACCTGGCCATATCAGCGATAGCGACGAGGTCGCAATTGAAGAGCAGTGGCCACTGGCCGAATCGGTCGCGAACGTGGATGGGGTCCAACTACTAAGGAACACTATTTAAATGAAGTACGCCATGGCTCGCTCTATGTGGGAAGTCCTGAAACGGTCGCCCAGAAAATTGCCTACGCCATTGAATCAGTCGGCGCCGATCGCTTCGACTTCAAATACTCAAATGGACCAATGCCACATTCAAAGTTGATGAAATCAATCGAACTTTATGCGACAAAAGTCGTTCCGAGAGTTCGCGAAATTCTCGCTCAACGCTCAGTCTCAGCTCTGGCCTCTAAGTAATTGAACCGGCCAGGCAATATTTGCGCCGAGTAGTTTTGCGGCG
>JBEANJ010000012.1:0-15126 GCA_041165565.1 Actinomycetota bacterium | reverse complement strand
ATTGTCGTCGGCGTTGGACTTGATACCGCGAAACAAATCGAGAGCCAACTACAACAACGTTCATACGAGGGATTCCTCCGCTAATGCGTCTCGTCCTGGTCGGACCGCCAGGTGCCGGCAAGGGAACGCAGGCCTCGCTCCTTGCAGAGCACTACCAAATTCCACATATCTCTACTGGAGATATCTTCCGCGCCAACCTCAAATCGGGAACAGCTCTCGGCTTACAAGCTAAAGGCTTTATGGATAAAGGTGAATTAGTCCCAGATTCAGTAACAAATGAGATGGTTAAAGATCGGCTAAGTAGCGCATCAGGTTTCTTGCTAGACGGCTTTCCACGAAATGTTGCACAGGCTGAAGTTCTACAATCTTTTTTAAATGAGAAGAGCGCTCCGCTAAATGCCGTCGTGGAATTTCAAATCAATAACGAGGAGATAATCAAGCGGTTATCTGGACGTCGAACCTGTCGTGGTTGCGGAAAAATTTTCCCGGGCGATCCTGGTAAATGTGACTCTTGCGGCGGCGAGATCTACCAGCGCGATGATGATAAAGAATCTGTAATCGCAAGAAGGCTAGAAGTTTACGGCGAGCAGACTGCTCCAATTATTGATTTCTATCGCAAAGCTGGGCTGTTAATCACAATCTCTGCGACCGGAGAAGTTCCTACGATTACTAAATCTGTAATCGATGCGCTCGCTACAAAGGCTTAGCTAATGGCGATCCAGATAAAGAGTTTGGATCAACTCAAGACTATGCGTAAAGCTGGTCTTCTAGTTCGAAGCACTCTCGAGTTAGTCCGCTCACAAATCAAAGCTGGAATCACAACTAGCGCGCTAGATGCCGTAGCTGAAGCGAATATAAAGCGCGGCGGTGGCACTTCAAATTTCAAGGGTTACCACGGATTCCCCGCGACAATCTGCGTATCAATCAATGACGAGATTGTCCATGGAATTCCTGGAGATCGAATGATTATGCCCGGGGATGTAGTTTCAATTGATTGCGGAGCAATCATTGATGGTTGGCATGGCGATGCGGCATTTACAATGATTGTTGACCCGGTCGATTCAGCCACCCAGAAAATGTTGGATGTCTGTGAGGAATCGATGTGGCACGGTATTGCTGCTGGAGTTAACGGGGCAAGACTTTCTGATATCGGCCATGCAATTGAGAAGTACATAAATTCTCAAGGCAATTATGGAATCTTGCGCGAATATGGCGGCCATGGAATTGGAACCGCGATGCATATGGAGCCACATATATTGAATTATGGAAAGCCAGGAAATGGTCCAAAGATCGAACCTGGAATGGTCTTTGCAATTGAACCGATGATCACACTCGGCTCCGAACACACCAGAGTTCTCTCGGATAATTGGACAGTCGTAACCGTCGACCAATCTCGAGGCTCTCATTTTGAGAATAGCTATTGCATCGCTCCTGATGGCAAACCCTTTGTCCTAACTGAGGAGGATGGCGGCGCGGCCCGCCTCGCCCCCTTCGGTATTGAGATCAGCCCCTTGATCTAGACCCGAATTTCCCTTTTTCCACCCCCTCTCATAAACTCGCCCTCTGCCCAAATGAGGGCTCAATTGAGGAAAAACGAACGAGGTAACGGCTTGGCAAAAAAAGACGGTGCGATCGAAATTGAAGGCACTGTTGCTGAAGCTTTACCGAATGCGATGTTTCGCGTTGAGCTTACAAATGGACATAAGGTCCTCGCACATATCAGCGGGAAGATGCGACAGAACTACATTCGCATACTTCCGGAAGATCGTGTGATTGTGGAACTTAGTCCATACGATCTCACAAGAGGTCGGATCATTTACCGGTACAAGTAAGGAGTAAGACGTGAAGGTCAAACCGAGCGTGAAGAAGATTTGCGACAAGTGCAAAGTCATTCGTCGTAATGGTCGCGTTATGGTGATCTGCGACAACCTCCGACACAAGCAACGGCAGGGTTAGAAAAAACGCGTGGCGCAACGATCACGAAAGTGATCGACCTCCTGACTGAAAGCGGGAGCCGGTTAATCCGGAAGCGTTGCGGAGGACTTTCAGATTATGGAAAGAGTAATAAATGGCACGTCTCGTTGGCGTCGATCTGCCGCGTGAAAAACGGCTTGAGGTCGCGCTCCAATACATCTTCGGTATTGGTGAGACCCGCGCAAAGGCAACTCTCCTTGCGACCGGCGTCTCTCCAGATATCCGAGTTAAAGATTTACAAGAACCCGATCTCATCAAGCTCCGTGAATATATCGAAGCTAACTACAAGATCGAAGGTGATCTCCGACGAGAGATCGCGACAAATATTCGACGCAAAGTTGATATCCAGTGCTATCAAGGAATTCGCCACCGCAAAGGTTTACCGGTTCGCGGTCAGCGCACACATACCAATGCACGTACCCGTAAGGGACCACGCGTTGCAATTGCTGGTAAGAAGAAGGAGACCAAGTAATGGCCGCCCCTAAAGCTAAACCAGCCGCTGCTGCTGCCGCCGCACCAAAGGCAAAAGCAAAGCCACGTAAGAAAGAGAAGAAGAACGTTGCATTTGGCCATGCTTATATAAAGAGCACTTTCAATAACACAATTGTTTCTATTACCGATCCATCAGGTGGCGTCCTCGCTTGGGCATCATCAGGACAGGTTGGTTTTAAAGGTTCACGTAAATCAACGCCATTTGCGGCACAACTTGCTGCTGAAGCTGCAGCTAAGAAAGCTCAAGAACATGGCGTTAAAAAGGTAGATGTCTTCGTTAAGGGCCCAGGCTCTGGACGAGAGACTGCAATTCGTTCATTACAAGCAGCAGGTCTTGAGGTTGGCGCGATCGCAGATATGACTCCGCTAGCCCACAACGGCTGCCGTCCACCAAAGCCACGTCGAGTATAAGGAGGAGGAATTCATGGCCCGTTATGTTGGAGCAGATTGCAAACGCTGTCGTCGCGAGAAAGTGAAGTTATTCCTCAAAGGCTCGAAGTGTGATGGACCAAAGTGTCCGATTGAGTCTCGCCCTTACCCACCAGGACAACATGGTCGTGGTCGAGCGAAGGAATCTGAGTATTTACTCCAGATGCGTGAGAAGCAGAAGTGCGCACGTATCTACGGAGTTCTCGAAAGACAGTTCCGTAATTACTACACCGAAGCGACACGTCTTGCTGGTAAGACTGGTGAGAACCTTCTTATCTTGCTTGAGTCTCGCCTCGATAACGTGATCTATCGCGCTGGTTTTGCAAAGAGCCGCGACATGGCACGTCAGTTAGTTCGTCACGGACATATCTTGGTAAATGGCACAAAGGTGGATATTCCATCTTTCCGTGTCAGCCCGTACGACATCGTTGATGTTCGTGCAAAATCACAAGACCTAACTCCATTCATCGTTGCCAGCGCTGAATATGGTGAGAAGTCGGTTCCAGCTTGGCTCGAAGTGGTCCCATCCCAGATGCGGATCCTCGTTCACTCGCTACCAAATCGATCCATCATCGATACCCAGGTCCAAGAACAACTAATCGTTGAGCTCTATTCGAAGTAAGAACTTCACCTACAACTTCATATAAGTAACGACCGAGAGATCAAATAGCGGATCTCTCAAGACAACGGAGGAAAGAAGTGCTAATTGCACAGCGCCCTGTATTAACTGAGGAAGTAGTAAACGAGAACCGCTCTAGGTTCATTATCGAACCGTTGGAGCCAGGTTTCGGCTACACCCTTGGCAACTCACTTCGTCGCACTCTGCTCTCATCAATTCCGGGAGCTGCTGTAACCAGTATCCGAGTCGCCGGAGCCCTTCACGAGTTCACAACTCTTGAAGGCGTCAAGGAAGATCTAACCGATATCGTCCTTAATATAAAGAATCTTGTACTTTCATCTGAGAATGATGATCCAGTAGTTGCTTACATCCGCAAGAACGGATCTGGAACCATCACAGGTAAGGATGTTGCAGTTCCAGCTGGCGTCGAAGTTCACAATCCCGATCTTCACATTGCAACGCTAAATAGCAAAGCAAATGTTGAGATCGAATTGACTATCGAGCGCGGCCGCGGTTATGTAACTGCTGTTCAAAATAAGCAAGTGGGCGCAGAAATCGGTCGAATCCCGGTTGACTCTATTTACTCCCCAGTTCTTCGCGTGACCTATAAAGTCGAAGCTACTCGTGTCGAACAGCGCACCGACTTTGATCGCTTAATTCTTGATGTTGAGACCAAGAAGTCGATGAGCCCACGGGATGCGATGGCTTCTGCTGGTAAGACACTAGTTGAGCTATTCGGACTTGCTCATGAATTGAACTACGCCGCAGAAGGAATTGATCTTGGACCATCCGTTCAAGATGCTGCTCTTGCTGCTGATCTAGCGCTTCCAATTGAAGATCTCGATCTAACAGTTCGCTCTTATAACTGCTTGAAGCGTGAAGGAATTCATACCGTTGGCGAACTTCTCTCACGTAGCGAAGCCGATCTTCTCGATATCCGTAATTTTGGCTCGAAGTCAATTGATGAAGTAAAGGCGAAGATTGTTTCAATGGGTCTTCAACTTAAAGATTCACCTGTCGGCTTTGATCCAACCAAGCACCAGAACTATGGCATCGACGAGAACCTCGTTGATGAGCAAGCGTAAGGAGCAGCCATGCCAAGACCTACCCGCGGCCCGCGACTTGGAAGCGGTCCCGCACATGAGAAGTTGTTACTGCGCACCCTTGCAGAACAACTATTTGAAAATGGCAAGGTTCGCACAACTGAAGCGAAAGCTCGTCGCCTCCGTCCGCTAGCCGAGAAATTGATTACCCATGCTAAGAAAGGTGATCTCTCTGCTCGTCGCCAAGTAATGGCAGCGATCTCAAATAAGAGCGTTGTACATACTCTCTTCACTGAGATTGGACCACGCTTTGCAAATCGCAAAGGCGGATACACCCGAATTACCAAGATTGGACCACGCAAGGGAGATAACGCCCCGATGGCGGTCATTGAAGTTCTATCTGATTAATTCTGGCTGATCAGTTTTAGGAATGGAACCCACTCTCAACCCTGAGAGTGGGTTTATTCGTTTCCGAATTGATTTTGCATATGACGGAACTCGATTTAGCGGCTGGGCAAAGCAACCGGGCCAACGCACCATTCAAGGTGAATTAGAGAAAGCGCTCTCTGGGTTAACTCGATTTGATATTGATTTAGTAGTCGCTGGTCGAACTGATGCGGGAGTCCATGCCACCGCGCAGGTTGCACATTTTGATCTTCCAGAACGCGATAAATATGGAAAAGCATGGAGCGATCTTGCCTATCGTTTAAATCGGATGCTCGATGAAGATATTCGGATTAAATCAATTGAACCAGCGCCGCCATTTTTCCATGCTCGATTTTCAGCTCTTAGGCGCCATTACATCTACAAGATTGGCGATAGCCGACGTCAATTAAATCCCTTACTGCGCTACGACGTAGCAACTTGGTATCGTGATTTAGATTTAAATCTTATGAATGAAGCGAGCCAATTACTTATTGGCGAACATGATTTCGCCGCATTTTGTAAAACCGGAGGCGTAGGAACCACAATTCGCAGGTTAGAGCGATTTGAATGGCGGAGGGATAGCGAAAACTTACACGCAGATGTAATTGCTGATGCATTCTGTTACTCAATGGTCCGCAATCTAGTTGGCGCAGTCGTAAGAGTTGGCGAAGGCAGGTTTCCACCTTCTTGGGTAAGAGATGTTCTTGAAAAACGCGAGCGAGTAAGTGAGAGTCTGGTTTTTCCAGCGCGAGGATTGACGCTAATCGAGGTTACATATCCATCTGATAGTGAACTAGCGGCTCGCGCCAAGATAACTATGGCACGTCGGGATGAGGATTAATGGGCCAGATAAATGTCTCCGGAGTTGAATACGCGCTCTCGGATGGCAGAGTTTTATTAAGTGATGTCTCATTTCGAGTCGGTGATGGCGCAAAGGTCGCATTAATTGGACCAAATGGTTCTGGAAAAACCACGCTCTTTCGAATGATCGCTGGCGACCTGGAACCAGATTCAGGAACGATTATTGTTACGGGCGGACTTGGAATTATGCGCCAGTTCATCGGATCTATTCGCGACCAATCAACTGTAAGAGATTTATTGATATCCGTAGCGCCACCAAAAATACGAAGCGCAGCTGCAAAATTAAAGGCGGCCGAAGCCGCGTTACAGGCTAACGATGCCGAAGAAGAACAGATGGCATATGCACAAGCGCTCTCTGATTGGGGAGATGCCGGTGGTTATGACGAAGAGGTGCTCTGGGATATCGCTTGTTCGAATGCTCTCGGAAAAACTTTTGACCGAATGGCTAATCGTGAAGTTAATTCGTTATCCGGAGGAGAGCAGAAAAAGTTAGTTTTAGAATCCTTGCTAAAAGGGCCTGATGAAGTTTTGATCCTTGATGAGCCGGATAACTATTTGGATGTCCCTGCCAAGCGCTGGCTAGAGGAAGAGATTCGAAATTCTAAGAAGACAATTCTTTTTATTAGCCACGATCGTGAGTTGCTAGCTGCTACCGCAAATAAAGTCGTGACATTAGAACAAGGCATAAATGGTAATTCGACTTGGATACACGGCGAGGGTTTTGCTACTTATCATGAAGCCCGAAAAGCTAGAAACGAACAATTTGCACAATTAGTGGAACGATGGGAAGAGGAACATAAGCGCTTAAAGGAATTGGTATTAACCATGCAGTGGCAAGCGGCATCTTCCCCAGATATGGCCTCACGTTATCGAGCGATGCAGACGCGCCTTCGCAAATTTGAAGAGATCGGCCCGCCCCCACCTCCACCGGTAGAGCAACAGGTAAAAGTTAATCTCCGTAGTACTCGAACCGGTGAAAGAGTTGTGACTTGCGAAGCGCTAACTCTAGAAAATCTAACTGAGCCATTTGATTTTGAGATTTATTATCAAGATCGGGTCGCAATCTTGGGTAAGAATGGAACCGGTAAATCACATTTCTTACGAAGACTTTCCGGTGATGAGTCCGTTAGATATACGGGAACCTTCAAACTGGGCGCTCGCGTCGTGCCAGGATTTTTCGCCCAGACCCATGCCCATCCCGAATTTGAAGGCAAGACTTTGCTTGAAATTCTCTGGCAAGAAAACTCACTACAACTTGGAGCTGCAAAAAGTGTTTTGGGTAGATATGAATTAGCGCAACAAGCTGAACAATTATTCTCATCTCTATCGGGCGGGCAACAAGCGCGGTTCCAAGTTCTCTTACTTGAATTAGCTGGCGATACTTTGTTATTGCTAGATGAGCCAACAGATAATTTAGATTTAGCTAGCGCAGAAGCGCTGGAGCGCGCACTTGCATCATATGAAGGAACTGTGATTGCAGTGACTCACGATCGCTGGTTTGCCCGCAGTTTCACCCGATTCCTGATATTTGGTGGCGATGGCCAGGTTTATGAGAGCCCGGAGCCGGTCTGGAGCCACTGATTTTGACCCTCCCCATGGGGGAAGGTAACCTTCCGCTTCTGCCTTCGGGCTAATCAGATCTAGAAAGAGAGTTCGCTGTGCGCACATTTACTCCAACACCTAGCGACGTTGCGCGCAAGTGGTACATCATTGATGCGACTGATGTTGTTTTAGGTCGTCTCGCTAGCCATGCTGCAACTCTGCTTCGCGGAAAACATAAAGCAACTTTCGCCCCACATATGGATATGGGCGATTTTGTTGTAGTCATCAATGCCGAAAAGATTGCGATCACCGGCAGCAAGATGACTGAGAAAATTTCCCATCACCACTCCGGTTTCCCAGGTGGATTAACATCACGAAACTATGCGTTGATGCTCGAGAAATTCCCAACTCGCGCCGTTGAAAAAGCAATTAAAGGAATGTTGCCTAAGAACTCAATCGGCAAGCAGATGGCTTCAAAACTTAAAGTTTATGCGGGAGCAAATCACCCACATGGTGCACAGGCTCCGATTCCATATGAATTCAAACAAGTCGACCAGACCAAGCTGGGCAAGTAAAGGATGATGATGTCAGAGAACGAGACAACTACTGCTTATAGCTCCAGCACTCCTGCTGGCGCAACCAATCGCGCTTCGGTAATCGCACCAGGTGCTGGCGTTGGTCGTCGTAAGGAAGCGGTAGCTCGCGTTCGCCTTGTTCCCGGCAACGGTCGTTGGACTGTTAACTCAAAGCCGTTAGAAGTGTATTTCCCAAATAAAGTTCATCAACAATCCATCTCAGAACCGCTTCGCACAGTCGGCGCAGAAGGCAAGTTCGACATCATTGCTCGTATCGATGGCGGCGGAATTTCTGGCCAGGCTGGCGCGCTCCGTCTTGGCGTTGCACGCGCGCTAAATGCAATTGATGTTGATGCAAACCGCCCAGCATTGAAGAAAGCAAAATTCCTAACTCGTGATCCTCGCGTTATCGAGCGAAAGAAGTACGGCTTGAAGAAAGCTCGTAAGCGCTCGCAATACAGCAAGCGATAACCTATCCGACATGGCCCTATTCGGCACCGATGGTGTCCGAGGTGTAGCCGGTGTTGATTTAACTGAAAAATTAGCGCACGACCTTGCTGTTGCTGCAGCTCATGTCTTGACTGATATCGGCGAATTTGCCGGACATAAACCGAGAGCAATCATTGCTCAAGATTCTCGAGAATCTGGCGCTTATTTAGAACGAGCAATTGCAGAAGGTTTATCAAGTTGTGGGATAGATGTTGAGTTAATTGGCGTACTTCCCACACCGGCCGTCTCATTCCTAGTTTTGGATTCGAAGGCAGATTTAGGCGTGATGATTAGCGCTTCGCATAACCCGGCTAGTGATAACGGAATTAAATTTTTTGCAAGAGATGGAAAGAAGTTAGCCGATTCAGTAGAAGCCCAAATCGAAGCCCAATTAAAGGTTGAGTGGCAACCTGGCGTTGCCGCGGGAAAGATTGAAAGAGTAGATAGCGCTCGCGAACGATATCTGGGGCATCTACTTTCAACTATTGATAGTGATTTTAAGGGCTTAAAGATTGTGGTTGATTGTGCAAACGGCGCCGCATCTACAGTTGCGCCCGAGGCGCTCCGTCGAGCTGGGGCAGAAGTAATTGCAATAAATAATCAACCAAATGGCAAGAATATAAATGCAAATTGTGGATCGACTCATTTAGAAGGGTTGATTGAAAGAGTAAAAAACGAGAAGGCAGATCTGGGTATTGCCCATGACGGCGATGCTGACCGCGTTCTTGCGATAGATCACCTCGGAAATATTGTTGACGGCGACTACATCCTTGGAATCTTGGCCCAGCACACGGAATTGCCTACGAAAGTAATAGTTGGCACGGTAATGACAAATCTGGGGTTAATTCGAGCTTTGGAAAAGTTAGGAATCGGTTTTGTTGCAACGCCTGTAGGAGATCGCTATGTCTTAGAGGAGATGCTGAAATCAGGCCATTCACTTGGTGGCGAGCAATCAGGCCACATAATTATGCGAAAGTTTTCAATAACCGGCGACGGCTTACTAACTGCTCTTCATTTAATCTCAGAGGTTATCCGCAGAAAATCTACGCTAAATGACTTAGCGAGTTTTATGTCGCGATATCCCCAAGTACTAATAAATGTAAAAGACGTTGATAAAAATCTTCTCTCTACTAATGACAATATAAGAATTAAAATTAGTGAGATTGAAAAAAGCCTGGGGAATTCTGGGAGAGTTTTATTGCGCGCATCTGGCACTGAACCCGTAATTCGTGTGATGGTAGAAGCTGCTGAGCAGAAAAGTGCAGATGAGTTCGCGCAATCTCTCGCAGCGTTAGTAAAATCAGAACTCTCAATTTAATTTGTCAAAGGAGTAGAAGATGTGCGGAATCATCGGCTACACCGGAAGTAACTCCGCACAATCTCGAATCCTCGACGGTCTGCATAAACTTGAGTACCGAGGTTATGACTCCGCAGGCATTGCTCTGGTCGAAGCGCCTAAGCAACCACTTCTAATTGCAAAGCGGGCCGGAAAACTCGCCAATCTTGAGGGTGCGCTAACTAAAGAGAGCCGTGCTCGAACTGGTATCGGGCATACCCGATGGGCTACTCATGGCGGACCAACTGATGCCAACGCCCATCCGCATACAGATGAAACTGGGAAAGTAGCAGTTATTCATAATGGCATAATCGAAAATTATCGAGAATTAAAAAATGAATTAGAGGGCCGTGGGCATAAATTCAAATCTGAGACCGATACTGAATCGGTCGCATTTTTATTGGCAGAAGAGCTGAAGCAAACTGGAAATCTTGCATCTGCGATGCGCGCGGTTTGCAAAAAACTAAAGGGGTCTTTCACTCTTCTAGCAATTAATGCCGATAGTCCAGAAATTGTGGTCGGAGCCAGACGCAACTCTCCATTGGTGGTTGGGGTAGGCGATGGGGAGAATTATCTGGCCTCGGACGTCTCTGCCTTTATCTCTTTTACCAAGAAAGCTCTGGAACTAGGTCAAGATCAAGTTGTTGAAGTATCGCCAAATAAAATTTTGGTAACTGATTTAAATGGTCGCGAAGTTATACCTAATTCCTATGAAATCACTTGGGACGCAAAGGCAGCAGAACGCGGCGGCTTTAAACACTTCATGCTCAAAGAGATTTACGAACAGCCAAAAGCGGTAGCAGATACTCTTTTGGGAAGAGTCACGTCCAACAAAGTTGAATTATCAGAATTAAAAGAAATCGCTTTGGATTTTGAAAGAATCTTAATCCTGGCATGCGGCACCGCTTTTCATGCTGGCTTGATTGGAAAGTATGCGCTAGAGGAGTGGACCAATACCCCGGTTGATGTAGAGCTTGCCTCAGAGTTTCGTTACCGAAAGCCCGTCCTCTCCCAGAAAACTCTGGTGATAACAATTTCGCAATCAGGCGAGACCATGGATACTTTGATGGCGCTACGTCACGCTAAATCCCTCGGCGCAAAGACGATCTCAATATGTAACACGATTGGTTCTACTATTCCGCGAGAATCAGATTCGGTTCTTTATACCCATGCCGGCCCTGAGATCGCAGTTGCATCCACTAAAGCGCTATTAACTCAGATTATCGCTATCTTTCTAATCGCTTTAAATTTCGGAGAACGTAAAGGAATTAAATTGCCAAATATGACGGGCGAGCTCCTGGCGCTTCCCAACAAGATTGAAGAGATACTTGAGACGGTAGAACCACTACGTGAAATGACTCGAGGATACAAAGATGCAACTTCGGTTCTCTTTCTGGGACGCCATGTTGGCTATCCTGCTGCTTTAGAAGGAGCGCTTAAGTTGAAAGAGTTGGCTTATATGCATGCCGAAGGTTTTGCTGGCGGCGAACTTAAGCATGGACCAATTGCTCTAATTGAAAACGGAACTCCTGTTATTGCAATAGTACCTCCCGCATCAAGTGAAATTTTTGCAAAAATGAAGAGCAATATAGAAGAAGTTCGTGCTCGGGGTGCGAGAGTGATTGCAATAGCGGATTCTAGTTTCGACTTAGAAATTCCTGAAATTATTCGAATTCCAAAATGCCACGAATTACTTCAACCAATACTTTCCATAGTTCCACTCCAAGTATTTGCGTACGAGATGTCGGTAACAAAAGGAAACGATGTCGATCAACCTCGCAACCTCGCTAAGTCGGTGACTGTTGAGTAATAGAGCCGAAGCGATTATCGACTTGAGCGCGCTCGAGTCGAATGTTAAACATATTCTCAAAGGGACGAGCGCTGCCGGACTTGCGGTTGTCAAAGCAGATGCCTATGGACATGGTTTAGTCCCGATTGCAAAGCGAGCTATTGAGGCTGGCGCAAGCTGGGTTGGAACGGCTTTGTTAGAGGAATCAATTCAACTTAGAGACTCCGGAATTTCTGTTCCAATACTCGCTTGGCTAACTCCGCTCCAAGAAGATTTTGAAAGTGCGCTACAAAAGAGGATTGATTTAGCCGTACCTTCAATTGAACATTTAGAGGCTATTCAGCAGGCTGCGGCAAGAACTTCTACTACGCCAAGAATTCATCTTGAAGTTGATACTGGAATGACAAGAGGTGGCGCTCTCTCAGAATGGCGCACCCTTCTGAAAGCGGTTTCGCAATTAGTGAAAAACGGAAGAGTAGAAGTAATAGGTATCTGGTCTCACTTTGCGAGAGCAGATGAACCGGGCCATCCATTTAATGAGGAACAACTCAGCAATTTTAAATATCGAGTTAAAGAAGCCGAAGAATTAGGAATTCGCGCCAAAATTTTACACTTGAGTAATTCCGCAGCATCTCTAATCGATCAGAAATCTCATTTTGATTTAGTTCGAATGGGAATTGCGATGTATGGGCTATCACCTGATGTGGAAAAACTTGGAGATTCAAAGAAGTTAGGTTTGAAACCGGTGATGTCATTAAGGGCACGCCTTCAATTAGTTAAAGAAGTCCCAGCCGGCGCTCAGGTTGGTTATGGCGGAACTGCGGTTACTACAACGGCAACAAAGATTGGTGTAGTTGCGATGGGTTACGCCGATGGCGTGCCGAGAAATGCGGATAACAGAGCCGGCATACTTGTGGGTAACCGCAAAGCTCCAATATTGGGTCGCGTATCAATGGATCAATTTGTTGTTGATTTAGGTAACGATTCGATAGCGCGCACGGGAGATTGGGCTTATCTCATTGGCTCGGAAGGCGGTGACGGATACACTGCCGACGCTTGGGGACGAGCTTGCGGCACAATCAATTATGAGATTGTCACGAGAATCGGCCCGAGAGTTCCAAGAGTTTTCATCAATTAGTTAGCACAAAGGAGCGCCTCGGATGTCCGCAAGAGAGAAGGTTCTTTCAATAAAGAACCTCTCCGTTAACTTCGGCGGTTTGCAAGCGCTCTCAAATGTAAATATTGATCTACACCGCGGTGAAGTCCTCGGACTTATCGGCCCAAATGGCGCAGGTAAAACTACAGTTTTCAATGCATTATCTGGATTGGTGACACCAGCAAGTGGCGAATTAGAACTTTATGGCCGAAAAGTAAATTGGCCAAAGCCGCACCAATTAGTTTCACATGGAATCGCTCGAACTCTTCAAGGAGTAGGTCTCTTTCCTGATCTCACAGTTGAAGAGAATGTGATGATCGGCGCTCATAGTTTGGCAAAATCAGGATTAATCGAATCCTTTTTAGGAATTACTGGAAAAGATGAACGTCGCCTTAAGGAGCGAGCCCAAGCTGCGTTGGAGCGCGCGTATTCCGGAAGTCTCACCGAGCGCCGCGCTGACACTCTTGCTTATCCAGATACCAAACGAGTCTCAATTGCTCGTGCATTAGTTAGTGAGCCAAGGATTCTTCTCCTAGATGAACCAGCCGGAGGTCTTGGCCCGCAAGATATCGAATGGCTAAACGGTTTAATTAAGAACTTAAAGAGCACCACATCAATAATCATCGTTGAGCACCATATGGATGTTGTGATGTCTATCTGTGATCGCATATCTGTTTTGAATTTTGGCGAATTGATTTCCTCAGGAACTAAAGATGAAGTTAGAAATGACCCCGCTGTCATCGCTGCATATTTAGGTACCCAAGAAGCAGGTGCGAAGTGACATCTCTCTTGGTAAGTAATTTGACAGTTGATCACGGCGCGATTCGAGCGCTATCGAATGTGAGCTTTGAAGTTAAACAAGGCGAAATAACAGCGGTAATTGGCGCAAATGGAGCTGGAAAAACAACGCTTCTTCGTACCTTATCGGGATTGAAATCACCTTCTGATGGCACCGCAACTTGGCGGGAACGGAACATCCTCAACAAACGACCTGAAGACTTAGTCCGCCGCGGTATTTCCCATGTATCCGAGGGCAAATCAGTAATCCCAGAACTTACAGTTCGCGAAAATCTGTTGATTGGTGGGCTGTGGCGACGAAATCGCAGCGATACTAATCAAGCAATCACTGGAGTCATTGAACTCTTTCCTCGTTTGGGCGAGCGGATGGAACAGAGCGCAAATACTCTCTCAGGTGGCGAACGCCAGATGTTGGCAATCGGTAGAGCTCTAGTTTCTCGACCAAAATTATTATTACTAGATGAACCTTCACTCGGCTTAGCGCCGCTAATAATCGAACAGATTTTTACTGCAATCGGCCAACTTCGAAGAGATATGGGAATGACAGTCGTGCTTGTAGAACAGAACGCCGCAAGTGCGCTAGAAGTTGCTGACACTGGCGTAATACTCAACCTCGGAGAATTAGTTGCATCCGGGGATGCGCGAGACCTTATGGCAGATCCCGCGCTTAAATCTGCCTATCTGGGGTTCTAATGAGTGAATTAGTCGGCACGCTATTAATAGGTATAACTCTCGGATCTATTTATAGCTTGATGGCGCTTGCCTTAGTTCTCGTGTGGCGCTCGACTCGAGTAATCAATTTTGCGCAAGCCGGTCAGGCAATTCTTACAACTTATATTGCCTATGAAATCATCAACCGCACCGGAGTTTTCTGGCTAGCTATTCTCTTTGCGGTCGTTGCAGGCGCGCTCCTTGGAGCTGGTATCGAATACTTCTTAATGCGCACGCTATTTCGTCACGCAGATGATGGCCCCGTCGCCGCAATCGCACCTGTTATCGCAACGCTTGGACTTCTTGGCATCATTCGAAGCGTCGTAGGAATGATTTGGGGAAATGATTTCCGATCAATTGCGCCACCAGTATCTACAACCGGTTTTGTTTTTAACGGTCAACCATTGCCATTCTCAATGTTGAACTTGATGGTAATCACCGGCGCTGCCATCGTGATGATCATCTTCTCTTTCATTTTCCAGAAAACAGATCTTGGACTTTCACTTCGCGCTGCTGCATTCCAACCAGAAATTGCTCGACTAGCTGGAATTAGAGTGGGGCCAATTAGAACTATCGGATGGGTATTTGCGGGAGCCGCAGGAGCATTTGCTGGAATCTTGGTCACTCCAAATGACATCCTCTCGCCTAATTCATTAGATGTTTTGCTTGTCTTTGGTTTCGCTGCCGCGGTAATTGGCGGACTTGAAAGTTTGCCCGGTGCTGTCCTTGGCGGCATGGTCCTTGGGATTGGCGTTGCTTTAATAACAAATTACATAAGTAGCGTTCTGGTATTTCCATCAGTCTTTATTGTTCTTATTCTCTCTTTAATATTGAAACCAAATGGTCTGATTGGTGGAAAGCGAGAGCGAAGTGCATAAGCTGACTA
>JBEANJ010000011.1:0-16576 GCA_041165565.1 Actinomycetota bacterium | reverse complement strand
ATGTTGAGCAGCTTTTTAATCGCCCTCAGGGAAGGCCTTGAAGCTGCCCTCATTGTCGGGATTCTTGTCGCCTATGTCGTTAAAACTGATCGTAGGTTTTTGTTGACCCCAATCTGGTCTGGAGTCGGTGTAGCTCTCGCGCTCAGCCTGGCTCTGGGTGGATTTTTAGGGTTCACCTCTTCAGAGCTCTCCGAAAGAGGCGAAACATTTTTTGCTGGCACCACCTCCATTGTGGCAGTAGCGCTTGTTACCGGGATGGTCTTCTGGCTCAAACGAACAGCTAGAGCATTGCGCGATGAACTTCATGGAAAAGTTGAACAAGCAGCCCTCGTCGGACCTATCGCACTTGCAGCAGCAGCATTTTTCGCGGTGGCAAGGGAAGGGCTCGAAACCGTTCTCTTCTTATACTCAAATTTCCGCACCGTGGGATCAAAGACTCCGGTAGTAGTCGGATTTATAATCGGATTGACGTTAGCAATTTCCCTTGGCTATTTAATATATCGACGAGCAATAAATTTAAACCTCTCTAGATTTTTCAACATCACCGGAGTTGCCCTAATTGTCGTTGCGGCCGGCGTTCTTTCGTATGCAGTGCACGAGTTCCAAGAACTCGGCTGGCTACCCGGGGAAACTGCTTACATCTGGGATGTGACTGGATGGATGGCGCCTGATTCCCTAGTCGGAACACTTCTTGCCGGAACCATTGGTTTTGATACGACGACATCGTGGCTCCAGTTCGTGGTTTGGGCTACCTATTTGGCTGGTGCGAGTAGGGTTCTGCCATGAAATCTGCCACCGTAAAAACTAATGTTGTTTTAGTCGACGCTGTCCGTACTCCCTTTGGGAAAGCTGGAAGTCTCTATCAAGGCACGCGGGCCGATGACATCGTTATCCGATGCATCCGAGGTTTGCTTGAGAGAAATCCACAAGTCAATCCTCGCGAAATAGATGATGTGGCGATTGCTGCTGCCACGCAATTCGGAGATCAAGGAATGAATATTGGACGCTCTGCAACCATACTCGCGGGCATTCCAAATACTGTTCCGGGTTACTCTGTGGATCGATGGTGTGCCGGTGCCATGACTTCTGTTACGACACTTGCCGGCGCAATAAATATGGGCGCTTACAACTTAGCAATTGCTGGCGGTGTAGAACATATGGGCAACCATCCGATGGGTGAAGGCATGGATCCAAATCCGCGATATTTAGCAGAAAAAATTGTTGATACCGATGCGCTCTCGATGGGAAATACCGCAGAACGGCTCCACGATAAATTTCCTCATCTCACAAAAGAGCGAGCTGACAAATACGCGCTAAATTCGCAACTAAAAACTGCATCTGCTTATAAGTCCGGAAAGATTCAACCGAACTTAATTCCAGTTGCGGTTAGAAATCCCGAACAAGGTTGGGGCGTCGCTACGATTGATGAACCACCAAGACCGGGTACTACTCTCGAAGCGTTGGCCGCTCTCAAAACACCATTTAGACCAAATGGCCGAGTAACTCCCGGAAATGCCGCCGGTCTAAACGATGGCGCAACGGCAGCTCTATTAGCGAGCGAGAAGAAAGCAGAAGAGCTAGGTCTTCCGATAAAAGCCAAATTGGTTACATTTGCCTTCGCTGGAGTGGAACCCGAAATTATGGGATACGGACCAGTTCCATCAACGCTCAAAGCTCTGGAGTTAGCTGGCCTTGGCATTGAAGATATCGGTCTTTTTGAGATTAATGAGGCATTTTCAATTCAAGTTCTATCGTTCTTAGATTATTTTGGAATTGCCGATGATGATCCTCGAGTCAATATCTATGGTGGCGCAATCGCTGTTGGACACCCCCTCGCCTCGTCAGGAATTCGATTGATGTTAAATCTCGCAGAAGGATTTAAAGAACGTCCTGACGTTCGATATGGAATAACCACAATGTGTATCGGCCTTGGAATGGGCGGTACTGTGATTTGGGAGAACCCGCATTTTCAGGCGAAGGGTAATTAATAATGAGCGAAACCGTTGCACCTGAAGAAGTAGTAACCCGAGCACTCCTTCGGGAAATTGATCTCTCCCTATTTGGCTTTAACGGGAAGTTATCTCTAATCTCATTAGACAACGGTATGGATCACACTCGACCCAATACGTTAGGCCAAAAATCACTACAGGAATTGGATGCCGCGCTAACCAGCGCCGAATCGAGTGACTCGGTGGCTATTGCAATCACTGGTAAGCCATTTATCTTTGCCGCAGGAGCCGATCTCTCGGGATTACCTTTTCTAAATGACAAGAAAATTGCCTTACAGATTGGGAAATATGGACATGATCTTTTCAAGCGATTAGGTCGTGGCAAGAAACCTACGTTTGCTTTCATTAATGGCTTAGCCCTTGGTGGAGGTCTTGAGATTGGTCTACATTGCAATTATCGAACTGTCGCATCCACGGCTTTTACCGCGCTACCTGAATGTTTCTTAGGGCTAGTTCCCGGATGGGGCGGCGCAACAATTCTTCCTAAACTTATTGGCCCAGAACGAGCCGTTAAGGTAATCATTCAGAACGCGCTCAACAACAATACGATGATGAAGGCCAAGGACGCGCTCGAACTTGGCGTAGTGGATGCAGTATTTGAACCCGCCGATTTCTTGGAGAAATCCTGCGCTTTCGCCGCAGATATCCTCTCTGGAAAGAAGAAAATTGAGCGAAGCGATTTTACAAAAGATACAGCGGCCTGGGGGAAAGCTATAGAAATAGGTAAATCTGCTGTCGCCAAAAAATATGGCGGTGCGGATATTGAATCGCCGCGTCGTGCTTTGGAGTTAATAGCAGAAGCTAGGACCAACACCCTGGACCAGGGTTTCGATGCAGAAGATCTCGTACTTGCAGAACTAGTTATGAGCAATCCGCTACGCGCATCACTTTATGCATTTAATTTGATTCAAAAGAAACGTAAGAAAGTTGAAGGTGCCCCAAAACCCGCCTTGGCGCGAAAAGTGACCCGGGTAGGAATTGTTGGCGCAGGATTGATGGCATCTCAACTTGCTCTTCTATTTTTGAGAAATATGAAGGTGCCAGTCGTAATCACAGATCTTGATCAGGCGCGTGTTGATAAAGGCATCTCGTGGATCCACTTCGAAATAGATAAATTGGTCGAGAAAAAGCGGCTAAACGAGGAGGGTGGTCGCCGTCTAAAGGGACTTATCACTGGCTCGGTAGACCAGAAAATCTTCGCAAATTGTGACTTTATTATCGAAGCAGTTTTCGAAGAGCTTTCAATCAAACAGAAGTTATTTAAAGATTTAGAGAAGATAATTACACCGGAATGTGTCTTGGCAACAAATACCTCATCTCTCTCCGTTGAAAAGATGGGCGAAGGCCTTAATAACCCAGAACGAGTCGTCGGGTTCCATTTCTTCAATCCAGTCTCAGTTATGCCCCTTCTAGAGATAGCGCGGACGAGCAAGACTGATGATGCGACTACGGCGACTGCTGTCTCTGTCGGCAAAGATTTAAAGAAGACCATGATTATTTGTAAAGACGCTCCCGGATTTGTAGTGAATCGACTACTTACTCGTTTCATGGGTGAAGTTACTGACGCAATAGATGAAGGAACGCCATATGACGTTGCCGATAGCGCCTTGCGACCACTTGGTTTCCCAATGTCACCTCTGGAGTTATTTGGACTAGTTGGACCTGGAGTGGCTTTACATGTATCCAAGACCCTAAATGCAAATTTGGGACCTCGTTACAAGATTTCGCCAACCGTCACAAGATTGGTTGAAAAAGGAGTCAAGTCCTTTTACATAAAAGATGAGAACGGTAAATTAAATCCAAACTCCGAAGCGCTCGAACTTGTCGAGAAAGGAACTTCGCCCTCAACTTCAGATCAAGTAAGAGAGCGTGCTTTGAAGGCGCTTGCTGAAGAGGCAAAGATGATGCTTGATGAAGGGGTAGTTGCCACTCCATCAGAAATTGATCTCTGCATGCTTTTAGGCGCTGGATGGCCGATGCATCTCGGAGGGATTTTGCCTTACTTGGATCGCGAAGGAATTAGCGTTGCGGTCTCTGGTCAACGTTTCCATCAACCGGGAGTCGCCTCACTTCCTGAGTAGAAGATTGGGAATACCATCCAACTATCTGTCGAGCGATGGTTTGCGAAGTAATTCCTAGCTCTTCCAGGATTTGATTACGTTTGCCATGTTCGAAAAACTCAAGTGGGGCTCCGATTGAGTGAATCGGAATCTCTAAATCGAGCGCCCTGAAACCTTCAGAAAGCGTGCTGGCTATACCTCCATGCGCAATTCCATCTTCGACAACCACTACCTGTTGATATTTTCCAGATAATTTTGATAGAAATTCGATAGGAAGCGGCTTGACCCATCGCGGATCGATAACAGTTACTCCAACGCCTTCGCGGTTGGCCTGGGTTGCCGCATCAACAGATATTTGAGCCATTGCGCCGACAGCGATTAGCAAAATATCGGTGCTTTCTCCACGATAGAGAAAATCAATTCCATTTCGACTTTCAAAAGCAGGTATTTCGGAGGTAATAATTCCTTTCGGGTAACGCAAAAGTGATGGCGAATTTAGATCAATTGATTCTGCAAGTAGCTCTCTTAATCGAATCCCATCTCGAGGCGCCGCAACTTTTAAGTTAGGAACAATTCCAGTTAGAGCCAGATCCCAGACTCCATTATGGGAGGGGCCATCATCGCCAGTAAATCCGGCACGGTCGAGCACAAAAGTTACCCCAGCATTGTGGAGTGAAACATCAAGTAAAAGTTGGTCAAAAGCTCTATTTAGAAATGTCGAATAGACCGAGACGACTGGGTGAAGCCCGGTAAATGCCAGACCAGCTGCCGATGTGACTGCATGTTGCTCAGCTATGCCAACATCAAAGGTGCGATCCGGAAATTCCTTTTGGAATCGATCTAGACCGGTTGGCCCCAACATTGCTGCTGTTATTGCCACAACTTCTCTTCGCGCGCGACCAATTTCGAGCAAAGCATCTGAAAATTCTTCAGTCCAAGTTCGTCCGGCCTTAGCGATAGATTCACCAGTCTCAGGATCGACTACCCCGACCGCGTGAAACTTTTCTGCCTCATCTTTTATAGCGGGTGCGTGCCCTCTGCCTTTTTCAGTTATTGCGTGGACGATAACTGGACCTTCAAATTTCTTAGCCTGAACCAATGTCCGCTCGAGTGCGGCAATATCGTGGCCATCAACTGGTCCAAGATATTTCAAACCTAAATCTTCAAACATTCCTTGCGGGGCGACAATGTCTTTCAATCCCTTTTTCATTCCATGAAGTGTTTCGTAGATTGGGTGTCCAACTACTGGCGTGCGCTCTAGGACACCTTTACCCCATTGAAGGAAACGTTCATAACCTTTGGTAGCCCTAAGGGTAGATAAGTAAGTCGCCACTCCGCCAATAGTTGGTGAATAAGAACGTTCATTATCATTAACAACAATCACCAATCTTAAATTCTTCTGAGCTGCAATATTATTTAAAGCTTCCCAAGCCATCCCACCGGTAAGGGCGCCATCTCCAACGACTGCCACAACTGTTCGATCTGTTATTCCCTGCAAACTAAAACCTTTAGCAATTCCTTCAGACCATGAGAGTGCGGTTGATGCATGTGAATTTTCAACGACGTCATGAATGCTCTCTGATCTATTTGGATAACCGGCTAATCCCCCTCGTTGGCGGAGCAAATCAAAACCATTAACGCGTCCGGTAAGGATCTTGTGCACGTAAGATTGGTGACCGGTATCGAAAATAATTACATCGTGCGGTGATTGAAAAATTCGATGGATAGCAATGGTTAATTCAACAACACCAAGATTTGGTCCAAGATGACCACCAGTTCGCGAGACTTTCTCGATTAGAAACTCTCTAATCTCTTGCGATAACTCAAGAAGTTCGTCCTCATGTAACCTCACCAGATCTGAAGGTGACGTGATTCTTGAAAGGTATCGCATGATAATTATCTTAACTAATTACTAGCCAACAAGTGATCTGAGAACATATTGCATGATTCCACCGTGGCGGTAGTAATCAGCCTCGCCCGGAGTATCTATTCGAACTTTAGCCCGGAACACGGTACTGCCTGCGGTTACCTGGACAAATTCTGGGATTTTCCCATCGTTCAAGCCAGTTACTCCCGATATGTTGAATGTTTCCGTGCCATTAATTCCAAGACTCTCACAATTTTGGTTATCTAAGAATTGCAATGGTAGAACTCCCATACCTATCAAATTAGAACGATGAATTCTTTCAAATGATTCTGCAATTACGGCGCGAACGCCAAGTAGCGCTGTCCCTTTTGCTGCCCAATCTCGAGAAGAACCAGATCCATATTCCTTGCCAGCGAGAATTACCAAAGGAATATTTGCAGCTTGATAAGCCACCGAAGCTTCATAAATGGTTGTCTGCTTGCCCTCGTCAAGAAAATTCCTGGTAAATCCTCCTTCAACGCCATCCAAAAGCTGATTCTTGAGTCTGATATTTGCGAAAGTTCCTCGAATCATCACTTCATGATTACCGCGGCGTGAACCATATGAATTGAAGTCGGCTTTATCAACGCCATGAGCTAATAGGTATTTACCTGCGGGCGAATCAGCCTTAATAGAGCCCGCAGGCGAAATATGATCTGTAGTTACTGAATCCCCCAACTTCGCCAACACTCGAGCGTTATTGATATCAGAGACTGGTTGTGGCATTTTCGGCATACCCTCAAAGTATGGTGGGCGTCTTACATAAGTTGAATTTGGATCCCATTCAAATATTTTTCCACTAGGCGTTTCTAAAGAAGTCCACCGATGGTCCCCAGCAAAAACGCTGGAGTAATCCTTCTGGAACATCTCTGATGAAATAACTGTGTCAATTACTGATTGCACCTCGTCTGGCGTGGGCCAAATATCCTTTAGAAATACATCGTTACCATTTGAATCTTTACCAATTGGATCTTTTTCAAAATCATGATCCATAGAACCAACTAATGCATAAGCAACAACAAGTGGAGGTGATGCAAGATAGTTCATTTTTACATCTGGGCTGATTCGACCTTCAAAGTTTCTATTTCCAGACAAGACGGCTGCGACAGCAAGATCATTTTCATTAATAGCTTTACTAACTTCACTAGGCAGTGGTCCTGAGTTTCCGATACAAGTTACGCAACCGTAGCCAACAAGATTGAATCCAAGTTTCTCTAGGTAAGGAGTCAAGCCTGCCTTTTCGTAGTAATTCGTTACGACTTTTGAACCAGGCGCTAAGGTTGTCTTAACCCACGGTTTACTAGAAAGACCTCGTTCTGAAGCCTTTTTCGCAAGTATTCCGGCGCCAATCATCACACTTGGATTTGATGTGTTTGTGCAGGATGTAATTGAGGCAATTACGACTGAACCATGCTTTACGTTTCCCTCTCGGCCATTTACGTTAACCGGGATTTCACCTTTTGCAGATTTTTCACCAAGATACCCAGGAAGAGATTTCTGGAAGGAAACTTTGGCATCCGAGAGTGGAACACGATCCTGTGGCCGCTTAGGACCAGCGATAGATGGCACGACTTTCGCAAGATCAAGCTCTAAATGTTCTGAGTATCTCGGAGTTGCATTTGGATCATGCCAAATTCCTTGCGCTTTAGCGTAATTTTCAACAAGCTCAAGCTGTTCACGACTGCGACCAGTGAGCTCCATATATCTCAAGGTCTCTTCATCAATTGGGAAAATTGCGACTGTTGAACCATATTCCGGCGACATATTTCCGATTGTGGCTCGATTAGCCATTGGTAAAGCGCTTACTCCTGGTCCGTAAAACTCGACAAACTTTCCAACAACGCCATGTTTACGCAACATTTCGGTGATTGTTAAAACCAAATCTGTTGCCGTAGTTCCGACAGGGAGTGAGCCCTTTAATTTAAAACCAACGACTCTTGGAATTAACATCGACACGGGTTGGCCAAGGAGTGCGGCTTCGGCCTCAATTCCTCCAACGCCCCAACCTAAAACTCCTAATCCATTGACCATGGTTGTGTGAGAGTCGGTTCCGACGACGGTGTCAGGATATGCGCGAAGTTGGCCGGCAACTTCTCTTGTCATGATGACTCGAGCTAGATACTCAATATTTACTTGATGGACAATTCCAGTTCCAGGTGGGACAACTTTAAATTCATCAAATGCAGTCTGTCCCCACCTAAGAAAACGATATCGCTCGGTATTTCGTTGGTACTCAATATCCACATTCTCTTGAAAAGCTGACGAGGTACCATACCGATCTGCAATTACTGAGTGATCAATTACTAATTCTGCAGGAGCCAATGGATTGACTTTTGTTGGATCGCCACCTAGTTCGATAATTGCTTCACGCATAGTTGCGAGATCAACAATGCAAGGAACTCCTGTGAAATCTTGCATAATTACACGAGCGGGCGTGAATTGAATTTCGGTATCAGGCTGCGAATCGGGATTCCATTCTGCCAATGCCTTAATCTGTGCGGACGTTATGTTTGCCCCATCCTCGGTTCGCAACAAGTTCTCAAGGAGAATTTTTAGCGAAAAAGGAAGCGAGGCCGCCTGGACAAGTTTGGTGATATCGAAGATTTCGTAAGTTTTTCCAGATACTGAAAGATCCCTTCTGGCGCCGAAGGAATTCTTACTCATGGACCCATCCTAACTTGGTTGGAAATCTCGCATCTACTCTGGCGCCCTAACTTCGGATGAACCTCGCCACACATTCCATATGTTGTGTCATAGGAAACAAGTCAAAGGCTCGCACTGTATCCATCTCATAGGAATGAGCCGTTAGAAATCCCGCATCTCTAGCAAGCGCCGCTGGATCACAGGCAACATAGACAATAGTCCGAGGCGATAGACGAGTAATTTCATTTAAAACTTTTGCTCCCGCTCCTGCTCGAGGAGGATCCAAAATAACTAGATCGCAACTTGAAAGTTTCTGTATCTCCTTCTCTACTCGCCCGTTACGAAACTCGACATTACTTGCGGATGAGTAGTTCCATTTGGCATCACTTATTGCAGATTCGGACTCTTCAATCAAGGTTAATCTTCCACCAATTCCTATTGTTTTCAGTGAAGGCGAACTCAAGATGCCAATTCCAGCATAGAGATCAATAACATGGTCGTTAGGTCTATATTCAGAAAGTTCGGTTACAACTTTGGTTAACAGAGACGGAGCTGACTTGTGACTTTGCCAGAAGCTTTCAAAAGATACCTCGAATTTCTGGTTGTCAATGAAATAAGGCAGGCGATCAGTTTTACTCAAATCTGAATGGAGATTACCTAACCCGTCAACTACAACTTCTATTTTTGAGCTAGGCGCTAGCCTCGAGGAATTTAATGACTCAATCGATATCTTCGGGTCTGCTAATTTGCATGATTCAATCTCAATTAACTCATTACTTCTTGATTTGAACATCGATACTTTGCCAGTTTTACTTATGTTGAACTCCATCCTGGTTCGCCACCCAAATGCTGGGGGAACTTCCTCAACCAGAACGTTTACCTCAAGATTTGCGAGTCTTTTGAACTGTTCTTTAATTATTTGAGATTTCAATTCTCGCTGTCGTCTTGGAGATATGTGCTGGAAATCGCAGCCACCACAACCATTCGGACGAGCATATGCGCACTCTGCTTGAATTCGATCTTGCGAAGGTGAAATTACTTTTACGCAATCAGCTCTCGCAAAACGCTTTGAAATCTCAGTTATCTTTGCGATGACTCGTTCACCTGTAATCGCATGACGGACAAAAACTACTCGTCCTTCAAATCTCGCAACGAAATGTCCGCCGTGGGCAACTGGACCAATTTCAAGTTCCAGTTCGTCACCAATCTTCATATATCCCCTTGCTGGAATTACTCTGCCTGCGTGGATTCGTAAATTGCGCTGATGCGGGTGTAAATTCTCTCATTGTGCACATCGTGATTATGGGATGCGGGCGCGTTGGTTCAACATTAGCCAGAGACTTTCAAGCTCTTGGCCACTCGGTTGCAGTAATTGATCAAGATCGAGAAGCTTTTCGAAGACTTGGGGCTGACTTCAATGGTTTGACTGTGGCTGGTATCGGATTCGATCGCGATACTCTGATTGAAGCAGGAATCCAACGAGCCGATGCATTTGCTGCAGTCTCAGATGGAGATAACTCAAATATTTTGGCAGCACGAGTTGCTAGAGAAACTTATGGCGTAAAAAATGTTGTAGCGCGTATTTATGATCCCGGAAGAGCAGAGATTTACCAGAGGTTAGGAATCCCGACCGTTGCCACAGTCCTTTGGACTACCGATCAGATAATGCGCAGGATTCTTCCCACAGGAGCGAAATCACAATGGCAAGATGCATCGGGTCGGATTCAACTAGTTGAATCTTCTCTTCATTCAGGCTGGTTTGGTAATCAGGTCCTTTCAATCGAGAGATTAACGAAAGCTAGAGTTGCTTTTGTAACCCGCCTCGGAGAAGGTTTGATACCCGATGAACATTCCGTCCTGCAGGAAGGCGATGTCGTCCATTTACTTGTCACCGAGGAAAATCTTAAAAATGTCGATGAAGCTCTAAGAAATTCGCCAGGAGAGCAGCGATGAAAATTGCAATTGCTGGCGCTGGGAATGCTGGTCGAGCTATCGCCCGAGAACTAATTGCAAATGGCCATCAAGTTCTCCTCATTGATAAGAATCCAAAAGCATTGAAAATGGATAGCGTTCCCAATGCTGAATGGTTACTTGCCGACGCATGTGAAATCTCAACATTAGACAAGGCTGGACTTGATCAATGCCAAGTCATGGTTGCAGCCACCGGTGATGACAAAGTCAATCTGGTTTCATCATTATTAGCTAAAACTGAATATGGCGTCCCTCGGGTTGTAGCTCGCGTGAATCATCCGAAAAACGAATGGTTATTCGATTCTTCCTGGGGGGTTGATGTGGCAGTTTCAACTCCGCGAATCATCGCAGCACTTGTAGAAGAGGCCGTAAGCGTTGGCGATGTAGTTCGACTATTCTCAATTAAGTCTGGCGAGGCGAATCTGGTCGAGATAACACTTCCCGACACCGCAAAGTGCATTGGTAAGTCAGTCGAAGAGATTGAATTACCTGTGGATGCATCCCTAGCCGCAATAATTCGTGATGGTCATGTATTAACTCCATCTCAGCATGAAGTTTTCACAGCTGGGGACGAGTTAATTTTTGTTGCCTCAAGTAGCGCTGAAGAATTAATAAAGGGCTGCTTCGTAACTAATTAATTTGAAGGCCTTAATTCTGCTTTAAGAGATGGGCCTGCTTTGATTATCTTCCAGGTTAACCAAGCTGCCAATATGAACAATGGATAGCCCATTACTAGGCGAGCTGTGCCGAGAGCATTAACATTTTCTGAGAGGTATAACGGGTATTGGACAATGAGCCGAGATAAAAATAATCCAACCCAAATCCAAGTTGCCTTGATATACACATTTCGACGTGCTGGATCCTTGCGCCACATCAAATTCTCGCCAAGTAATGGTCCAAGTACCAAGCCGATAACTGGCCAGCGAACTAAATTAGATAGTGCATATGCAAGCGCGTAAATTGCATTTGTCCAAAGGCCAGGAAGATAGAAATCCTCCGCTTTTCCGCTGCGATTAGATATCCAAGCGCAAATCGCAACGCCAATCACTCCAGATAGAGCGTGCTGAATTGTTTCACGCTTAATCAATCTAATGACGGTCACGATTGCGCTAAGCGAGAGCGCTATTAGAGCTGATTGTGATACTTCTTTTGTAAAATTAAAGGCAAGGAGGAATACCAGCGCCGGAATTCCGGAATCAAACAAACCTTTTTTCCCGCCAAATGCGGTTATGATTTTTTCTTTATCGTTTTGGGAGCTCATGATTTTCCGGTCGAGCCAAATCCATCTGAGCCCCTAGAGCTACCAGGAAGCTCCTCTAACTCTACAAATTCAGCGTGTTCAATCTTTTGAATGATTAACTGTGCAATCCGTTCGCCACGTTTAATACTTATCGAAGTCTTTTTATCGTAATTTATGAGGATAACTTGTAGTTCACCACGATATGCAGCGTCGACCGTTCCTGGTGCGTTCACCATTCCCAGCCCCTCTTTAATCGCGCGCCCAGATCTTGGATGCACAAAAGCGGCAAAACCCGGAGGAAGCGCAATCGCAATACCTGTTGGAACTAACTTTCTTTCGCCCGGCGATAATTCAATATCAATCCTCGAATAGAGATCGGCTCCGGCATCTCCCGGTTTTGCATAGCTGGGTAACGGTAAATCAGGATCTAATCTTTTGATTAAAACTTTCATGGATTAATCTCAAGCTCCGGCGTCTTACCGTTTATACCAAAGAGCGCCTCTCGAAAGCCTTCCGGGGCGTTATTTACAAAATGTTCGAGTGGAACCGTTATATAGATAGCTGCAGCTTCTACAGCAATTGGTCCATCTTCCGAATCAATCCGCCCTTCAGCACGACAGTAAACCTTTCTTCCATCCTGGCCAAATATTTCAGCTTTGATAAAAAGAGTCTTACCAACTTGTACAGGCAATAAGAAACTTGTTTCAAGTTTTCCAGTAACCGCTGGTTCCCGTATTAACCACATTAATTTACCCAGCGCCTCATCAAATGCACACGATAGGAGACCGCCGTGGGCTAAGCCTGGTGCTCCTTGATGATGTTCGGAAACGGTGAACTTTGCAGTGATAGTCATATCAGATCCGGCGTAAGCCGTGAGGTGAAGACCTGCTGGATGCGATACGCCACAACCAAAACAATCTTGATTGTGAGAACCCAAAAGAGTTCCTTCCGGTGGCGCTTTGGGATGTCGCTGTGGCACCTTAGAACCAGGAGGTGGGGTGATATTTAAACCCTTTGACATAGCGCGAAGATTACCCTGTACTTGAAGTAATCTGACCGTTGTGACCGAGATAATTCGATGGCCGTTGCGGATCTGGATAGCGATTTTTGCTCTCAATCTTTCAATAGTGCTCGCTATTGGCGTAGCACTCTCAGATTCAATGATTGTTTCACTATTCCTTGGCTTAACTATTCTCACAATATATTCATCGATAAAAACCACGCTAAAAATCCAGGTAACTCAGAATTTATTTAAGGTTAAAGGCGCCCAAATTGAGCGAAAATTTATCGATCGTATTGAGGTGCTAGATGAGGCTCAAATGCGAAATGAGCGTGGCTTCCTCTTGAATCCCAAAGCATTTCTAGCGCTTCGCTTCTGGATAAAGACCGGAGTAAAGATTTATCTTTCCGACGATAGAGATCCGACGCCTTACTGGTTAATAAGTTCTCGAAAAGGAAACCTTATAAAAGATACTTTAAGGATTTAGGCGCAATCTTTACAAATAGCCTTGGCACCTTCGCCTCTAGCTAGTTGAGTATGGTGGTGCACCAAGAAACATCTCGAGCAGGTAAATTCATTCTCTTGTCGAGGAACGACGCGGACTGCTAATTCTTCACCAGAGAGATCGGCTCCAGGCAACTCGACGTTCTCGGGATCTTCTTCATCAACATCTATCTGACCTGATTGTGCTTCAGCGCGTTTCGCCTTTAATTCTTCAATAGATTCTTCATGAAGCTCTTCATCAGTTTTCCGCGGCGTGTCATAGTCGGTTGCCATTTCTCACCACCTTTTCGATCCCGATTACATCTGTCCCGGGCGGATAATGCCCAATAACCCGCTTATATGTCCTGCCTAACCTGCGGCGTGTCGAGATTATTCCCGTCGAACCTGAGCGTCTTTGCGTTTTCGAGCTGCGTCTCTACGCCAACTTTGGATTGCTCCATGGTTTCCGGAAAGAAGGACATCCGGAACTGCTAATCCTCGCCAAACGGCCGGTTTGGTGTACACCGGGTATTCCAATTCTCCGATTTCATTATGCGACTCTTCTAAAAGTGAATCGGGATTTCCAATCACACCAGGTATCAATCGCGCGATGGCCTCAATAATCACAAGCGCAGCTCCCTCTCCGCCATTTATCACGTAGTCACCTATTGATATTTCGTGTAAACGAACTCTTGGATGGGAACGGTAAAACTCAACAACGCGGGAATCGATTCCCTCATAACGCCCACAAGCGAAAACTAGATGTTGCGCTTTAGAGAGTGATTCTGCAATTCTCTGGTTAAAGACGGTTCCAGAGGGTGTCGGAAATACCAGATCTAGTATTCCTTCGCTCTTACCTATCTCATCGTCAATTGCATCGCCCCAGGGTTCAGGACTCATCACCATGCCAGCACCTCCGCCATAAGGAGTGTCATCAACGCTGCGATGGTTGCCAGTCGCAAACCTACGTAAATCAATCGTCTCGAAATTAAGCGCCGCTTTTTCTATGGCTTTGCCGATTAAAGAGAGGCGCATAGGCGCAAAATATTCCGGAAATATTGTGATTGCCGTGAATTTCATACGATACCTTCCAAATTATCAATTACGAGTTCAGAGGTGCCAACCGTCGGTACATGTTTCGTGACAAACGGGATCAAAATCTCACCAGAGCTAGTCTTTACTACCAAAGTGTCGTGGGCTGGATGATCCAGCACATCAACAACTATCCCAACTAAATCTCCGTTTAAATTCTTTGCTTTCATTCCGATAATTTGGGAGATATGAAATTCATTTGAGCCTGGTGTCGATTTAGGAATCTCGATTTCAGAAAGTAACTTTGTGCCCCGCAGTGATTCTGCCGCATTTCGATCTAACTTTCCCTTGAATGAAAGTAGCACGACCCCGTTGTGCTCTCTTGATGTTTCAATCAGAAGCGGACCCCGATCTGATGGATCAGTTTGCAGCTGATTTCCAATTTGAAATCTCACCTCAGGTTTGTCAGTCAATGATTCAATAGTTACTTCGCCGCGTAATCCGTGGGCGCGGCCAATTCGACCAATGACCAGCAACAACTAACGAGCTTCGTCAGCCTCGATCAGATCGACTCTCACACTTCTACCTGCGAGGGCCGAGACAACCGTGCGTAGCGCTTTCGCGGTACGACCATTGCGACCGATTACCTTTCCGATATCGTCAGGGTGGACTCGTACTTCTAAAGTAGTGCCGCGTCTTCCATCACGTTCAGTTATTACAACTTCCTCAGGATTATCGACGATACCTTTTACAAGATGCTCTAAAGCTTCGTCAATCATTTTTACTCTGTAGGAGTTTCGACGGTGGACTCAGTTGCAGGAGTCTCTTCAACGGAAACTTCAGCGGGGGTTGAGTCGACAGTTTCTGAAATGGGCGCTTCGACTGGCTCTGTGACTTCAGCTGGCGCACTCTTGGCTGCTAATTTCTCAGCAGCGCGCTTCTTCATAGTTGTCGCGCCATCTTTAGGCTCATTCATCGCAGCTTTGACTGCCGTCTCATAAGCAGCACGCTTATCTGGGCGAGCAGGAATGGTCTTCAGTGTTCCTTCCGCGCCAGCGACCCCTTTAAATTTCTGCCAATCACCGGTGATTTTTAAGAGTGCAGCAACAGCTTCCGTTGGTTGTGCTCCCTGCTTTAACCAATGCTGTGCTCTTTCAGAGTCAACTTGAATCAATGATGGATCTGAGGCTGGCGAATAACGTCCAATTTCCTCAATCTTCAATCCGTTTCTTGCCTTACGTGAATCGGCTACCACAATTCGATAATGCGGAGTGCGAATCTTTCCAAGTCGCACCAATCTGATCTTTACTGCCAAAGCTTGCTCCTTATTAGTTTCGTTCAATGATCACGCCGAGAGTGGGATGCCATGGCGGTACCGCTCGAACTTTTTGGTTGCCGGCCAAGAGGTAGAGGGCTCTTGAACAGGGGGCTTATCCTGCCATGCGAACGGAGAAATCCCAATTTCCCATCTATCTGCTCTCTTCTTGAGCCCGTTTTGCCGGATTGCCTGAGCGAGATTTCTTCTTGGGCGCAACTTGTCTCGAAGGTGGCGATATCGGCAGCCCTGGAAGGCCCGTCTTTTGCTTCATCATCTTTGCTGCCGAATCAAAACGATCAACCAAATTATTAACCTCAGTTACAGTCCGACCGCTTCCTTTTGCAATACGAACTCTTCGCGATCCATTGAGAATTTTGGGTTCTCGACGCTCTTGTGGGGTCATGCTTTGCACAATCGCCTTGGTTCGCACGAGTTCGTTATCGTCAATTGCGGCTAATTGCTTTTTCATTGCCGCGCTATTAGCTCCTGGTAGAAGTCCCAAAACCTTAGACATGGATCCCATTTTCTGCATGGCCTCAATCTGTTCTAGGAAGTCTTCTAACGTGAAAGATTCTCCGGATAAGAATTTATCTTCTAATCTTTTGGCGGTATTGGTATCTATAGCTCGCTTAGCCTGCTCTGACAGAGTCTGAATATCTCCTAACCCAAGAATTCGAGATGCCATTCGCTCTGGATAGAAATAGTCAAAATCGCTAGTTTTCTCACCGTTTGAAATGAAAAGAATTGGCTTGCTCGTCTCTTCCGTAATGGAAAGAGCGGCGCCTCCCTTTGCATCTCCGTCCATCTTGGTGAGAACTATTGCGTCAAAATTAACTCCGTTAGCAAAAGATTGTGCAGTTCTAATTGCATCCTGGCCAATCATTGCGTCCACGACGAAGAGAATTTCATCGGGC
>JBEANJ010000010.1:0-17723 GCA_041165565.1 Actinomycetota bacterium | reverse complement strand
TTGCTCACGAGCGAGACCCTATCTTTGAGGTGGTATTCGACCAAGATTTGATGAGGCAAAATAGCGGCGTGTCATTTGATCGCCGCGCGGTGTTACGAGATTCACTAAGCGTCTCGCTTCCCGTCGGAACATATGGGGCGGCCTTCGGTGCCGCTTCGGTAGCTGCTGGATTCTCCGTCGCGCAGACTTGCGCATTATCACTACTGCTATTTTCCGGGGCATCACAATTTGCGGTTGTTGGAGTTATGGCCGCTGGTGGAAGCGCGATAAGCGCGATTGCAACTGGTGGATTACTTGGAATACGAAATGGCCTTTATGCGCTACGCATGTCCCCGATTCTTAAATTCTCCGGTATCTCAAAATTTCTAGGTGCTCAGATAACAATTGATGAATCTACCGGCGTTGCCTTATCACAAGAATCTAGAGGCGAACCTGCGATGCGCTATGGATTCATTTCTACCGGGATAGGCGTCTTCATTTTTTGGAATCTCTTCACACTAATCGGTGCAGTCAGCGCTAGTTCGATTGGAGATCCCTCAATGTGGGGCTTGGATGCTGCCGTACCGGCAGCATTCTTAGGTTTGCTCTGGCCACGTCTCGAATCAAATCGTAAAAGATTTGCTGCTCTATTTAGCGCACTTCTTGCCGTAGCCCTCACTCCTTATCTCCCCGCAGGTTTGCCTATAATTGCCACCGTTTCAATCGCACTAATTTTTGGATGGCGCTCAAGATGACATCCCTCTGGATTGCAACGCTTGGAGCAAGTCTAGTTTGTTACTTACTTAAACTCGCCGGCTTCCTAATTCCATCGTCAATTCTCTCTAAACCGCGCTTAGTCCGAATAAATGAACTGATTCCCGTAGTGCTACTGAGTTCTCTAGTATCAATCCAAACCTTTACTTCAGAATCTGAATTGCTAATAGATCATCGAATGGGTGGCTTGATCGTTGCATTTATTGCACTCAGATTTAAAGCGCCATTCCCAATCATGATGTTGGCTGCCGCAGTTACCTCAGCGATAATTTATCGATCAGGTATTTGACAATGTCAGAAAGAGGTCTCTCCGAAGAAGAAGTTGGACCCCTTCTAGCCAAATTCGGTCCGAACGAAATACCTGCGGACGCCAAGAAATCAATTCTTTCGTCAATCGGTTCAGTCATTCGAGAACCAATGATTACACTTTTGATAATAGCAGGGGTAATTAGTTTTATTTTGGCAGAACGGATTGATGGATTTCTACTCATTTCTACAGTTTTTATAATAATTGGAATTTCACTATTTCAAGAGAGGCGGACTGAAAAAGCTTTGAGTGCACTGAGAACTCTGGCCGCGCCATTAGCTTTGGTGATTCGATCGGGAGTTAGGGTTCGCATTCCAGCCAACAGAATTGTGCCTGGTGATTTGATTCAACTATTAGAAGGTGACCGTATCCCCGCAGATGCGGAACTGATCGAATCAAAATTCCTTTCAATAGATGAGTCCCTTTTGACCGGTGAATCTGTTCCCGTAGCAAAGAATGCACTCGACTTAGTTTTCACCGGAACTTTAGTAGTTAGAGGCCATGGAGTGGCGCGCGTAAAAATGACGGGTAAGGAGACTGAATTAGGCAAAATAGGGAGCTCACTTTCGATAATTAGAGAGTCGAAAACTCAACTACAGCTAAATGTTGCTCGTCTAGTAAAAGCAATTGGCATTGGAGCTCTTTTGACAGTCTCCTTTGTGATCGCAATTTACGGAACAACAAGAGGAAATTGGCTAGAGGGCACGCTCGCCGGAATTGCAGTTGCTATGGCATTGATTCCGGAAGAGTTGCCGGTCATTCTCACGATTTTCATGACTTTGGGAGCGTGGCGAATGGCTAGGGTAGGCGTGATAGTGCGCCGAACAGCAACAATAGAATCATTAGGTTCTGTAACGGTACTTTGCGTAGATAAGACAGGTACGTTGACTAAAAATGAGATGAAAATTGAGGAACTCAAAACTCTAAATGGTGAAATATTTCGAATAGGCCACGATAAGAACCCTGCATTCGATGATTTGATGTACATCGGAAGTCTTGCGACCCCTTCCATAGCGTTTGATCCCATGGATTTGGCATTCAAAGCTCTAATGCCATTAGATGAAATTCATATTGGCAAGTCTGTGCTTGAAATCCCTTTGTCAAAAGAGAGATTGATTTATACACACCTTTGGCAAACTGATAACAAGTTGATTGTCGCAGCTAAAGGCGCACCTGAACATGTCGCCAAAGCCTGTGGTTTTACCGATGACCAACTTCAACATTTTCACGAAATGGTCTCTCAATCTGCTAACGATGGCTTCCGAGTAATAGCAATTGCAAAGAGCGAAATAATTGGTGATTACGATGAGAATCAAATATCGAAATTACAGCTGCAATTTTTAGGAATTGCGCTACTGCGAGACCCAATCAGAGAGGGAGTCCCCGAGGCAATTTCCCAATGCCGAAGCGCAGGCATAAGGACTATTATGATTACAGGCGATCATCCAGCCACAGCAATTTCAGTCGCAAAAGAAATTGGAATTACATCGTCCGGTTGGGTAACGGGGGAAGAAGTTTCCCGAACTTCCGATGCCGATTTGAAGAAATTGGTGGGAGCTACTTCAGTTTTTGCCCGCGTTTCCCATGAACATAAATTGCGGCTCGTCGACGCCCTTAAATCTAACGGGGAAATTGTAGGTATGACTGGTGACGGCGTTAATGATGCACCAGCGCTTCGAACCGCAGACATTGGTATTGCAATGGGCGGTAGAGGAACTGATGTAGCAAGAGAAGCGTCTGCCATGGTGATTACTGATGATAATTTCGTTTCGATAGTTTCTGGCATAAAACGCGGCCGAACAATCTTTGAAAACATCAAGAAGGCAATAATTTACGTCATTGCGATACATGTACCAATTTTTGGTATGGCAATCATTCCAATCCTAAATCCCTTATGGCCTCTAGTTTTTCTACCTGCCCTTATTGCTTTTCACGAGATAATAATTGATCCCGCTGCCTCTGTAGTTTATGAAGTCGAAGAATCTGATGCAGAGATCATGAATCAAAAACCGCGCAAATCCTCAACGGCTCTGATATCTAAAAGTGACTTACTGCTGGCAATGCTCCAAGGCTTATCAGTTTTTGCGCTCGTAGTTACTATTTATTTTTATGCATTATGGAATGATGCGACAGATGACAGAATTAGGTCGCTTACTTTTGGGGCCTTGCTAATTTCGAATCTCTTCCTGATCATGATTAATAGATCTAGAATTATGACGATATTAGCGACTACGCTGAAACAAAGTAACGCCGCTCTTCCTTGGATTGCCCTCTTGGCGTTTTCGATACTGCTTCTGCTTCTCAATGTGAGCTTTTTCAGAGAGGCATTCGAACTGGAACAGCTCTCTATAACTGATTACCTTTCATTATTGCTACTTTCTTATCTGAGTCTAAGTTGGACCGACATAAGGAAACTCCTTATATCTAATACTGTTGGATATAAGGAGAAAAACTTTTAAACTAGAGGATCTTTAAGGATTCCAATTTGGCCTTTAGATCGTTATCTGAGGGCTCAGTTAGGTGTGTTCCGTCCGGAAAGAGAATAACTGGAATAGAACGTTGCCCGCCATTTATCTCAATTACTTTTTCAGAAGCAGTTGGGTCCGCCTCCACGTCAACATATTCATAAGAAACGCTATTTGAATCTAGGAAGCGCTTGGAGCGTCGGCAATCACCGCACCATTCCGCGCCATACATTTTTACTTGAGCAGACATTCTTCTCCTATCCGAGCTGAAGGTAATTCTCTAGTCCGACCGTTAATCCTGGATGATTTCTCACTTTTCTACAAGCGAGTATTACTCCAGGCATAAATCCTTGCCTATCTAGGGAGTCATGGCGAATCGTAAGTAGTTCGCCCTTGTCCCCAAAGAGAACTTCCTGATGGGCTACCAATCCTCTAATTCGAACTGAGTGAATTGGTATCCCTGAAACGTTGGCACCGCGTGCGCCAGCTAGCGATTTAGAAGTTGAGTCTGGCATTGGCCCGAGATTTGCTTCTGATCTTGCAGCTGCAATTATTTCTGCAGTTCTTGAGGCAGTCCCGCTAGGGGCATCAACTTTTTCCGGATGATGAAGTTCAATAATCTCAGCAGATTCGAAAAATCTTGCGGCAGTTGAAGCAAATTGCATCATGAGCACCGCTCCAAGACCAAAATTTGGAGCAATCAAGACACCCAAAGTCTTATTTGATGAAAGTAGATTCTCAATTTCTTTTAGGCGTTCACTGGTAAAGCCAGTAGTTCCAACAACGCAGTGAATACCGGCACCAATAGCAAATTCAATATTTTTCATTACAGAATCTGGAGAAGTGAAATCAACCATAACATCAGCGCCTTGTATCTGATTGATGGAGTCATCAAGGTCCAGTGAGGCAAAAAGTTCTAAATCTTTTTCACCCTTTACGGCGCGACAAACTTCTTGACCCATACGACCCTTTGCGCCCAGAACGGCAATCTTGATACCCATCAGCGCATCACCTTCTCAAAAAGAGACTCTCTAGAAAACGGACCCACAACCGCAAGGGTAGGGCTCTTGGCAAGAAACTCGCTAGCTAATTCGCGAATCGCCTCAGAGTCCACACTTGAGACCGCTTTCAGAATCTCGTCAAAACCCAAAACTTCACCATGAACAATTTCACTTTTGCCTATTCGAGTCATGCGCGATCCTGTGTCCTCTTGGCTAAGTACAAGGGAGCCCGTTACCGCCCCTTGAGCTCGTAATAATTCCTCATGAGTTAAACCATTGCTTGCCACATCATGCAGGGTCTCACGTATCAATGAAACAACTTCAAACGCTTTTTTTGGATTACATCCTGCATAAAAACCCAGGTAGCCACTCCCTGCAAATTGTTGGGAATATGAATAGACCGAATATGCAAGGCCACGCTTCTCCCTTATCTCTTGGAAAAGTCTTGATGACATGCCGCCCCCGAGGGCCGCCGATAAAACACTCATTGCAAATCTTCGCTTGTCATCTCTGGCTACCCCTGGAACGCCTAGAAATAAGTGAGCTTGTTCTGTTTTACGATTGATTAAACCAACTTTTTGACCGGTATATCGAACTTTAGCCTTTCGAGAATCTTTGCCGCTCTTTGACGAATCTGATTTATTGAGAAATCCATCTTTTGCTATGGCGGCAAAACTTTCGTCAACAACGCGCTTACTCTTAAGATTTCCAGCGACCGAAATTACAATATCTTTCGGCAAATACTTTTCTCTATAAAAATTAAATATAGAATTTCGAGAGATGGTTTTAATTGATCTGTTGGTCCCCAAAATTGGCCGCCCTACCGGGGTATCACCGTAGAAAGTCTCTGAAAAAAGATCATGTATGAGGTCTGAAGGGTCGTCATCTCTCATTGAGATTTCTTCAAGAACTACTTTACGTTCCGCTTCAACATCTTCTGGTCTAGCAATTGATGAGGTAATGAGATCTGAGATCACATCAATTGCAAGTGACAAATCCTTATCGATGACTCGTGCGTAAAAACAGGTGTATTCCTTTGAGGTAAATGCATTCATTTCTCCGCCTACAGCATCAATAGCAGATGAAATATCTAGAGCAGATCGGCGTTTCGTTCCCTTGAATAACAGGTGTTCCAGAAAGTGAGATGCGCCAGCAACCTTTGGCGTCTCATCGCGAGATCCTACGTTTACCCAAATGCCAAAAGCGGCACTTCTGACATCTGGAATTTCCTCAGTGACAATGCGCAAGCCGCTTGGATGTACCGTCTTGCGCACTGCCATCTTTAATTACTCGCTAGCAGAATCTTCGATTACTGGAATGAGAGAGAGTTTTCCTTTCGGATCAATCTCCCCTATCTCGACATGCACTTTATCGCCGACCTTCATCACATCTTCCAAATTCTCGATGCGCTTTCCGCCGTGCATCTTTCGAATTTGAGAGATGTGAAGCAATCCATCTTTGCCAGGTAGTAGATTTATAAACGCTCCAAATGCTGCCAATTTAACGACTGAGCCGTTGTAGCGCTCGCCTACTTCTGGAAGTTTGGGGTCTGCAATACCAAGAATCTGTGCCTTGGCTGCGTCTGCAGCTGTTCCATTCGTAGCGCCGATATAAATAGTTCCATCATCCTCGATTGTTATCTCAGCGCCGGTCTCTTCCTGGATCTGATTTATAACCTTGCCCTTCGGCCCAATGACGGCACCAATCTGGTCAACTGGAATCTTTATGCTCATGATTCTTGGAGCCAGTGGATTCATTTCATCTGGTCTGTCAATGGCTTGAGTCATGACATCAAGAATCGCTAACCGTGCTTCTTTTGCTTGAAGCAATGCAGCTGCGAGAACTTTTGCTGGAATCCCGTCTAACTTAGTATCAAGTTGAAGAGCAGTGACAAATTCTTCAGTACCAGCTACTTTGAAATCCATATCTCCGAATGCATCCTCTGCGCCAAGTATGTCTGTCAGTGCAACATATTCAGTCTTTCCATCAACTTCGTCCGAAATCAGACCCATTGCAATTCCAGCAACTGGCGCCTTTAGCGGCACTCCAGCATTGAGTAGTGAAAGCGTTGAAGCGCAAACAGAGCCCATTGAAGTAGATCCATTTGAACCCAGAGCCTCTGATACTTGTCTTATTGCATATGGAAATTCCTCGCGCGTTGGAAGCACCGGTAGTAGGGCACGTTCAGCAAGAGCGCCATGACCGATTTCGCGACGTTTTGGAGAGCCGACTCGACCGGTTTCTCCCGTTGAATATGGTGGGAAGTTGTAGTTATGCATGTATCGCTTGTGATCTTCTGGATTCAATGTATCGAGCTGTTGTTCCATCTTAAGCATATTCAAAGTTGTGACACCAAGAATTTGAGTCTCACCGCGCTCAAAAATTGCAGAACCATGAACACGAGGAATAACTTCAACTTCTGCGGTTAATGGACGAATATCTTTCAGGCCTCTTCCGTCAATACGAATCTTTTCACGAAGCACACGTTGGCGGACTAGCTTCTTGGTCAGCGAACGCAGTGAAGCAGAAATCTCTTTCTCTCGACCTTCGAATTGTTCCGCAAAACTTGTCTTAACATCCTCAGAAATTGCATCAAGTTCAGTCTCGCGCTCTTGTTTTCCAGCAATTGTGAGCGCTTTAGCGAGACGATCCTTGGCGGCTTTTTCAACAGCAATATATGCATCTTCTTGATAATCCAAAAAGACTGGGAATTCAACAGTTGGCTTGGCTGCAACTTTTGCCAATTTTAACTGGGCTTCACAGAGCGTCTTGATGAAGGGCTTTGCTGCTTCAAGACCAGCACCTACTACTTCTTCGGTCGGCGCTCCGGCTCCATCTGCAATAAGTGAAATTGTTTTTGTTGTTGCCTCAGCCTCCACCATCATGATTGCAACGTCATCACCAGCAATTCTGCCCGCAACGACCATATCAAATGTGGCGCGCTCAAGATCGCTGTGGTTAGGGAAAGCAACCCACTGACCATCAATCAAAGCCACACGCACTCCGCCAATTGGGCCCGTAAATGGCAGTCCCGCTAATTGCGTTGACATAGAGGCAGCGTTGATTGCGATTACGTCATACATATGATCTGGATTTAGCGCCATGACGGTTACAACAATTTGAACTTCATTGCGAAGTCCTTTAATAAATGATGGGCGCAGCGGGCGATCAATTAAACGACAGGTAAGAATCGCATCCTCTGAGGGGCGACCTTCCCTTCTAAAAAATGATCCAGGTATGCGACCAACTGAGTACATTCGTTCTTCTACGTCCACAGTAAGTGGGAAGAAATCGAATTGGTCTTTTGGATTTTTAGATGCAGTTGTTGCAGATAGCAACATAGTCTCATCATCCAAATAAACTACGGCCGTTCCTGCTGCTTGTCGTGCTAGTCGACCGGTTTCAAAACGAATCTCTCGTTTTCCAAATTTGCCGTTATCAATTTCTGCAACGGCATGCTTAACGTCTTGACCCTCCATGGGTCTCTCCTATTCTCTGAATCTCCGCGGCATCTAGAGAATGGATCTTCGATCGAAGCTCACGGAATCATTCCGTAAGCCACCACCGAGGACCAATCAACTAGTCCGCGCAGTTTCCTATTTACTTTTTATGCAAACTAACGGCGGATGCCGAGTTTGTCGATGATCGCGCGATAACGAGCGATATCTTTCTTTGCAAGGTATTGCAAAATTCTGCGACGACGACCAACAAGAAGCAAAAGTCCACGGCGATTATGGTGATCGTTCTGATTTGTTTGTAGGTGATCAGTTAACTGATCAATTCGCTTTGAAAGTAGCGCTACCTGAGCTTCCGGGCTACCTGTGTCAGATGCAGAGGCGCCAAACTTATTGATTACTTCTTTTTTCTCGGCAGGTTTTAATGCCATTTATCTTCCTTTACATCTTTCACGAGGGCTCTCGGTCTTATGCACGAGCGCACACTTTCTCGCTTGAGAAGCAAAATCTACCAGCGGAATTAGTAACCAAGAAATCCAGCGATTTTCACGCTCAATTTTGCGTTAACTCTTTAGCCTTTTCGCAATCTACCTTCATTTGGGCAAGCAGAGGTTCTAACCCTTCAAACTTAATGGTGTCACGTAGTCGCCAACCAAATTCGACTCGGGCTACTTTGTCGTAAAGCTCAAGATTTTTCTGATCGAGTGCGTAAGCCTCGACCTGGCGATTGCGCTCGCCGGCGAATGTTGGGTTAGTGCCAATTGAAATAGCTGCTGGCCATTTATTCCCTTCAACTGTCAACCAACCAGCGTAAACACCATCTGAAGGTATCGTGCTTCTTTTAGTTAGTGAGATATTAGCCGTTGGATATCCAATGGTTCGCCCTCTTTTTTCACCATGAATAACATTTCCAATTAGCACGTGAGGTCTAGTGAGGAGTTCTCGCGCAATCTCAATATTTCCGTTGGTAATTGCCTCACGGATGCGAGTCGAGGAAATTGATGTGCCCAATTCAACTGCTAGATCTAAACCAGAAACTTTAACCTTACTATTTTTTTGTAAGAAGTCGACATCACCCATGGCTTTATGGCCAAATCTGAAATTGCTACCTACGGTAATGGATTTTGCATTTAAATTCGCTTTTATAATCTTCTCTATAAAATCTATTGGTGACATCTGTGAAAATTCTTGTGTAAAAGTAAGAACTGCAACGCTTGTAACTCCACTTTCCATTAAATATTTTATTCGCTCGTTGAGAGGTAATAATTCCGTAGGCGCTTTTTCCGGGTTCAGAACTTCAGCAGGGTGGGGATAAAAAGTTAATGCGACTACCTCACCGCTCTCTCTCGCCTTTTTTATTATGAGCTGGTGACCTTTATGGACACCATCGAAGATCCCAATTACAACTGCGCCTCCTACGGTGGGGACGCCATGCCACTCAATCTCAAAGGGCTCTCTCATGCGCTTAATTCTTTCATGAATTTAGAACTGTAACTGGTTGGGCTGCGGTATTGGAATTTTTGATTATGGCTATTGCTTCTCCAAGATTATCGACAGCGACCCCTGGACCAGAAAAATCTGATTTAGAAATCTGTTGGCCGTGTCTAATCTTGGAAATCTCATCTTCCTTTAAATGACGACTCGGAAGAACTTTACTAATCGTCTCAGTTAGAGGAAGTAATCTAGCCCGCTCTGGCGCATCAGCGGCATTGATTTCAAATGGATAAGCTGCAATTCGACATAGCGAAACCAGATTGCCCCCTACGTTTAATTCTCTTCCTAAATCCCTGGCAATAGCTCGGATATAAGTCCCTGCAGAACAAGTAACATCAATATCCACTTTAACTCCCTCGTTACGCAGGATGCTTTTTATCATTAGGGATTTGATCATTACCTCACGAGCCGGAATTTCTACGCTCTCGCCTTTGCGCACCAGTTCGTACGCTCGTTTACCAGCAATCTTGACCGCCGAGACTGAGCTTGGCACTTGCTTTATCGAACCGATGAATTTCTGAATGGCTTTTTCAATCTGGAGATCTGTAATTTGAGTAGCGTCTTTTCTTTCAATAATTTCGCCTTCTTTATCATCTGTTGTCGTTGATGTGCCAAGCTGAATCGTAGCTAGATAACGTTTCTCGCCTTCCATTATGTACTGTAGAAATTTAGTACCGTTATTAATTCCGATAACTAGAACCCCGGTAGCCATTGGGTCAAGGGTTCCAGCATGACCAACCCTCTTAGTTGCAAATCTGCGCCGGATTTGCGCGACAACATCATGGCTTGTTACTCCACTTGGTTTATCAACAATTAGAAATCCGTGTTGAAGATTCATTCAGAAGTTAAATCTCGGGCCGTTCGATATGGGGCTTCGCCTCCAATTGGCCTAGCTGATTCTCGAAGATGAGCGATTTCCTCATCATGTTTCTTGACTTGATCCAATAATTCTTCAAAATTTCTAGCAGACTCGGAGAGCGCGTCCACAATAAAGGTGAGAGTTGGCACTATTCGCGTTCCAAGTTCACGTCCAACTTCAGTTCGCAAAACTCCTTTAGCACTTTCTAACGCTTTCGCTGTGTTTGCTCGCGCTTCATCGTCACCTAGAACCGTGTAAAAGATTGAAGCTTGTTGCAAGTCTCCGGTGATGCGGACATCAGTTATGGTTATGAATCCAAGGCGTGGATCTTTGATTCGATTCTCAAGGGCTTGTGCGACAACAACTTTAATGCGGTCGGCGACTTTAGCCGCCCGATGCGATTTTCCCATTATGCACGCTTCTTCTCGCGCATCTCAAATACTTCAACAGAATCTCCTACTTGGATATCTTTGAAGGAACCAAGACCAATACCGCACTCATATCCTTCGCGAACTTCAGTTGCATCATCCTTAAATCTTCTAAGGGACTCAACCACAAGATTGTCTCCGACGACTATGCCATCACGAAGAACCCGTGCTTTTGCATTTCTACGGATAATTCCAGAAGTGACGAGTGATCCAGAAATTGTGCCAAATTTGCTCGACTTGAATACTTCGCGAACTTCGGCAGAACCGATTGTGGCCTCTTCGTACTCTGGCTTAAGCAGACCCTTTAGCGCCGCTTCAATCTCTTCGATTGCCTTATAGATAACAGAGTAGAAGCGAACCTCAACACCTTCTTCATCTGCAAAAGTTGCAGTCTGAGGTTCCGGCTTTACATTGAATCCAACAACAACTGCTCCGGATGCCGAAGCCAGAGTGATATCACTCTTTGTGATTGCGCCTACGCCCCTGTGTATAACTCGAAGGTCAACTTCACTGCCAACATCTAATTGAACTAGTGCATCCTCCAAAGCTTCGACAGATCCACTCACGTCGCCCTTCAATATGAGATTAAGTGTTGTGACTTTCGATTTCTCAAGGAAGTCTTCCAGCGAAACTTTTTTACGTGCTTTCGCCAAAGCAGCATGTCGTTCACCAGCTTGGCGCTTTTCAGCAATCTGTCGAGCAGTTCGATCATCTGGAGCCACAATGAAGTTATCACCAGCGCTAGGAACAGAGGTAAAGCCTAGAACTTGTACCGGTCGAGAAGGGCCAGCAATTTCAACATTACTTCCAAATTCATCCATCATGGCGCGAACGCGACCAAAGGCTGATCCAGCAACAACTGCATCCCCAGTACGTAAGGTTCCGCGCTGAACTAGCACAGTAGCGACGGGTCCTCGTCCGCGATCTAGGTGAGCTTCAATAGCAACTCCACGAGCATCATCATCATGAATTGCGCGCAAGTCAATTGCCGCATCTGCTGTTAGAAGAATGGCATCAATTAATTCTGAAATACCTTTTCCGGAGATAGCAGAAACATCGACAAACAACGTATCCCCGCCATATTCCTCGGCGATTAAGTTGTACTCCGTTAGTTGCTGTCTGACTTTTCCAGGATTTGCTCCTTCTTTATCAACTTTATTGACTGCGACAACTATGGGAACACTGGCAGCTTGAGCGTGATTAAGCGCTTCAATTGTTTGAGGCATTACGCCATCATCAGCCGCAACTACGAGCACAGCGATGTCAGTAACTTTTGCACCGCGAGCACGCATAGCGGTAAAGGCCTCATGACCTGGGGTGTCAATGAAGGTAATGGCGCGATTAATACCGTTGTGATCATGGTGAATTTGATAGGCGCCAATATGTTGAGTAATACCACCTGCTTCACCTTTTACAACTTCAGTTTGGCGAATAGCATCCAAAAGTCTCGTCTTTCCGTGATCGACATGGCCCATAACAGTGACGACTGGAGGTCTGATCTCTAAATCTTCTGGCGAGATTTCGGCCAATTCTTTATCAAGATTGATATCAAATTGCTCCAAAATTTCTCTATCTTCATCTTCTGGAGAGACGATGGTGATCTTGTAGCCATACTCGTTACCGAGCATTTCAAGAGTGCTCTCATCCACAGTCTGAGTCGCGGTAACCATCTCGCCAAGATGAAACAGAACAGATACAAGTGCTGCCGGATCTGCACCGATTTTCTCGGCAAAATCCGCGAGCGAAGCTCCGCGCCGCAATCTGACTTGAGTTGATCCGTCGCCACGAGGAACTATGGCGCCGCCAATTGTTGGGGCCTCCATATTGTCAATCTCTTCACGAAGCGCTTTCTTACTCTTGTAATTCTTCTTCTTTCCGCCACCTTTACCGAACGCTCCACCAGCTCCTGGACGTTGGCCGGGTCGGCCTGGACCACCGGGTCCACCTGGACGTGGTGCGCCACCTTGATTGCGATATGGAGAAGTTGTTGGTGCGCCGCGACCTTGAGTTGTTTTTGGTCCGCGATTATCTGTGCGATTTTGATCTGGACGTTGTGGTCGCGCAGCAAATCCAGGTCTAACTGATCCCGGACGCGGTCCCGCTAACGGTCCTCTATCGCCACGAGGCGATGGACGTGGCGGTCTCGCGGCGCTTGTGCCAAATGGATTATTTCCTGGACGTGCAGCCGGCGGTCGTGGCGGCCGCGGACCAGATGTACCAAATGGATTATTTCCTGGACGTGCAGCCGGCGGTCGTGGTGGCTGCGGAATATTAGAAACTTTTGGAGTAACTGACGGTGGAACTTCCGGGATATTTTTTTCAATAGCAGGAGTTTCGATTTCGCTCTTTTTCGGAGCGGTTTTTTTCGGAGCGGCTTTCTTGGCAGGCTTTTCCTCAGCCGGTTTATTGACAGGTGGAAATTTATCTAAAAATTTTCTAACGACTGGCGGCTCGACAGTTGAAGAGGCAGAGCGAACAAATTCGCCCATCTCCTGGAGTTTGGCAAGAACATCCTTGCTCTCCATGCCAACATCTTTTGCTAATTCGTAAACGCGGACCTTTGCCACTTCTCTCCTTCTGTGGCCCCGCGTAATTACTTTGCGCGAAGCCTAAATTGACCTACTCATGATCTAGGGGTGCTCATTTGAGTGCCATTGCCTTCGCTCCTAATAAGTGGATCCGAAATCGAATCTAGTGCGAACCATACCGGGAGTTAGGCTTTTCGGCTAAACCCCTTCAGTTTCCGCGTCAGAATGGATGTCAATCCGCCATCCAGTAAGCCTCGCGGCTAGGCGTGCATTTTGGCCATCTTTGCCGATCGCCAGCGAAAGTTGATAGTCAGGCACAACTACCCTGGCCGATCGGAGTTCCTGATTCACAACTTCAACATTTGAGACTCGAGCAGGTGCCAATGCATTTCCAACAAATTGAGTGGGATCTTCTGACCAATCCACTATATCTATCTTCTCTCCGTGCAATTCATCCATTACCGCTCTCGCTCTAGCGCCCATTGGTCCAATCAAAGCGCCCTTGGCGCTTACCGCCGGTCGTAGCGAACGCACCGCAATTTTTGTGCGATGGCCAGCTTCTCTCGCAATACCCATAATCTCAACAACATGTTCGCGAATTTCCGGAACTTCTAAGGCAAATAATTGTTTTACCAAAGCAGGATGGCTTCGAGACAGAAGCACTTCAGGACCTTTAATCCCTTGCTTAACTTCTACTACAAAACACTTCACTCGCTCACCATGCTTGTAAACCTCGCCGGGCACTTGTTCGTGTGGTGGAATTTTTCCCTCAACGCGACCGAGATCGACATACACCATTCGATGATCTCTACCTTGTTGTATTACTCCAGAAACTATGTCACCAACTGATGCGCTGAATTCGCCAACAATTTCAGCATCTCTTGAAGCGCGCATTCTCTCTTTAATTACTTTTCGCGCAGTAGAAGATGCAATTCGACTAAAGCCTGGTAATTCATCTACATGTTCTCCAGTTTTTTCTCCGTCGGGACCAAATTCCGGAACTAACATTTTGATTTCACCAGTAGCTCGATCCAGCCGGGCATAGGCGTAGGGTTTGGCTCCGTCAATTTCTATGTATGCGCTTCGAACTGCAACTTCAATTGCATCAATCAATTTTTCAAGGGGAATATCGCGTTCAATTGTCAGCGCTTCCAAAACTTTCATATCAACATTCATCGCGCTTCCTTGCGATTGAATTCAATCTGAATTTTTGCTGACTTGATCTCATTAAAGTGGATGAGAACTTGGTCAATCTTGACTTTGTCATTTTCTATTGCATTGATTCTTCCGACTATTCTTTTATCGTCTTGAAGTAGAATTTCAACCATACGTCCAATGTTTTTTACCCAGTGGCGTGGCAAAGTTAGCGGGCGCTCAATCCCAGGCGTGGTGACCTCTAGAGTAAATGGCTGATCTCCCAAAACTGAGACTCTGTCTAACTCCTCTGAGATTGCACGAGAAATTCCAGCTACTTCATCTAGATTCGGATTTCTTTCAACGCCATCAATGATTACTGTGAGATGTTTTCGTTTACCATTAGAACTTATTTTTATTTCTTCCAAAATGTAGCCGGTGAGCGCTACGACAGGGTTGAGTAGCAAAGTCAACTCATCTATATCGGGCATTTTCACCACCTGCTATTTTTTTGTTTTTAAGTTGTGAACCTCAAGAATAGCGTTTTCCCCAATTAAAAGAAAGTGTCCACCGCAACTCGAATTATCAAGATAGATGTTGCCAGCAGGAAAACTTTTCTAATCAATCTAGATCCGCCACGAATTGCCAGTCGAGCCCCCAATAATCCTCCTGCGATATTGCCGATTGCCATACAAAGCCCTAACGCCCAAAGTATTTTTCCGGAAAAGCCAAAGACCAACAGTGCTCCCAAATTCGTGGATAGATTTACGATTTTTGTGGTCACGGTTGCTTCGAGAAAGGCATAACCCAGAACAACTACAAGTACAAGCATCAAGAATGAACCCGTACCTGGTCCAAATATTCCATCATAAAATCCGATGATGACTCCGAAAAAAACTGCTTTAGATATTGGGTTGCCGCTCTTTTCTACTTTAGATTCACTCAATCCCAATTCTTTTCTAAAAAATGTGTAGGTGAATACCGAGATTAGGGCAATCAAAATTATTGGTTGGAATGCTTCTCGAGGAATCTGCGTGGCAACTCTCGCCCCCAACCCAGCTCCGATGAATGCTGGTAACGCCATTGAAACTGCAATTCTTAAATCAGGGCGCAATCTTCGGAGGTAAGTAAAAGTTGCCGTAGCCGTACCTAAAGATGCGGGCAATTTATTTGTTCCGAGTATTACTGAAGGCTGTGTATTTGGTAGCGCGACTAACAATGAAGGGAGCTGTATCAATCCCCCTCCGCCAGCAATCGAATCAACTAGACCGGCAAAAGCAGAGGCGATAACAAGCAATAAAAGAACTTCTAAAGAGACTTCCACTATTTTAGAGAATTTATTAGTTGACCAACGATTCGATCGACAGGAACTTCTTCTTTTGAGCCAGTTTTCCGATCGCGAACTTCTACATTGCCTTCAGCGAGAGCTTTTCCGACAATCACAAGAATTGGATTGCCGATTAACTCAGCGTCCTTGAATTTAACGCCAGGACTAGCTTCCTTCCGGTCGTCAAAAAGCACTGAAATTCCGTGGTTCTCTAATTCAGTTGCGATTCTTTCTGCTACCACAAATGGTTCGTTATCTTTTCCAGTTGCCACGATATGCACTAGAGCTGGGGCAATTTCTCTCGGCCAGACAAGACCAATCTCATCATGATTTTGTTCTGCGATTGCTGCAACAGCTCGAGTCACACCAATTCCATATGAGCCCATTGTCACCGTTCGAGACTTACCACCTGCATCTAAAACGGATAGTTCTAGCGCTTCTGCATATTTTCGACCTAGCTGGAAGATATGGCCTATTTCTATGGCTCGATCAATAATCACGGGAGCTTCGCATTTGGGACAGGCATCTCCCGCTCGTACTTCTGCTGCTTCTACAAAGCCATCAACATGAAAATCGCGCCCATGCGTTACATATCGAGCGTGACGATCTTTAGTATTTGCTCCGGTTATCCAATGAGATCCGACCACAATTCTAGGATCAGCGTATAACTTAATTCCAAATTTCTTAGCATCTTGAGGTCCGACATAGCCCTTTACTAATTCTTTTCGCTTTGCAAAATCTTCATCTTCAAAGAGTCGAAGCTCTTTTACCCCAGATAGATTGGCTTCCACTCTTTTCAGATCCACCTCTCGATCTCCCGGGACCAAGATGCAGATTGGTTGACCGTCGGCCATCAAAAGAACGTTTTTCAAAGTATCTGAGGCGCCAATATTGGCTTTGTACTTCTTATTCATAACTTCGACAAGAGTCTCGATCGTAGGCGTATTTGGAGTGTCGAGTATTTCAAGCGCTGGTGGGGTTTCCGACACTTTATCCTTTACATTCGTATCCTTTACATTTGTCGTCATAGCTTCCACATTTGCAGCGTATCCACAGTTATTGCATAGAACGTAAGTATCTTCACCTGTTGCGCAAGGTGCGAGGAATTCTTCAGATTTAGAACCGCCCATAGCTCCTGCCATCGCAGAAACTATGTTGTACTTCAGTCCAAGTCGGTCAAAAGTTGAAATATAGGCAGCGCGATGTTTTTGATACGAAATCTCTAGACCGGCATCATCAAGATCAAAAGAGTAGGAATCTTTCATTACAAACTCTCTACCGCGAATAATTCCGCTGCGAGGTCTGGCTTCATCGCGATACTTGGTCTGAATCTGATATATATGTAGTGGTAGGTCGCGGTAAGAGGAGTACTCGCCTTTGACCATTAAAGTAAACATTTCTTCATGGGTTGGACCGAGAAGGTAATCGGCACCTCTTCGATCTTTCAATCGAAAGAGTGTTGGGCCATATTCGTCCCATCTCCCGGATACTTCATATGGATCTTTCGGTAGCAAAGCTGGGAAATGGACCTGTTGGAATCCAGCTCGATCCATCTCTTCCCGAACTATTCGCTCAACATTTCTCAACACAATAACTCCAAGAGGAAGCCAAGAGAATATTCCAGCTGCAATTGGTCTTACGTACCCAGCTCGCACCAATAATCGATGGCTTGCAACTGATGCGTCAGATGGATCGTCGCGAAGCGTGCGCAGGAAAAGAGTAGACATCCGCAGCATGGCAGATAGCCTACCTACTACTTAACTGTTACTTGCGGTTCTCCGGAAGCGATTCCAGCGGCTTCCATTTCATCTGCAATTTTCATTGCCTCTTCAATCAGCGTTTCAACGATTTGCGCCTCTGGAACTGTTTTGATGACTTCGCCCTTTACGAAGATCTGACCTTTGCCATTTCCAGATGCCACACCAAGGTCTGCTTCTCTAGCTTCACCAGGGCCATTAACTACACAACCCAT
>JBEANJ010000009.1:0-18559 GCA_041165565.1 Actinomycetota bacterium | reverse complement strand
TGTTAACGTCGCACTGGATAACGGATTGACTGCAACACCGTCTCCAGGTTCTATCTTCGCCTACCTCGTGGTTACTCCGCAGGGTTACACATTTAAAGTCCTTCTCGCAATAGCCGCATCGGCAGTAGTCTCCTTCCTAGTTGGTTGGCTATTGTTGAAATCCGATAAATCGCAAGATCAAGGTGATCTAGATGCAGCTAAAGCGCGAAAAGACTCACTGAAGAACGGTTAACATGGCGAGTATCTCTGGCTCTGATGTGAAGCTTGTCGTTATTGCCTGTGAAGCAGGCATGGGTTCAAGCGTGATGGTTGCGAATATGATTGCCAAACAGTTGAAGGCTCATGGCATCAAAGCAACACACTCACCTGTTAATCAATTGGCAAGTTCGGGCGCAGATCTCGTTCTGTGCCACCGTGGGCTCTCCGGACGAGCAAAACAAACGGTGCCCGACACGGTCGTGATTCCCTTTGACATGTTCTTAGGCGACCCTGCTATCGCATCAGTAGTTCAGGCGATAAAGGATGGTTCAACCATCACAGATGGCTAAACCACTTATCTCGCTGGAAGGTATCCACTTAGGTGCCACCGCTTCAACGAAAGAAGAGGCGGTGGCCCTTTGCGGTAAAGCGCTATTTGATCTGGGCGCAGTACAAGAAGGCTATTTATCTGCGATGCAGGAAAGAGAAAAAATTTTTCCTTCGTACATGGGAAATGGAGTTTCCATTCCTCATGGAACTGATGAAGCTCGCTCACTTGTGAACTTCGGCCAACTAGTATTTATAAGATTCACCGACCCAATCCCATGGGGCGATGAATCTGCAACGATTTGCATTGGTATTGCGGCAAAAGAAGATGAGCATGGAGAAATCCTTGGTAATCTTGCGGAAGTCTTAGTTGATGAAGAACGACTACGAAAACTAAATCAATCAGAGGATAAAGAAGAAATACTTAAAGTTCTGATAGCGAATTAGCCAAAATTTTCTCCATAGAAAGGTTTAACAGTGAAAGCAGCGCTCTTTAAGGAACCCGGTAACCTCTCCATAATTGAAGTGCCGAAACCAAATGCCGGCCCCAAAGAGATTCTGATTCGAGTAAAGACCTGCGCTACTTGTGGTACAGATGCGAAAATTTTTAAACATGGCCACCCTCGCCTAAAGCCGCCTCAGGTTATCGGACATGAAATCTCTGGAGAAATTGTAGAAATTGGTGGCGAAATCACTGGATTTTCAATTGGCGATCGGGTTCAAGTTATCGCCGCCATTCCCTGTGGTGACTGTTGGCTTTGCAAATCCAATCGAATGACTATCTGTGAAAACCAATTAAGTATGGGCTATCAATTCGCTGGTGGCTTTGCGGAATTTATGGTTATTCCTTGGGAAGTAATTCGGGTAAATGGTGTGAATAAAATTCCTGACAATGTATCTTTTGATGAAGCTGCCGTAACCGAGCCGTTAGCCTGCGTCCTTAATTCTCAGAAAATCGTTGGAATCACAAAAGGAGACACGGTTCTCGTGATGGGAGCGGGGCCAATTGGATGTCTTCACGTACGGCTAGCTCGCGCTTTAGGCGCCGAAACGGTTTATCTTGCAGACATCAATGGCGAACGTCTTGCACTTTCTTCTGAAAAAGTTAAGCCAGATGCATCAATTGATATGGGCAAAGAAGATCTCGCTACCGCTATCAAAACTCTGACAAATGGCCGTGGCCCTTCTGTCGTAATAACTGCGGCGCCTTCAGGCGCGGCTCAAGAACTGGCGATATCGATAGTCTCCCCAGGAGGAAGAGTTAGCTTCTTTGGCGGCCTTCCAAAAGATAAGCCTTTCATTAATTGTGATGCCAACATTGTTCACTATAAAGAAGTAACGCTTTTCGGTGCCAATGGTTCTAGTCCAAGTCAAAATCTTGAAGCGCTGCACATGATATCTAGCGGTAAGGTCGCGGTAAGCGATCTGATTACGCATAAAGTCTCATTAGATCGCGTATCTGATGCAATTGATGCTGTGATGAGTGGCACGGCTATCAAAGTTGTGGTCAATCCATAACATGTTCACGCGAAGTATGGAAGTAAAAGCTGCGGTTGGTCTCCATGCCAGACCAGCTGCTCAATTTGCTGAAATCGCAAAAACTGCTGGCTTCCCGGTGAAAGTTGGCCGAAACGAGAGTGGACTCGTTAATGCCGCGAGTCCCTTACGTTTGCTTACCTTGAAGGTCGCGCAAGGCGAATCAATATTGGTCGTCTGTGAAACTTCCGACGAAGCAGGCGCAAAGAAGATATTGGACAATTTAGAAGCCTGCATCCAAAATTAACTATGGCAGGGATATCAGGCTACGGCGTTGGCGATCAACCCGTAATCGGAAAAATTTTTTTAATTGAACGCGGTAATTCAGATTCACACGATTCACTTAAAAAGCTCTCTTCCGAAGATGCCATTACTAGATTAAGCGAAGCTGTTAAGAAAGTTGAAGCAGATTTCAATGAATCCATCAAGGCTTCCAAAGATAAAACGCTAAGGGATATTCTCAATGCTCAGTTAGCCCTGATTACCGACCCAGAGCTCTCTTCCGCGATTATAGAATCAATAAATTCTGGGAAATCCCTACCTGAAGCAATTGAAACGGCCATCAACGAATTTACCTCACTCTTAGTCGGCGGTAGCGAGGAGTTTGAGGCTCGTATCGCAGACTTAAAAGAAATTGGAGTGAGATTGATTGATGGTGCAGCCGGAAAATCTACTTTATTGAATTTTCCGAAAGATGGTGAGTGGATTGTCGTCTCAAATGATCTAAGTCCGCTTGAAACCTCTAAATTCACTTCAGCTATTAAAGGAGTCGTCACAAGAGATGGCGGACCGACTTCCCACACGGCAATCGTCTGTCGGCAATTGCGAATATCTGCGGTTGTTGGTTGTGGTGATATCTCTCAATTAAAAGCAGATGAAACTATAACGTTAGATCCCACAGAAAATGCGGTCTACCTTGGATCAAGAACCATTGAACACACAGTTCCATGGTGGGAAAATCTGCCCAAACAAAAAACATCTGTTTTCCGCCCCTTAGGAAATGTTGGCTCCGCAAAAGATGCCGCACTTGTTAAATCATCAAAAGCTCTAGGAGTCGGTCTGCTCCGAACTGAATTGCTATTCCTAGACGCCAAAGTAGAACCAACAATCGAGGAACAATTCAAGATATATAAAGAAATCGTCTCTAATTGCCCCGAGGGCGAAGTTATATTTCGAACGCTTGATGCCGGAACCGATAAACCAATCGAATTTTTAAATCTGGGCATAGAGGAGAATCCGGCCTTAGGTGTTCGGGGACAACGCATTTCTTGGGTGAGGCCCCATTTTTACGAAAATCAATTACGAGCGATCAAAGAAGTTTCGATCCAATTCCCAAATCGAAGAATCTCAGTTATGGCCCCCATGATTGCAAATGCGCAAGAGGCAACAGTTTTCTCAAATTCCGCAAGAGAACTAAATTTCGAATCAATAGGAGTAATGGTTGAAATTCCTTCAATTATCGAAGATATTACAAATTTACCTGAATCCATAAATTTTCTTTCTATCGGAACAAATGATCTCTCGCAATATTTATTTGCGGCTGACCGTCAAAACTCTACCGTCGCACATCTTTTAAATCCTTGGCAACCAATACTTCTCAAAACAATCTCAAGAATTTGTGACCTCGCTAAATCTCGAGGGATAAAAGTTGGTGTTTGTGGCGAGGCGGCATCCGATCGCTTACTCGCTCCGGTTCTTATTGGGCTCGGAGTTGAATCCTTGAGTGCAGGTGCAGGAGCTGTTTCAGATCTAGTTGCGATTTCTCATGCCCTCTCCCTATCTCAGGCGAGAGCAGCCGCGGAAATCGCTATCAACTCAAAATCTGCAAATGACGCTCAACGCGCAGTAAAAAATCTCCTTAACTCAAAGATATAAATCCAGTTTCGGCGCGCCTTACGCCCTAGTAACGAGTCGCTAGTTCTAGCCTCCTTCTTTAGTGCGCCTCCTTCATAACCAATGGGCGCGCTAGAAATGAGGACCATTCACATGAGCCTTCTCTCATGGAAACTCCACGGAAATGGAACCAGCATCGCTCCGGGCGAAGTTGTATCCACGGATGAACGACTTAGCTGGCCAAGAACTATCGGTGTTGGACTACAGCACATCGCTGCCATGTTTGGCGCGACTTTCCTTGTACCAATTCTTACCGGGCTACCGCCTACGACCACACTCTTTTTCTCCGGAGTTGGCACGATGCTCTTTCTTATTCTTACCCAGAACAAATTGCCAAGTTATCTTGGTTCTTCCTTTGCGTTCCTTGCTCCCATAGCCGCATCTGTAAAGAGTGACAGCATGGCTGTTGCACTTGGCGGCGTTGTCGCAACCGGCGTGCTCTTAGCGCTCGTTGGATTTATCGCAAAGATGGTAGGTACTGGATGGATTGATTGGATGCTGCCACCTGTTGTTACCGGAACTATTGTTATGGTTATTGGTTTCAACCTTGCAGGCGCCGCAAAGGGAAGCCTTGCCAGCGGTCCGATGCTCGGCACGATAACGCTTATTGCAATCGCTTTCTTCGCAGCTTTCTCTCGCGGATTTCTTGGTCGAATCTCAATCTTTATGGGGCTACTAGTTGGATATTTGGTTGCCTTCTTGATGGGTGATGTCAAGACCGATGGAATTTCCGCAGCAAAGTGGATTGCAGCACCTACATTCACAACTCCTGAATTCAAGTTGAGCGCGATCGTGCTCTTCTTGCCGGTAGTTCTAGTTCTTATCGCCGAAAACGTTGGACACGTAAAGGCGGTAGCAACAATGACAGGCAAGAATCTTGACGATCAGATGGGCAATGCTCTCCTCGCTGATGGCGTCGCAACAACTCTCGCAGGAGCTGGCGGCGGATCTGGAACCACCACTTATGCTGAAAATATTGGCGTAATGGCGGCAACGCGCGTCTATTCCACAGCGGCCTATTGGATCGCTGCTATTGGTGCGATTGTGCTCTCAATCTCGCCGAAATTCGGTGCGGTTCTTAGTGCAATTCCAGGCGGAGTGCTTGGCGGAGTTCAAGTTGCTCTATTCGGAATGATTGGAATTCTTGGCGCCAAGATTTGGATTGAATCTCGAGTTAATTTCGCAGATTCCACAAACTTGGTAGTTGCAGCTTCTGCAATCATTATTGGAATTGCAGATATTTCCTGGACAAGCGGTGATTTCACATTTAATGGAATCATTAATGCCACTCTTGTTGCAGTAATTGGGTATCGCGTATTTCACGCAATCTCCAAATCTAGAGGAACTAGCGCTGCATAGTTAGGAAGGTTCAGAACAGAGGCGGATTTCTCCGCCTCTGTTTCATTTTTCTCTGAAATATGTAGATAATTGAGATATGGTAATTCCTAGTAGATTTCCTGAGTATCTGATTGCGTCAGCACTCATAATCTTGGCACCTGGCCCGAGCGTACTTTTTGCAATTGCGCGAGCAATTTCATGGGGGCGCGCTACGGCAGTTGCAACGGTTGTAGGTAATGCCCTGGGAATGTTTGCGCTTTCAATATTAATTGCCTTCGGTCTTGGTCCGCTGCTTGAGCGAAGTGAATTTGCATTCATTACAGTCCAAATCCTTGGCGGTTTGTATCTGATTTACCTTGGAATTGATGCGCTTAAGCATTCAAGAATTGCCGCTTCGGAAATGTTAAGCCAAGGCGAGATTAGGCCTTCCCACCTTCGCTCGATTAGAGATGGTTTCTGGGTCGGTGCGCTTAATCCCAAAGGGCTGGTGTTCTTTGCAGCAATACTTCCCCAGTTCTTAGATCGTGATGGAGAAAATCTCACTGGCCAGCTTCTTTTGATGGGGGCAACTTTTGCTATTTTGGCGATTATTGGCGATGGCACTTGGGGTCTTCTCGCGGGAACAGTAAGAGCTTGGATGGCAAGCTCGCCAATGCGCCTTGTGCTCCTACGAAGACTTGGTGGGGCGGTAATAATTTTGCTCGGTCTCTTTACCCTGATTTCCGTGGCGTAGCCCGAGTTTGTCAGTCTCCAACGGCACAATCTCGCCCATGAGTAAAGCGCGCGAATTCATAAGCCCAAGTGATCTCACCTTCTCTTGGGATAACTGCCACCGTTGTCTCTGGCTTTATTACAACCACGGATTAAAGGCTCCTTCATTCTTTCCTCTAGTAGGCGAACTCTCAGCTCTACAAGAAGGCCATTTCGCTAACGCAACTTCAAAAGATCTTCACCCAGATATCCCTGAAGGTCGAGTTGTGGGTAAAGGCGGATGGGTTAAATCAATTCCAATACCAATCAATGGAAACTCTTCGCCCTTTGCGATTAGAGGTAAATACGACTTACTAATGGAGTTTTCTGACGGAACTTACGGCGTAATCGATTGCAAGTTCCAAGGAAAAGATAACGATAAGAGTGAGTTCTACTCCCCACAATTAGAGGCTTATGCATTCTCACTTGAAAATCCAGCCTCAGATGCCCCAAAGAAAGTTTCGGTCTTAGGTCTCTTAGTTTGGTCACCAAAGAAGCCTGTCGGAAATCCAAATGATGGATTTAATCTTGAACTTAATAGTTCATGGTTCCCAATAAAGCGCGACCCCGCTTCGCTCTCAAATCGGTTGACCGAATTTATTACGATGGTCTCCGGCCCTACTCCGGTCCGAGATAGCTCTTGTGAAAATTGTAAATTTATCTCCGAGCGCCGAGAAGTTTTTGGATCTGAGTAACTAGCTCTTTTTTCTACTTCGTTTTCGAACTGGTTTTTTGTTACGTTCCGCTTCTAGCGCCTCTTTAGCCTGTGAGGCATAGATATCTACATACTCTTGTCCAGACATTTCTTGTAACTTCTTCATAATTTGATCGGTCGCTTTCCTTAACTTTTCAGGATCGCTACCGTTTTCAACTCCTTCAAAATACATAGGTTCACCGAATTTCATTTCAACTCTAAGTATTTTCGGTATCACTTTGCCAGTCGGTTGAATTTCAGCGGTATTGAACATTGCAACTGGAATCACCGGGGCTCCAGATTCAAAAGCAAGTCGAGCAACTCCCGTTCGACCGCGGTATAGCCGTCCATCAGGAGATCGCGTCCCTTCTGGATAAATGCCAAGACACTCTCCGTTAGCAAGAACTGATAACCCCGTTAGAAGTGCTGCCTCAGATTTAGATCCACCAGCTCGATCGACTGGAACTTGACCCAATGCGATGAAAGTTAACTTTTTTAAAAGTCCTTTTGGTCCAGGCGATGTGAAGTACTCGCTCTTTGCAAGAAACGTTACTTTCCTTGGGATAACAAGTGGCATAAAAATTGAATCACTAAATGAGAGGTGATTCGAGGCAATTATTACTGGGCCTTGTGCCGGTACATTTCTAAGTCCACTTACCTTCGGTCTAAAGAGCAGAGTTAAAACAGGCATTAGAAAAGATTTAAGTAATCCATATGCAACCTTGTCGCCTTGAACGACTGAGGGCCGCCTGCGAAGCGCCATGGGGTTAATTTACGACCCCTATGCCTTGACCTGACAAACCTGTGACAAAATCGAGCGTGTGAGCATTCCTAATGCCGAGCCATTTCACCTTGCTGGCAATCAGGTTGCGGTTTTGCTGATTCATGGATTTTCGGGTTCGCCAGTATCGATTCGACCATGGGCAGAAGGTTTGCATGCTGAGGGTTACACGGTTTACGTACCTCGCCTTCCCGGACATGGAACTAATTGGAGCGAGATGAATGAAACTTCTTGGCAAGATTGGTATCGAGAAATTGAAAAGAATTTTGAAACTATTCGAAATAACCATCAAAGAATCTTCGTCGCAGGATTTTCTATGGGTGGAGCACTCGCACTTCATCTTGCCGCCCAAAAAGGAAAGGCGATAGAAGGATTGATATTGGTTAATCCTTCAATTGGCGACGACCGACTAGTGATGTCACTAGTGCCAATCATTAAATATTTCATACCCTCAATTGTGGGGCGAGGCACCGATGTTGCGGCTCCGAACCCGCCTCGACATAGTTATGGCCGAACGCCGTTGAAAGCTCTGCACTCTTTACAGAAACTGTGGCGTAAGGTGCGAAATGAGCTATCTGAAGTAGATGTTCCACTAATGATTGGTTACTCCATTCAAGACCACGTCGTAGATCCAAAATTCTCAGAGATGGTAATTGATAATGTTTCTTCAGTAGATATTCGAGAAGTTATCTTTGAGAACTCTTTTCACAACGTAGCTCTGGATTTCGACTTACCTTTACTGGTATCTGAATCACATTCTTTTATCCGAGATGTTTTAACGGGAGAAGTATCAACGGAAAGTCTCATTGATGACGAATTTAATTCAATAGTTGAAGGTCTAGCTCTAGACGAGTCTTCGCCAAGTGATTATCTAGATGAATTAGAGCAATCTGGAGTCGATGTTTATCCAGGTGACAATAAGCCGCTTCCTACTTTAACTTCCGTGCAACGTGGAGCCCTAGTTGGAGTGATTGGCGGTCCCTCCTACGTTTTGATTACAGCTCTAACCCCCATTGACCCTTTTGGAATCGGATTCTGGCCAGGTGCAATTGCACTCATGGCCGGCGTGATCACTTTTTTCTGGCAGATGAAGCCAGACCCAGATGACGACGACGGGATTGCCCTTTGAAAAGAAAATTTAGATGGGGCGTGATTGGGACCGGAGGCATCGCACGCGCGTTTGCGAAGGATCTTGAACTTACCGATGGAGATCGAGTCACACATTTCGGATCAAGAACACCGGCAAAGGCTGAAGCGCTAGCTCGTGAATTTGGCGCAACGCCAATAACTGGTTACGAAAATCTAGTAAATGCCGATGTAGACGCTATCTATGTTGCAACTCCGCATTCATTGCATTCACAAAATGCCATCCTTGCTCTCTCAGCCGGAAAGCCAGTTCTGGTTGAGAAACCTTTTGCCGGCAACGCTCAGCAAGCTAAAGCGATGATTGATTCCGCTCAATCGCAAAAAATTCCGTTAATGGAGGCGATGTGGAGTCGCTTCCTGCCCAATTTCATCCGCCTGCGAGGAATTGTAAATAGCGGTGTGATTGGTGAAATCATCTCTATCCAAGCCGATCACGGCCAAGCACTGCCTAAAGATCCATATTATCGATTACATTCTCCAGAGCTAGCAGGTGGTGCGCTTCTTGATTTAGGCATTTATCCAATTTCGCTAGCTTCAATGTTGTTAGGTCGACCTGAGAAAATTATTGCCGATGGTGTAATGAATGAATCTGGCGTTGACTCGCAAACTTCCATGATTTTTACTTATGAGAATGGCGCACAAGCTAATCTAACAACCACGCTTTTGGTTAGAACGCCTTGTGTTGCAACAATTGTTGGAAGCATTGGACGAGTTGAAATAGATAGTAATTTCTATACACCCACCTCTATGCGCACTGTAATCAGTGGCGAGACGAAGGAATATCCCAATCTGTATTTAGGTCATGGCTTACGCGAGCAAGCTCTTGCCTTTAAAGATTTAATAGAATCTGGAGAAATTGAAAGTAAAGTCATGAGCCATAGCGAGAGTTTGGAAATCATGGAAACTATGGATGAAATACGACAACAGATTGGGTTGAGATACCCCTTCGAGAGTTAAAGCTAGCCTTCGAGTTTCTGTTTCAGCTGTGAGAGCGCCGCTTCAATTGTTGCCATCTCAGCTTTTCTTCGCATCATGTCAGGAACGGGCATAGAGACCTGGACATTTAAGCTATAAGTAACGTCACAACTCTCGCCGCCATCTTTGATGGAGTAACTTCCCGTCATCTCAGTCATCAGATCAGCCTCTTCAAGTGTGAATGAGATTGCATTTGGAAATGCGGAGTAGTCGTAATTAAGTTTGGCGCGATCTTTTAGAACTCCAGCTTCAATCTTTACAGTCGCCGAAGTTGGACGTCCGGAACCATCACGCTCATGAACCTCAACATGCTTGATCGCCGAGGACCACTTCGGGAAGCTCTCAAGATCTGCCAAGGTTGCCGCCACATCGCTTGCTGGGGCCTCGATAGTTACCGTCTTTGAAGAGATTTCCGCCATGGAGTGAGGTTACCTCTTCCGATAGACCCCCTCTACCAGTAGTTTTCCGCCATGACTGAATTCTTCGTACCAGCTCTCGAGCCCGCAGCAACCGCCGGCAACCTAACCAATTTGATCGCGGAACGCGCCTGGTTTGAACCAGAGCGGATTATGGTTTCCAGACCTCTCGGTGATGGTTGGCAGCCTGTTAACGCCCGCGAATTAGAAGCTGAGGTACGAGCAACCGCAAAGGGACTGATTGCGTCTGGAGTTGAGATTGGCGATCGCGTTGCGATCATGGCGCGCACTCGATACGAATGGACGATTCTTGATTTTGCAATCTGGTTTGCCGGCGGCGTACCGGTACCAATCTATGAGACGTCCTCTCCAGAACAAGTCGATTGGATTCTAACTGACTCCCACTCCGTAGCAATAATTGTTGAAACACCGCAACTCAAAGATTTAGTCACTCCAGTTCTTCCAAGTTTTACCAAGAACTGTTGGACTATGACTGAGAATGTACTTTCACAATTAGAGTATCTCGGTCGTGAAATCTCCGATGCAGAAATCGACCGCAGGCGCAGCGCTCTTACTCCTGACACGCTCGCTACCTTGATTTATACATCAGGCACAACTGGTAAGCCAAAAGGCGTCCAACTAACCCACGGCAACTTCCTTTCCGAGTGTGGAAATGTTGTTATGGGAGCTTCCGATCTTTTCTTGAAACCAGGCGGTTCGACGCTCTTGTTCCTTCCTGTTGCACACGTTTTTGGTCGCATGGTGCAGATAGGTTCTTTACGTGCCGGACTTCACCTTGCTCATTGTGGTGATGTGCTCGGACGTTTGACCACCGATCTTGCATCATTCAAACCCACCTTCGTACTAGCTGTACCGCGAATTTTTGAGAAGGTTTACAACAGCGCTGAATCGAAAGCAGATGCGGCTGGTAAAGGTGCGATTTTCCGAAAGGCTGCGAATATCGCTATCGAATACAGCCAATCTCTCGATGAAGGGAAAGTGCCTCTGGGCTTAAAGGTAAAACACGCACTCTTTGATCGCTTGGTTTATTCCAAGATTAGAAATGGACTTGGTGGAAGAGTTGAAGCTGCGATATCCGGTGGTGCGCCACTTGGTGAGCGGCTTGGTCATTTCTTCCGAGGCGCTGGCGTTCGAGTTCTAGAGGGATATGGCTTAACTGAAACTACTGCCGGTGCAACTTTAAACCTAACAACTGCTCACAAAGTTGGTTCTGTTGGAAGGCCAATTCCTGGAACAACGATAAAGATCGCAGATGATGGCGAGGTGTTGATTAAGGGACCAATCGTGATGCGAGGCTACTGGCAGAACGATGCCGCAAATAGTGAAGTCTTCTCTGATGATGGTTACTTCAAGTCTGGAGATTTAGGAAAACTAGATGAAGAGGGCTATCTCTATATAGTCGGTCGCAAGAAGGAATTGATCGTAACTTCTGGTGGAAAAAATGTTGCACCTGCAGTGCTTGAAGACCGACTTCGCGCTCATTCTCTTGTAAGTCAATGCATCGTCGTGGGTGATAATCAACCATATATTGCAGCGCTGATAACAATTGACCCAGAATCTATCAAGGGATGGATTACCGCCAATAAGAAAGATGGCGCCACCGTTGCCGATTTAACTAATGATCCAGATTTGATATCGGTAATTCAGACTGCTGTTGATGAAGCAAATAAGGCAGTAAGTCGAGCCGAATCAATTAGGAAATTCAAGATTCTCCCTGTTGATTTCACTATTGCTGGTGGACATCTCACCGCAAAGCTTTCTGTGAAACGTCACGTGGTTCAAAAGGAGTTTGCTTCCGAGATCGCAGAACTTTTTGCCTGATCGCTTGGAACTTGCGCGCCGACTTCACGATGGGCCGGCGCAGCAGATTGTTGCTCTGGGACTTTCCCTTGATGAGCTAATTAGTAATCAAAATCTTGAAGGTCCAACTCGTAACCAATTAAGAAAAATTCGACTAGACCTTCTTCTCTTAAGCCGTTCTCTTAGAGATGAGATCTATTTGCTTAGGACAAAATCGCTATTTGAACTTGAAGCAATACTCAAAGATATTCTCGGTGAGATAAGAGTAGATATTAATTTGCCAAATCTTTCACTTGGTCAAGACGTTGAAGATGCGATTGTGAGAGCTATTAGCGAAATAGCGCGCAATAGCGCACGCCACTCCAGATGTGATCGATTCTCGGTGAAGTCTGTTGTTTCCAATAATTTATTGGTACTTGAAGTTTCGGATAACGGAGTTGGAGGAATAACCCATTCTGATCGAAATTTTGGGATTCGCTCCATTTCCGAGGCAATTGAAATGGTTGGCGGTTGCGTTAACTGGGAGTCTGATGGAACCGGATCTCGATATTTAGTCACTATCCGACTCGCATGAGCATTCGAATACTGGTCGTAGATGACCACATCTTGGTAAGAGAGGGATTGAGAAGAGCACTGTCTCGGGAAAATGAATTCTCTGTTATAGGTGAAGCGGCCTCTAAACGTGAGGCGCTCGTGCAAATTCCCCATCACAGTCCAGATGTTCTCGTTGTAGATCTACATCTGCCCGATGGAAATGGACTTGAAGTTATCGCTTGGGCTAGAGCTCTATCGCAACAAATGGGAATAGTTGCCTTGACCTTCTCAAAGTTTCCAGAACATATCTTGGCCTGTATGGAATCAGGTGCCAGCTCATACGTTGATAAATCAGCTCCCATAAGTGAATTAATAAGCGCAATAAAGACGAGTTCTTTAAATCCACTAACATTTGCAGCGAGGAAAATTACGGATGCAATATCTCTAAAAAATCAAAGCGTAGGACTAACCGCGCGAGAGCTAGAAATTCTAGAGATACTTCCCACCGGAGATACAGTTTCACAAATGGCGCAACATCTATTTGTTACTGAATCCACAATCAAGACTCATCTAGCTTCCATCTACCGAAAACTTGGAGCAACAAATCGAGTACAAGCAATCAACGCGGCAAGAAAGTTGGGTCTGTTACCTCATTAATCAGATTGCGTAGCGGTAATCTTCAGTAACTTATTGAATTCTTCAGCCCAGATATCCCAATCCCAATTGTTTTCTGCAAATAGCCGTGCTTGCTCGCTCATGCTAAATCTCAGTTCTTCATTCCGCAGGAGATAAAGTGACCGCTCCGCTATTTCCCTAACGTCCTTTCCATTGACCACAAATCCTGTTTCGCCGTGACGTACGGCATCGGGCGCTCCACCAGAATTTCCAACTATGACAGGTAGTCCACACGCGCTTGCTTCTAAGTAAACAATTCCTAACCCCTCTACTTCCAAACCAAATAATCGCGTTCTTGCGGGCATTACAAAGAAATCTCCTACTGAGAGATAGTTAGGAAGATCTTCATACGCAACCCGACCAAGGAACTTAACGTTTTCAGTTAATTTTAGTTTTCTTGAGATTCCTTCTAGTTCTTTTCGATACGGACCTTCTCCAATAAGTAAAAGCGTTATATCTGGGTATTCCTCTTTAATAATCGAAAGCGCTTCTAAAAGTCGATCCTGTCCTTTTCGATGCACCAGTCGCCCGACTGAGACTATGACGGGAGAATCGGACAAATTCAACTCTCTTCTTAGCCCATCCCCACGAGGACGGAAGTGCTCTACATCTATTCCAGGAGCGATTTGTATTAGTTTCTCACTTGGTACCACTCTTGAAATTTCTTTAGCTGTGAAGGAACCTAGATATCCGAAATTATCTATATGGCTAGCGCTAAAACGCATTAACCACGAAAAAGGAGGAATTTTTGCCCACCAAATTTCATGGCCGTGGGTTAAAGTCACAATTCTTTTTATTTTAGGTAGGCGCAACCATTTTGCTGATATTCCAAGTGGAGCCGCAGCCCCAAACCAAATCAGTTCAATCTCATTTTTCTTGATTACTTTACGCAATGCGCTAATGACTCTTGGCGTAGGCAAAAGAATGCGGCTACGATCGCGAATTACTTCGACACCGAATTTATGCTTCCACTCCAAATCGTATTCCTCAGATTTAGGTTGGTTAGATGTGTAAACAATTACTCGAGCATCTGATATTCGAGCTAACAGTCCCTCAATAAAGGTTTCAATTCCACCGGCGCGCGGTCCAAAGTCGTTGGTTACAAGTAATACTCGAACCGGTTTTTCCTTAGAGACGACGAGCTCCTACATACTTTTTGCGGCCAAAGAAATTTCCAAATTCTGCAATCTGGACTCTTGCCCCCGGGCGCGGTGCATGCACCATCTTGCTCTTGCCGATATAAATTCCAACATGCGAGATTGGGCTACCGAAGAAAACTAAATCTCCAGGGAGTAAATTGCCGCGAGCTACAGCTCGTCCATAACCAAATTGTGCTCTCGAAGAGTGAGGAAGCCGAACCCCGGATTGTTGAAATGCTCGCATAGTTAAACCAGAGCAATCCCACTTAATAGGACCAGATGCGCCCCAGACATAGTTATCGCCAATTTGTTTAACAGCATATCTAAGTGCAACGCCTGCTCTACCCGATACCGTATTTGCAAGTCGGGCCTGCTCTTTCGAATACTTTTCGCGCGCATCTTCATCCATCGCCTGTAGACGCAGTAAGCGCTCACGATCGGCTTTTTCTAATTTAGAGAGTAACTTTTCAGCTGCTGCTAACTTCTGTTCAACTTGAGCAGCCTGTGCGCGGTAGCGAGCTTCCGCAGCTTTAACCAGGCTTAACTTATCCCCCACAGTAAGTGAAGTCGCATCAAGACGTTGCTTAGCAATTGCAAATTGCCGCAACTTCAAGGATTGTTTTCGAGTTACGCTCTCTAGCGATCCGGCGGCAGATAAATAAAGTGTCGGATCTGATGAGAAAAGTAGTTCAACGCTCTCACCTAATCCAGTAGATTTGTAGCGCGCGACTGCGATTGAGGCGAGCGATTTTCTGATTTCATCTACGTTTTCTTTCTGGCTTGCCGCTTCTTGCTGGACTGATGCCAGTTGTTTCTGGAGGCGTCCTAATTCAATCTTTGCGGCTTGAGCATTTTCACCAGCTTCTGCGGCATCTTCCTGGAGGCGCTCTACCTCAGCGCGAACTCTCAATAGATCCGGGTTGGGCGCTCCATACGAAGGTGGCGCCAGAGTGATAGCAAGGGCCACGGATAGTAGAGAGGCAAGAGTCCGAGGGCGGTTCATCGCTTTAGGCTAACCGCGTTACCTGGGAGGGCTCAACCTGAGAGCGAGTCTTTCGACTGTGAGTCGCCTTGGAGCTGGAATCTAAGCGGCGGCACCATCCCTCGGGAGGCGAGTAGGTCGATAACCCGGGACTCCTCGCTTCCCATTGATCGAGGGTTACCAATCAATACCGAGACCACGCAATCGTCGCACTTCAAATCTCTTACGGCACAAGAGTCGCAATCAATGATCATGTCATGGAGGATAGAGAGGGGCACTGACATCGTATGCCACTATTTCTGTCACTATGTCTTCGGCCTCAGTTTCAAAGGTGCGGGCAAATCTCATTCTCGCCTCAGATGGCGCAACCATACTTAACGGCAGTTCGCGACCACTTAGTCCAAAAGCCGACCGGGAGCGATTTCACCTATTGCGTAGCCAGGCCGATGTAATTTTGATTGGTGGCAGAACCTTTAATGGTGAACCGTATCGAGGAATTTCTACGCCCCTTCTAGTAGCTAGTCGATCCCTAAGGATTGAGGTACCCGGCGTTGAATTTCATAACTGCTCTCCTATCGATTTAGTGCTATTGGCAAAAAGTAGATATCAATCAATTCTTATTGAAGGAGGAGTCAATTTCCTCTCAAGCATTCTCCCTGAAAAACTAATTGATCAATTTTTCTTGACGCGAGTAAATATGAGTGGTGATGGACATATTTTTGACGAGAGAGATTTAAAAGATAATTATTCATTAACCTCACAAGAAACCTTAGAGGGCTTAAGCTTTGAACTATGGGAGCCTAACCCACCGAGATAAAGGCAACCCCGGCTACCGCAAAAGTGATACCGAGATACTGGATTCTGTGTAGCCTCTCACCTAAGAATTTAAATGCCAAAATAGAAGTGACTATCGGAAATAGCGAGCCCAAAACCATAGCAACTGAAACAAGCCCTTTTGTTGTTGCAATTCCAAGTAGGAAGTTTGCAAGAAAATCAGCAATCCCAACAAACAATAAAGTTGGGATATCACTTTTGGTAAAGCCACCGAGCGACTTTGCGCGTAATGCAATGAAAACGCAGATTGTTACAGATGCCAATCGCATTGTGGTCATAGTGTGTAACGAATCAACTCTCGCTCCAATTGCAATAAAAGTTAAAGCGCCACCAAATCCCAGTGCGGCAATCACAGCAAAAATTAGCGGCCGGATTGGTAAGCCACCTTTGATTTCTGGGCCGCTAGCTAAAAATGCACCGGTCAAAGCCACTAATAGTCCAAGACTTTGCAGCGTAGTTGGTCGCTCCCCCTCAATGAATGCGACAGTAAGTGGAATTACGGCCGCGAGCGAGGCAATTGGACTTACAACTCCCATCCTTCCAGTGGCAAGTCCGCTATAGAACGCTAGTAATCCGATAAAACCCGAAATTCCTGCGATTACACCTGGAAGAAAGTAACCACTGAAACTTAAATTCGGGGATATGAATTCGCGGCCAAAAATTAAAGTTGTAACTATTGCGAGAAAGCCAAAAATCAAGCCAAAGAATTGAGAAACGCCAGTTACCGCAATTGAGCGATATTTCTTTGAAAGATTGCCAGCTAGATAATCAGCTGTTCCCCAAAGCAGGCTTGAAAAAAGCGCCAAAATCGAACCCATAACGGCAACCTACCGGATGGCACTCCCACGCGCCTTCCACCTCACCATTGCTCTCTCTCTTACCCTTGGACCGTGGCAAAAGATGGGATTCAATTTCAGAAATTTTGTAGCGAGGCGAGAGCTATGCGTTTTCGCCCGGAAATTTCTGTCACTGAAGTTCCTGCGCCCGCGAAATTGGCACCATTTTCGATTGCATTTAGCGCTGATGTAATCATCAAAGATGATGATGTTGCCACCGGGCGTTTTGTGATGCTTCATGATCCTAATGAGCAAGAGGCTTGGGCGGGCACTTTTCGCTGCGTTACCTTTGTAAGGTCGGCGGTCGAAAGTGAGATGCAATCAGATCCCTTGATGTCAGATGTTGCATGGACCTGGTTTCAAGATTCACTAAAAGATGCAGCAGCGCCAAGTAAAGAAAGTAGCGGAACGGTTACCCGAGTCTCGAGTGCATCGTATGGACAGATGGCCGATACGGAACATTCCGCTGAAATTGAAATCCGTGCATCTTGGACTCCAATTTCTGCAGACCATTTGGAGCGTCACTTTCTTGCTTGGATAAGACTTCTCGAAGTTGCTTCCGGATTAACTCCGTTGGTCGACGGCGTTACTTCTTTAACTCCAAGGAATTGATGCGAAATCTCACCGCCCCTGATGGCGGAACCCCAAAAGTAATTGAGAACGAAGTTGAGTTTTTGCGGGCGCTAAAAGAGTTGGAGGGTGGCGTCGGTCCAATCGCCATTGATGCGGAGCGAGCTAGCGGCTTTAGATATAGCCCGCGGGCGTATCTGATTCAGTTAAATAGACGAGAGGGCGGTCTGCATCTACTTGATCCAATCGCTTTGCAAAATTCACCGCACATTAAGCGATTGTCAGCATTAATTTCCCAGAACGAGAGCATTATCCATGCAAGCAGCCAGGATCTACCTTGTTTGCGCGATTTTGGGATTCATCCAGCAAAACTCTTTGATACCGAGTTGGGCGCTCGAATTGCCGGTTTTCCCAAAGTTGGCCTAGCTCCATTATGTGAATCGCTTCTCGAGATTTCCCTAGCCAAAGAACATAGCGCTGTCGATTGGTCTATCCGTCCTTTAAGAAGTGAATGGCTTGATTATGCGGCGCTAGACGTCGCCGTATTGATAGATCTACGGGATAAAGTCGAAGCTACGTTGCGCGACTCCAACAAACTGACCTGGGCAGAAGAGGAATTTGCCGCGGCTCTCAAGATGGAACTTTTGAAACCGCGTGCCGAGCCTTGGCGTAGAACTTCGGGTATGCACCAAATTCGATCGCGTTTTGAATTGGCACTAATTCGAGCTCTATGGCAGGCGCGAGATGAGATTGCAAAGGAAATTGACTTAGCTCCAGGAAGACTCCTGAACGATGCGGTAATAATCGAATTAGCTCGAAATAAACCAAAGCTGCGCGATGAATTTCTAAATCTGCCGATTGTCAAAATGCGTATTCGTTCTGAGATTCAAGCGAGCTATATTGATCGTTGGTTGATTGTGCTCAATAATGCCTATCAAATCCCCGAAGCAAATTGGCCGGAGATGCGAGCTCGCGGAGACTCATTACCAGCTCCAAAAGTTTGGCGTGATAAGTTCCCGATTGCAAATGCTCAATTACTTCATGCAAGAAGTAATTTGGCGGAAATTTCAAAGCAATTTTCTATTCCACAAGAAAATCTGATTTCGCCCGATAC
>JBEANJ010000008.1:0-22686 GCA_041165565.1 Actinomycetota bacterium | reverse complement strand
GACATAAGTCTCAAGCGGTACTCCGTATTGAAGACCTACTGATACTGCGATTGAGAATGCATCCATTACGCCAGCAAGAGTCGAACCTTGCTTGCCAAGTTTTAGGAAGATTTCACCAAGTTGACCATCTTCATAGGTTCCTGCAGTCATATAGCCTTCTGCGCCGCCTACAGCGAATGAAGTGGTTCTAGATGGCCTTGACTTTGGAAGCCTCTTACGTGTTGCTGGAGCTGGCGCTGACGTTTCAGTTGTATCGCTCTTCTGCGTAGCCTTTGCATCGGAGAGAGGTTGGCCGACTTTGCAATTATCGCGATAAATTGCGATCGCCTTGAGTCCTAGCTTCCAGCCTTCGTAATAAACCTCTTCAACTTCTTCGATGGTTGCATCCGCGGGGAGATTTACCGTTTTTGAGATTGCGCCAGATAGGAATGGCTGGCACGCGGCCATCATTCGAACGTGGCCCATTGGAGCGATCGACCTTGCGCCAAGTGCGCAGTCAAAAACATCGTAATGTTCTAGCTTTAGACCTGGGGCATCGATTACATGGCCGTTTGCGGTTATGTACTCAACTATCGCTTCAATTGTCTCTTCGGTGTAACCAAGTTTTCGCAGAGCTTGAGGAACGGTCAGATTAACAATCTGCATTGAACCACCGCCAACTAGTTTCTTGAACTTAACTAGTGAGAAATCTGGCTCGATACCAGTGGTATCGCAATCCATCATCAATCCGATGGTGCCTGTTGGCGCGAGAACTGATGCTTGGGCGTTACGCCATCCATTCTTCTCACCAATTGCAAGACAGCTATCCCATTGTTTGTTCGCCTCGGTCCAAACATCGCGATCCAAAGTCGAAACTGACTTTGCAGATAGTGATGCGGCTTGATGCTTCTTCATGACCCGAGTATGAGGGGCAGCGTTTCTGGCATAACCTTCATATGGCCCAACAATTCCAGCGATTTCTGCGGATCGGCGGTAGGAAGTTCCAGTCATTAGCGAGGTGATTGCGCCAGCAAGTGCGCGACCACCATCTGAATCGTATGCCAAACCGGATGCCATTAATAAAGCGCCGAGATTTGCATAACCAATTCCAAGTTGACGATATGCGCGAGTCGTTACGCCAATCGCCTCTGTTGGGAAATCAGCGAAGCAGATTGAAATATCCATCGCAGTGATGATTAGTTCAACCGACTTAACAAAATTCTTAGCATCGAAAGAGCCGTCGCTCTTTAAAAACTTCATCAAGTTTAGAGATGCGAGGTTGCAAGATGAGTTATCGAGTGACATATATTCAGAGCACGGATTAGATGCATTAATACGACCAGTTTCAGGATTGGTGTGCCAATCGTTTATTGTCGTGTCATATTGAATTCCAGGATCAGCACATGCCCAAGCAGCTTCTGCCATCTTGCGGAATAACTGTTTCGCATCTACTTCTTCGATAATTTCACCAGTCGAGCGAGCGCGCAGACCGAACTTTGCACCATTCTCATAAGCGCGCATGAAGTCATCATTTACGCGAACTGAGTTATTTGCATTCTGGTACTGGACTGAGATTACATCTTTGCCACCGAGATCCATATCGAATCCCGCATCTCTGAGAACGCGAATTTTGTCCTCTTCGCGGACTTTGGTTTCGATGAATTCTTCAATATCTGGGTGGTCAACATCTAGAACTACCATTTTGGCAGCGCGACGTGTGGCGCCGCCAGATTTTATTGTTCCAGCTGATGCATCAGCTCCCCTCATAAATGAAACGGGACCCGAAGCAGTTCCGCCAGAACGGAGAAGCTCTTTAGAGGAACGAATTCGAGAGAGATTTAATCCAGCCCCAGATCCGCCTTTAAAAATCATTCCTTCTTCGCGATACCAATTAAGAATTGAATCCATGGTGTCATCCACGGAGAGAATGAAACAAGCGGAGACCTGTTGTGGAGCTGTGGTACCTACGTTGAACCAGACTGGAGAGTTGAAAGAGAAGATCTGGTGAAGGAGCATATAAGTGAGTTCGTGCTCGAAAATCTCGGCATCTTGTGGTGAAGCAAAGTAGCCATGCTCCTTGCCGGCTTTTGTGTAAGTAAGTACAACACGATCGATAACTTGCTTTAATGACCATTCACGATTGTCATGGCCGACTGCGCCGCGGAAGTATTTTGTGGTTACGATGGTTGAGGCGTTTACCGACCAGAAGTCAGGAAATTCAACGCCCTTCTGTTCAAAAACAATTTCACCGGTCTTCCAGTTGCTCTGGACAACATCGCGACGCTCCCAGATAACTTGATCGTAAGGGTGTACGCCAGGAGTGCTGAAAACTCTTTCAATCTGGAGCCCTTTTCCAACTTTGTTCTTGGCCGTTTGGCGATTGATCACCGTGTCCGACATTCTTTTTTCTCCATTTTCTTCTAGGAATCTTAAGTTTTTTATTTACTGCTGGTGCTGCTGTATTAAGTTCTTCTCAACTACTTATCGGACACTTCATTTGAGTTGCGGGGAAGAAACTTGCGGTTTTGTTGCTGAAGCTTTCTCTGAAGGTATAGCGCGGAGAAGTGCGATCTCACCTTCAAAATCTTCAAGGGAGGAAAAGTTACGGTATACAGAGGCATATCGCAGGTAAGCCACTTCATCTAATTCGCGAAGTGGTGAGAGAATTGCCATACCGACTTCTTGAGCCTCGATCTCAGCCTGACCGGTAGCGCGCAGAACCTCCTCCACTCGCTGGGCCAGAAGGGCTAAATCATCATCAGAGACCGGTCGGTTCTGGCATGCCTTTCGGACGCCGTTGATAACTTTCTCGCGGCTAAACGGCTCAGCTGCTCCGCTTCGCTTGATGATCGATAGAACTGAGGTCTCCTGGGTTGAGAAGCGCGAGCCGCAGTTGGTGCATTCACGTCGACGTCTAATTGAGGTGCCCTCATCAACCGGGCGGGAGTCGATTACTCGAGACTCCTCATTTCGGCAGAAGGGGCAGTTCACGGCGTGTCGTTCCTCTCAATACTGAAAATCTCAAGATTTTGGGTGTATTAGCGATTCTCCCTCGAACCACTACTTATGGAAGTATATCAACTTCCAACCCCAATATCTAGGGGTAAGAGTAAAGCAAGGGTTTAGAGTTTTCAATCAGGTGAGAGATTCCTTAAGGGCGTGTCGGTAGATACAACTTCTGGCCAGCGTTTACTTCTGGATTCTTCAAATTGTTAACTTCGATGATTTCATCGATAAGAGCTCGCCTATCGCCATCGCTCAACTTCGCAGCGATTGACCAGAGAGTTTCACCAGGTTTGACGGTGATCTTTACGTAGGGCGAATCAGAGCTCTCGCTGGAAGCTTGCGAGTTTGTGGCGAGTGAGAACCCCGCCAAAAGGAGGATTGAGAGCGATGCGATAACCGCAAGGCGGGCTAAGAACCTGCCTCGGCGAGTTAGGCGGGGGCCGCTCACCTTTATAGACGGATTGATGGCGATCGTCGTCATCGTTCTCTCCTCGTAAAGAACGATCGTTGAGAGTGGGGATACTCTTCGAACGTCTGTTCTAATGCGAAGAGTACCCCCTACCACCGACATCAGCAAGCCAATTTAGAACATTTGTTTGAATTTTTCGTAAATCTGTTCTAAACTTCTATCGTGGCAAAGAAACCCCTCCCTCGCATAACCGAGTTGCCCGATGGCCCTGTCGACGAAAATGGCTTGACCCCTCGCCAGCTAAAAATCCTTCAAGCGATAAAGATCGCAATGGATGAGAATGGCTATCCGCCATCTATGCGAGAGATCGGAGAAGCGGCTGGTCTCGCCTCCCCCTCAAGCGTCAAGTATCAACTTGAAGCACTGGAGGCAAAAGGTTGGATCCGAAGAGATCCCTCGCGTGGTCGCGCTCTCGAAGTGCTTACTCCAGAAGATAAATTTGAAAATATCTCCCAAGAAAAAACTTACAACGTTCCATTAGTCGGCCGAATTGCAGCCGGTGGCCCGATTTTGGCCGAACAGAATGTTGAAGAGCTACTCCCCTTGCCCGCCTCAATTGTCGGCGAAGGCGAACTATTCATGCTTAAAGTAGTTGGCGATTCAATGATAGATGCCGCAATTTGCGATGGTGATTTCGTTGTGATTCGAGCCCAGAAAGATTGCAATAAGGGTGAAATTGTTGCCGCGATGATAGATGGAGAAGCCACAGTAAAAACCTTTTCACGAAAAGATGGTCATATCTGGCTCTTGCCGGCAAACGATTCCTTCAAGCCAATAAATGGCGACAACTGCGAAATTCTTGGAAAAGTAACCGCAGTACTTAGATCTGTTCGCTAGAGGAAAATCAATTAAAAGCAGTTACGTAGCTATCTAATTTTGCTGCCAAAGCCCCATCAACACGCGCTCGAATCTTCGTCCCAGATTCGGTATGTTCAATCGATAGAACTTCTCCGCTTTCGTGAACTCGATTTAGTAGATCGCCTCGGCTAAACGGAATTAGGGCAGAAATCTCAATTTTCGGCCTTGGCAAACTTTTTTCAATCAATCGAATGAGCTCGTCAATCCCTAAACCACTATGTACTGAGATCTTGACCGCTGCCGGCTCTACTCTCAATACGGTGCGGATTGTTTCTGGGTCTGCAATATCGGCTTTATTTAAGGCGATGATTTCTGGAATCTCTGATCCGCCGATTTCACGAATAACCTGGCGGACCGCAGCAATCTGACCAAGTGGATCGGGGCTAGAACCGTCCACCACATGAACAATCAAATCTGAGGACGAGACTTCTTCGAGCGTCGACTTAAATGCATCAATCAATTCATGAGGTAGATGCCGGACGAAGCCGACCGTGTCGGCCAATGTATATATTCGGCCATCAGCAGTTTCAGCTTTTCTCACCGTAGGATCAAGTGTGGCAAATAGCGCGTTCTGGACAAGAACGCCAGCGTTGGTTAGACGATTCAAAAGCGAAGATTTCCCAGCATTTGTATAGCCAGCAATTGCTACAGAGGGAATCGAATTCCGTTTCCGTTCCTGGCGTTTTGTGTCACGAGCAATTTTCATCTCGCCAATTTCTCGCTTTAACTTGGCCATCTTGTCGCGAATACGGCGTCGATCGATCTCAATTTTCGTTTCACCAGGACCGCGACCGCCAATACCTCCAGCTCGCGCTGCCTGCCTAGATAGCGATTCGCCCCAACCGCGCAGCCGCGGGAGCATGTAGCTCATCTGGGCCAATTCAACCTGCGCTTTACCTTCTTTACTTTTCGCATGCTGCGCGAAAATATCCAGAATTAGCGCGGTTCTATCCACAACTTTGACCTTCACCTTATCCTCTAGATTTCGAAGTTGGCTTGGGCTTAATTCGCCATCGCAGATCACGGTATCGGCACCATTTGCTTTAACTATGCCCTTCAACTCGTTCACCTTTCCGGAACCAATGTACGTTGCAGGATCAGGTTTCTCGCGCCTCTGGATGACCGCATCTAGCACTTCAGATCCGGCAGTTTCGGCGAGAGCTGCCAATTCGGCCATTGAGTTTTTAGCATCTTGAACTGTTCCAACTGTCCAGACACCTACCAAAACCACTCGCTCTAGGCGGAGCTTTCTGTACTCAGCCTCTGAAATATCAGTTAATTCAGTAGATAAACCAATAACTCGTTTAAGAGCGGCGCGGTCGCTTAAATCTAATTGCGTTGAATTAAAGGAGTCCGGGGAAAATGCTTCAAAATCAGAAACTACTTCATGAGTCTCATTGAGAAGTTCATCAAATCTATCTCTCATTTATTCTTCTTATTTTCTACTTATCTAGAAATCCGGTTAAATCAATATCTCGCACAAGAAGAGCTGGCCCAGTCAATATCGCATTTGAGTGAGCATCGATTTCTACGACTAATCGTCCGCCAGGAGGATGGATAATCCACTTGCTCGGCAATTTGCCTCCGTGTCTAATAGTGGCAGCCATAGCTACAGCGCAGGTTCCGGTTCCGCACGATCTCGTTTCGCCAACGCCGCGTTCGTGAACTCGCATATCTAACTCGCCATCGTTTCGCTCTTTAACAAATTCCACATTAATACCCTCTGGAAAAATTGGTGAGAGTTGGGGCTCTTTTTTCAGGTCTCCAGCTAGGTCTAATGAATCCACGAAAAAGACCACGTGCGGATTACCTACGTTCACTTTGATTCCAGAATTTTTTTCACTTAAGTCATCGCAAGTTACTTCTCCAGGTTCAATCGCTATTTGGCCCATATTGACCGTTATGTCTCCAATTTCTGGAACGCTTAAAAACTTTTTTCCACTTCTGGTATTAATCGGAAAGATTCCTGGCTGCTGATGTCCACGATCGACAAGATATCTAGCCATAACTCTTATGCCATTTCCACACATCTCTGCAATCGACCCATCGCGATTTCTATAATCCATAAACCAGTAACCGTCGCGTTTCAATATCCTAATTAAGCCATCGGCGCCGACTCCGTTTTCGCGGTCACAGATTCGAGAAATTTCCTTGGCAGTAATTTGCTTGGAGTCTTCTGGGTCAAAAATCAATACAAAATCATTCTCAGTCCCGTGACCGTAAGTTGCTGATGGATTCTTCATCTATTGCTAATAATAGTTGAGGTAATCTTTTCAAGTCTCTCTTCGATGCTCCCTTTTAGCCAAGTAATTCTAAAATCTCTAGAAAACCAAGTCTCTTGCCTTCTCGCGTACTGTCGAGTGGCTCTCTTCGTATCTTCTTTAGCTTCGGCTTCAGAAATTTCGCCATCAAGAAATCTTATTATTTGAGAGTAGCCAAGCCCTGCCCTAGCAGTCTTTCCCTCTCGCAATCCCCTCGAAAGTAGTTCTTTAACTTCCGCAACGAATCCTCTCTCCCACATCATTTCTACGCGATTCGAGATTTTTTGCGTTAATTTTTCGCGATCCATAACTAATCCAAACTGTTTCGCATTTGGGTAGCGCGAACTTCCTTCACGAGGCAGATTCGCCGTGAAGGGTTTCCCGGTTAGTTCAATTACCTCTAGAGCTCGGATAACCCGACGAGAGTTTTGAGCTGGAATCGCGGCTGCTGCCGCTGGGTCCAATTTTGCTAACTTGGCATGCATCGCTTGTGTCCCAATATATTCAGCCTCGCGTTGTAGTCGTGCCCGAACATCCTCATTTCTTTCCGGAAAATTCAATTCATCTAAAATTGCTTTGACGTAAAGTCCAGTTCCACCTACCACTATTGTTGGAACTCCCTTTGCCTCAAGTTCATCAATTTTCGCTCGAGCCAGAGTTTGATATTGAGCTACCGATGATTCTTCGGTTAAATCCAAAATGTCGATCAAGTGATGCACAATCCCTCGACGTTCCTCGATCGAGAGTTTTGCCGTCCCGATATTCATTCCCTTGTAAAGTTGCATCGAATCGGCATTGATGATTTCTCCATGTAATCTCTCAGCTAATTCAATTGCTAGGTCGCTTTTCCCGGTCGCCGTTGCCCCAACGACAAAAATTAAAGTCATTTAAGCAGTTTGCTCTTCATCTCGGGCACGCCGAGAAAGACGCCTCTCTCCTCAGCCTCAGCTCTACGAGTTTCAAAAGCTAATCCACCTTTGGTTTCTCTAACTTCAATTAAATTACCAAAAATAAAATGTGGTTTTGCATCTGTAATTCTTACTTTAGCGAGATCGCCTGGACGGGCGAATCTGTCTAACTCAAAGTGAACTAATCTGAAATCACGACTTTTGCCTTGGGCCTTCCCATTCTCTATATCGGTTATCAATATCTCCAAATCTTTTCCAATAACAGCTTTATTCACCTCTAGAGAAGTTTGATTAAGAAGATTGTGGAGTCTGTCGTATCTCTCGCTCACGATATCTTCGGGAACCTGGTCAGGCATAGTTGAAGCAGGCGTTCCCGGCCGTTTTGAATATTTGAATGAATACGCAGCAAGGAATTTCAAATCAGAACAGATTTCTAACGTAGCTTGAAAATCTTCCTCCGCCTCACCTGGAAAACCAACAATGATGTCGGTAGTTATTGTTGAGTCAGGAATCTTATTTCGCACTTGATCGATAATCGCGCGATATCGATCGCTTCTATACGATCGTCGCATTGTCTGAAGAATCTTGTCGGATCCAGATTGCAGCGGCATGTGTAGGTGTGGCATCACATTTTGAGTTTGGGCCATTGCATCTATTACTTCTTCGGTGAAATCTCTTGGGTGGGGAGACATAAAACGAACGCGTTCCAGTCCATCTATTTCTCCACAAGATCGTAAGAGTTTCGCAAATGCTTCTCGGTCAGAGAAATCCACGCCGTAGGCGTTTACGTTCTGGCCAAGAAGAGTGATCTCGGTGACGCCCTGATCAACTAACGCTTTTATCTCGTCGAGAATTTCGGATGCGGGACGATCCTTCTCCCGTCCTCGAAGAGATGGGACGATGCAAAAAGTGCATGTGTTGTTGCACCCAACTGAAATTGAAACCCAGGCAGAGAAAGGGGAATGTCGGCGAGCCGGCAGAACGGACGGAAAGTGCTCTAAGGATTCCTTTATCTCAACTTGGGATCTCTCTTCAATGCGAGCTCGCTCAAGTAAGGCTGGAAGCGAACCCAGGTTATGTGTTCCAAAAACTACATCAACATAAGGCGCGCGCTCAATTATGGAACCACGATCTTTCTGGGCTAAGCAGCCTCCGATTGCAATTTGCAGATTGGGTTTAGAGCGTTTCATCGGAGCAAGAAAACTTAAATGACCGTAAAGTTTATTGTCAGCATTCTCACGAACCGCACACGTATTAAAAACTATTAGATCTGGCTCTTCACCTGAGCGCGCCGGAATATAACCTGCAGCATCAAGTGATCCTGCGATTCGCTCTGAATCATGAGAATTCATCTGGCATCCCAGAGTTTGAATCAAATATCTTTTTGGTGCCAACATAATTATTTCTCGCTGCTGAGTATAGATAAGCTCTCGGTTATTGAAGCGCGAATTGCAGCGAAATCGCGATTCGCTAACCACTCCTCTTTTAGCATCCAACTTCCGCCTACTTGCTTGACGTTTGGCTCTTTAAGGAATTCTGTAGCGCCGGCGAGATCAAGTCCACCAGTAGGTATGAAATTTAAATTTGGAAATGGAGCAGATGCAGCTCTAAGCGAAGAGACGCCTCCCAGCGCTTTTGCTGGAAACCATTTGAGATTTCGCGCACCCATACGGCTCGCATTCAAGATTTCTGAGGGAGTGGCAACGCCTGGGAGATATTCAATTTCGAGTTGTTTTGCAGTTGAGAATAGTTCAGGTGAAAAGCCCGGTGAAACCGCAAATTTGAGGCCGAGATCTTGCGCTCGCTTTAATTCACTCTCTTGACTTACAGAACCTATCCCCACCATCAATTTTTGAGATTTTGTAAGTTTCTCGACAGCGCTCCAACTCTCATCGGTTCTCAAAGTTACTTCGACAAGCGGCAATCCGGAATCAATTAGAGCTTCGGCCAAATCTGAAGATATAGAGGCGTCGCGAATTACAAGTACTGGCAAGATTCTGTAATCCAAAAATGAAGCCATGTGCAGACTTTATCTCTGGCAGGTTAAGAACGCGAAATACCCAACTCACCTAGTACTCGTGAGATAACTGAACCAGAGAAACCACGTCGAGCTAGCGCTCCGTGGAGTCTGCGATAGGCCACTTCGGGTTCAAGTCTTTGGTACGCGTTCACTTTGCGTTGTGCGAATTTCAGGGCATTTTCAAATTCAGTTTCATCAGAGATATCGCTCGTAATCCACTCAATAATCTCATCGCTAATTCCTTTTGAGCGTAGTTCGCTAACGATTATTCGACGCGCTAATTTCTTCGTACGCTGTCTTGATTCACTCCAATAACGGGCAAATTCATAATCGTTTACAAAACCTTGTTCTTGGAGGCGAAAAAGGACCGCGTTTGCTACCTCTTCAGTTGCGCCGCGTTTTTTGAGGAGAGCAGAGAGCTCCCCCTTACTCCTAGCTCTTCGACCAAGCGCGGATAACGCTATCGTCGTAGCAACTGAGTAGGGGTCGCTCTCTACCTCTTCAAGTAGTTCGTTAGAACTCGACATCAGCAGCGGCTTCATCAATCGCAGCGACTAGAGCTGGATCGATATCGGCTGTTGCATAATGAGAACGAATCTTTGACTCGATCTCATTTGCCAGATCTGGATTATCTAAAAGGAACTGGCGTGAATTCTCTTTGCCTTGTCCTAGCTGGTCGCCTTCGTAGGTAAACCAAGCGCCGGATTTCTTAACGATACCTAGATCAACGCCTAGGTCTAACAAGCTTCCTTCGCGCGAGATTCCAACACCGTAAAGAATGTCGAATTCAGCTTGTTTAAATGGGGGCGCCATCTTATTTTTTACTACTTTGACGCGAGTTCTGTTTCCAACAGCTTCTTGTCCATCTTTCAAAGTCTCTATTCTGCGGATATCCATACGGACCGAGGCGTAGAACTTAAGCGCTTTTCCACCAGTCGTTGTTTCTGGTGAGCCAAAAAAGACGCCGATTTTGTCTCGGAGCTGGTTGATAAAGATTGCAGTCGTCTTTGATTGACTTAAGGCGCCGGTAATTTTTCGTAGAGCCTGTGACATCAATCTTGCTTGGAGACCCATGTGTGAGTCGCCCATCTCACCCTCAATCTCAGCGCGAGGAACAAGTGCGGCAACTGAGTCGACGACAATCAAATCGAGAGCGCCCGAACGGACCAACATATCTGCGATTTCAAGCGCTTGTTCACCAGTGTCTGGCTGGGAGACGAGTAGCGCATCGATATCAACGCCAAGCTTCTTCGCGTATTCCGCATCAAAAGCATGTTCTGCGTCGATAAAGGCTGCAATACCGCCAGCACGTTGTGCATTTGCAATTGCGTGAAGGGTAAGCGTTGTTTTACCAGAGGATTCTGGTCCAAATATTTCAATAATTCTTCCGCGTGGAATTCCGCCAATGCCAAGTGCCATATCTAGCGCAATTGATCCAGTTTGGATAACTTCGATCGGCGTTGCGGTCTTCTCACTCATTTTTATTACGGAGCCCTTACCAAACTGACGCTCGATTTGGGCAAGCGCGGTATCTAGGGCCTTTTGCTTTTCAGGGCTAGCTGATTGTTTATTTTCTTCTGCTGGATCTTTGGCAGGTTTTGCCACTGTCTTGCCTTTCTCTTAATCGTTAGTTGGTCCAGAAGGTACGGAAGACCACCGACGGCCCGAGGATTCTCGGGCGGAACTGTGGAACCGCTCTGGTTGGGCGTAATGGCTCTCCGCCATCACCAGTAAAGGTTACCGAACATTTGTTCTAATGACACCTAGACACGCCTCGACTTAGCGTGACCCATGGCCGTTAGCCCGTTCCGCTCGCCCCGCCCCGCTTCTTACCCCCATATCCCCACACCAATACATCGGGGGCGCGCTCGTGATTTGAAGTTACCGCCCGGGCCCCGTTCCTTAACTCTCACGCTGAGCTTTCAAAAAGATACGCCAGGTTTCTTGCGAGATGTTCGTGATCAATACGGCCAAATTGCCTCTTTCTTCCTGGGGCGAGAGCTCTTCATAGCCGCCTTCGATCCCGCAATGGTTCATGAAGTCACGGTCAGTAAACAGCGTTCATTCATTAAAGGTGTCGGTTTTGACCGAATGCGAAAAGTACTTGGAACTGGATTGCTTACAAATGAAGAGCCAATCCATTTGCGCCATCGCCGCTTAATGCAAGCACCTTTTCACATCAATCGAATCTCGAGTTACACCAGATCCATGTTGGAGCTAACTAGAAAGCATCTAAATGCATGGCGGATAAATTCTACTGTGGAAGTTGGCCCAGAAATGATGGCGCTCACTTTCGATATTGTCGCCGATATCTTATTTGGAACAGATATTAAAGATGACACCCAAGCGGTCCAAGAATCTATGCATATAGCAATTGACCGAATTGAAAGAACTATGTTGCCTGGATTAGAAAAAACAGATTACCTTCCGCTCCCTTACTTCAAACGTTTTGAGCGCGCAGCTGACCGCCTCCACCAAATTGCAACTCGTATCGTTGAGGAGAGAATTAGATCTGATGTACAGCGCGATGATTTACTCGGCTTACTCCTTGAATCTGAAACGAGTGAGGGTGAGAAATTATCAGAGTCTGAAATCTCAGACGAAACGCTAACCTTGATTTTGAGCGGTCATGAGACAACTGCCAATGTGCTTACGTGGACATTTGCTTACTTGGATAAGAGGCCTGACTTATGGAGAGCTCTGTCAGAAGAAGCCAACACAATTCTCGCCCAATCCGATAGCGAAGATTTCGCAAGAATCCTCTTTGCTGCTCCAATGGTAAGTGCCGTATTCAATGAGGTACTTCGCTTAGCGCCACCGGTTTGGGTCGCACCGAGAAGAGCTATTGCAGATGTGATCGTTGGGGACACCAATATTCCTAAGGGTGCCCATGTATTAATCAGCCAATATGTAACACACCGAGATCCAAGATATTTCACGTCTCCCGATTCCTTTGTCCCAGAGCGTTGGTTCAATGATTTTGAAAAAAGCCTGCCAGATGGGGCATATTTCCCATTCGGTGCTGGAACTCGTAAGTGTCTTGGTGACCAATTTGCTCTACTTGAAGGTCGAATCATTATTCTTGAAATAGCTCGAAGATTTAAATTGCAACTCCTCGGCGATTTCCCGAAGGCGCAACCACGAGCAACTTATCGACCGAAAGGTAGCGTTCCTATGAGAGTTAGCGGAGCTCAGAACTGATATCTGGGTTGTGGCGCAAGACAGCGCGCCAAATGTCGGCAGGCTCGACCCCCATAGCAAGTGCTTGATCAATGGTTTGACCGCCCAACTCAGCTAAGACAAAATCCTTTGAATAAGAAGGGGCCCAATTTTCGCCAAAGTGTGCGATTAGCCGTCGGCGAAGTTCTGTAATGCGCATCTTGCGACGCGTTAAAGAATCTCAGCTATGCGATTGGCTTGTTCGCGAGAGTGTTCTTTAGAGAGTGGAGCAGTTACTTGGCCAAGCAACCAACGAAGGACTAGTCCGACCCCCACGACATCAGTTGCAAATATTTTGGCTAAGTGATTATAAATTTCTTCCCATATTTGGTGATCTCTCGAAGTTAAAGCCGCTGCGACCAGTTCACCATCGCGCTCTAAAGCTTTTTTTAGACCATCATGTTCCGAAATCTCACGAGAAATCTGATACAAAGCTTCTGATCTCGAAGGTAAAACTAATGCAATAGTTGCAATTCTCTCTATTTCAGTTTCAACCAAGGCCAGAAACACTTCTTGCTTATCTCGGAAGTGGTTGTATAGCGAAGCTCTAGATACTTGGGCACGATCTGCTATTTCAATCATGTTGGTTGAACTTATTCCACTTTGACGGAGCAATTCCCGTGCAGAATCCATAATTGCACTTCTGGTGCGACGGTGGATTGATGATTGATGTTGATAGGTAGAGCGAGCGTTGGCAGAACTCAACACGACATCCTTAGGCAGCGTTCGTGTCTACAACCGTAAGTTGCGGAGCTTCTTCCAAATAAATCTGGTGGGCCACAGAAGAGAGAACAGTTGAAAGGGTGAGATTTAGGGCAAGGCAAATGGAATTCAAAAGCTCGGAAGAAGCCTCTTTTTGACCTCTTTCAACTTCAGAGAGATAGCCAAGAGATACTCGTGCAACTTTTGCCACTTCGCGAAGCGTTCTTTTCTGGGATATTCGAGCGCCACGAAGTACTAGACCGATGTGGGTTCTCATCAAAACCATAGTTCCTCCGCCTCTGCTACTGGTCAAGAATACGCTCTAGGGTCGCAAGCGCGCTCGTTACCGCGCCGAGACGGATCTGTTCACGACTGCCCTGTAGGGAGAGTCGAATGTTTTGTGAGCCTTGCGGGCCGATAATCGCAATCCAGATTGAACCAGCAGGAAACTGCGCATCCGAACCAGGTCCGGCCACTCCGGAGGAAGCAATCGACCAATCTGAATTAAATTTCTCTCGGACTCCGCTGGCCATTTGAAGTGCAACCTCGTCCGAGTAAACCCCAAATTTCTTAATTAATCGTTTGGAAACCCCTAAATCTCGAATCTTGCTCTCGTTGGAATATGCAACGACTCCGCCCAAGAAGACTTCTGATGAGCCCGGCAATTTTGTTAGCGCCGCCGCCAGCTCACCACCCGTTACGGATTCAGCGACAGAAATAGTCTCACTTCGATTTCGCAGAGTTCTGATTACTTTTTCGATTGAATTCATCTTCGGAGCGCATTCCTAAAATATGCAAGACCCGTGGACAACGTTAAAAGTATTGCGATTCCTAACAAGATATCTCTTGGTAAATAAAGAAATGTGGGAAGCGGCAATATATAAAGCCCGACGGAGAAATTTTGAATAAGTGTTTTTGCTTTTCCGCCCCTTGAAGCTGATATAACCTCGCGCTTTAAAACTGCAAACCGTAAAAAAGTTACGCTAACTTCTCGCAAAAGAATCAGAATCGTTACCCACCATGGAATCTTTTCTAAATAAGATAAACCGATCAAAGCAGTCGCAATAAATGCCTTGTCTGCGATTGGATCTAAAATAATTCCAAGTTGCGATACTTGGTTTCTACGTCGGGCTATTCGACCATCAAGAATATCTGTAACACCAACTATAAAGAATGAAACCCAGGCTATCCACTGCCACGTCGGATCATTTCCGCTTTCCTTGAGCAACGCCCAAGCGCAGAAAGGTAGTGCCATGATGCGAAATATCGTTAGCCCGTTGGGAAGATTCATAGTGGTTGCGCGACCAAATCAGTTGCAGATAAATCGCTCACTACCGCGTCAACGTACTCTCCAACTCGATATTTGATTCTTCCGCTAATTAACGTTGTTGAATCCACTTCGGGACCTTGATGCGCCGCTCTACCTTCGCCTAGCTCAGCATCTTCGATTAAAACACGAACGCGTTCCCCAATTCTCTCTTGAGCGCGTTCGATCATTAATTCTTCGGCTAATGAACGAAGTCGCTCAGTCCGTTCTGATATTAATTCGGTTTCAAGCTTATCCGGTAGATTCATTGCTTCTGTTTTGTCTTCATCAGAATACGGAAAGATCCCAATTGCATCAAGCCGCGCAACGCTTATAAATTCAACTAATTCTTGAAACTCAGATTCAGTTTCGCCAGGAAATCCAACGATGAAATTGGAGCGAATTCCGGAACTAGGTTCGAGAGCCCTAACTTGCGTCAAGAGGTGCAGGAAAGATTCTTTATCGCCAAACCTTTTCATCCTTCTAAGAAGCGAGCCGGATGCATGCTGAAATGAGATATCAAAATAAGGAAGTACTTTCTCGGTTGCAATGATTGCCTGAAGTAGCGATGGGCGGATTTCTGCTGGCTGAAGATAAGAAAGTCGAATTCTCTCCACGCCATTAATTTTGGAAATCTCCGGTAGTAAAGTTTCTAATAGTCGAATATCTCCGAGATCTTTGCCGTAAGAGGTTGTATTTTCGCTTACTAAAAATAGCTCACTCACTCCGTTATCAGCTAACCATCTTGCCTCCTCGAGAATCTCATTGGGGCGACGCGATAGAAATGAGCCTCGAAACTGAGGGATGGCACAAAAAGTGCAGCGTCGATCGCAACCTGAAGCGATCTTTAGCGGTGCTACCGGTTCGCTTCCCATTCGAACTCGTTGAATTGCACCGCCCTGTCCTAAATTTGCCTTGAATTCTTGTCGACTTGCCGGTGATAATGGAAGCAAATTTCGTCGATCCTTTGGGATATGGCTCGCAAAGCGTTCTCCGCCTAGAATTCTCTGTAATCTTTGCGAAATATCTTGATAATCATCAAATCCCAAAATGCCGTCGGCTTCCGGAAGGGCTTCTGCAAGTTCTTTCCCGTAGCGCTCCGCCATACAGCCCACAGCAACAACCGCGCGAAGAGTTCCGTCACTCTTTTGAGAGTGTGCCTCTAGCAATGCATCTATAGAATCTTTTTTTGCTGATTCAATAAACCCACAGGTATTTATTACTGCAATATCGGCAGCACTTGGATCTTTTTCAAGTCGCCATCCATCCGCAGCCAATCTTCCAGCGAGCTCTTCTGAATCAACTTCATTTCGGGAACACCCGAGCGTTACGATTGATACGCTGCGAGGCTGGGACACCCACAAATTCTATCTTTCAGAGTTGAAATCTCTCTCTTTATCCGTTTTGCGAGAGCGCTTGTGGGCCGAATTCTAATCTGACGACTTCGCCTACCGCCCCTGCTGTTCCCAAATTCTCCCCGTTTACTATTAACTCAAGAGCGCCTGCATTTCCGAGCACGAGATAGATGAGTTGATCATCTTGGAATGATTGCTCTTCGCCTTCTCGGATTCGTCCACTAAATAGAGTTGTACCTGAGCTATCGCTGACCGCAACCCAAGATAGCCCGTTTACCCCCTTGAGTTTTACCGTAACACCCTGCGCTAATGTCGCGACTGGACCAATCTCGCCTTGATTGGTTGTCGTTATTGGTGAGTTTGGGTTGTTTGATGATGTGACAATCACTCCGCCGACTACCGCAAATACAAATACTCCGGCCGCAACACCCGTTAGAGCTTTCCATGAAATGTTTTTCTTACCAGGTCGCGACGAGGTTACATTATTTTCATTTAATAATTCACGGATTGATTTGTTAAGCGGAATAGTTTGAGATTCAAACTTGGTCAATACTTCGTCAGGACTGATTCCACAAACGCTTGCAATATTTCGAATATGTCCGCGAGCGTATGCCGTACCACCGCAAGAAGAAAAATCATCATGCTCTAAATCTTCAATTACACTCTCTGGAATTCTAGTGCGCGCAGATAACTCGGATACGGAATAACCGCCCGCTTTACGAATCTCGCGAAGAGAGTTACCGACTGACATTTTGCCCCGTCATCTAATGATGGAAATAGAGCGAAAGTTTACGACCCGTCAAGCAACTGGGACAACCCCTAACCCCAGTACTTCACCCCTTAATGGTGGCGAGCACGCTCGATAAATCCTCCGGCTTTACCATTACTGATCTAGCTTTGGAGCCTTCAGACGGCCCGACAATGCCGCGCGATTCCATCAAGTCCATCAAGCGACCGGCTTTGGCAAATCCAATGCGAAGTTTGCGTTGCAACATCGAAGTTGAGCCAAATTGTGTTGAGACTACTAGCTCAATAGCCTGAAGAAGTAAATCGAGATCATCTCCAATATCATCTTCAATAGTTTTAGTCGTTGGAGTAGGACGCAAAATATCTTCCCGATAAACTGGTTTGAGTTGTGACTTTACATGGCTTACAACAGATTCAATTTCACGTTCTGAAACATAGGCACCTTGAATTCGAATAGGTTTACTTGCGCCCATAGGTAAGAACAATCCATCGCCTTGGCCGACTAGTTTTTCGGCTCCAGGAGAATCCAAGATTACTCTCGAATCTGCAAGGGATGAAGTCGCGAATGATAAACGCGAAGGAACATTTGCTTTGATGAGTCCAGTAACAATATCGACGCTAGGTCTTTGGGTCGCTATAACCAAATGGATACCAGCTGCGCGCGCTAATTGCGTTATTCTCACAATACTATCTTCAACTTCTCTTGCTGCGACCATCATTAAATCAGCTAGCTCGTCGACAACTATCAATAGGTAAGGATATGGCTCAAGTGGCCCCTCAGCATCAGGAGCTGGTTCTAATTTTCCTGATCTAACCGCTTTATTAAAGTCATCTACATGTCTAAATCCATATGTTGAGAGATCGTCATATCGCATTTCCATTTCACGAACTACCCAAGATAGAGCGTCCGCCGCTTTTTTAGGGTTGGTAATAATGGGTGAGATCAGATGAGGAATTCCATCATAAGCATTCAATTCGACGCGTTTAGGATCAATGAGAATTAGGCGCACGTCATTGGGGGTAGCTCGCATCAGAATTGAGGTGACTAGTGAATTAATCATTGAAGATTTACCGGCTCCAGTAGCGCCAGCAACTAATAGATGTGGCATTTTGGCAAGATTTGCGCAGATAAAACTTCCTTCAACATCCTTACCTAGCGCAATCAGCATTGGATGATGATCATTTCCAGCAACACTCGAGCGAAGGACATCCCCAAGTGAAACAATTTCTCGATCGCTATTTGGAATTTCAATACCAACAGCCGATTTTCCCGGTATCGGAGAGAGGATTCGGACATCGCTGCTGGCTACCGCATATGCAATATTTTTACTTAAAGCAGTTATGGCTTCGACTTTCACGCCACTTCCAAGTTCTACTTCATAACGCGTTACTGTGGGCCCGCGCATAAATCCAGTAACTTCACAGTCAATTTCAAATTCACGGAATAACTCGGTGAGTGCGGCAACAACGGAGTCATTAGCTTTACTCTTACCTTTACTTGGCGGACCAGAACGCAGCAAATCCATATCAGGTAAGAGATAGGAATCCGTAGCAGAAAGTACTAGTTGAACAGGTCGTTGCGGCTTGCTCAGGCTACTTGGCTCAGATTTGGGAATCTCAACAGTGAATTCCTCATCAAATTCAACTTCATCGATTTCATCTTCAGGATGGTGGGCGAACTCTTGTACTAAAGGAGTTTCAAAGGGAGGCGTTTCTGAGATTTCGAAATCCGCAATCTTTCGCTCTCGCCGCTCTTCCATAGCGCCGCTAACTTTTCGGCCGGCACCTGAGAGCAAACCGCTAAAAATTCCGATTACTTTGGAGAAAGGAGTTGCTGTAATAACAAGAAGAGAAAAAAGGAGTATCAAAATCAAAATAGGAATTGCTAATAAATCAGTGACTAATGCGATGAGTGGTGTTGATATTGCATAACCAATCCAGCCACCGCCCTCACGAATTGCAGTTGCGCCAGTGTCTACGGAGCTAGGATTAAGAATATGAATTAAACCGGTAGAGCTAATTATGAAGAGAAAAGAACCAACAACTATTCGTCCATTTGCTGCTTTATCTTGGGGTGATCTAAATAGTCGAATTGCAAAGAACACAAATAGTGGTGGGATAGTCAACGCTAATCTTCCGACAGCGCCATAGAAAAAAGCGTGAGACGCATTTCCAAACCAATTATCAAGTTTCCACCACGTGGTGGCTGCTGCTATCAATCCAATAATTAAAAGTATTAACCCGAGCCCATCGCGTTGATGTGCAACATCTAAATCCCTAGCGCCACGCGTTACTAATCGAATCGCTGCGCCCAAACCTTTAGCTATGGCGCGCCAAATTGAGCCAAGAGACTTAGCTAGAGTCCCTAATAGGCCACTTGATTTCTTTTTACCGCTCTTTGCCACAACCAAAAATCGTATGGCACTTGAAAATCACTGAGGGTAAGGCGCGCCGTTACACTTCGATTACGACTGGAACGATCATTGGTTTGCGACGATGTTCCCCACCAACCCAACTACCAACTGTCTTGCGCACAACTTGTGAGAGTTGGTGAGTTCCATTTATGCCACCCGCAACCGCTCCCGCTAAAGCTTGCTCTATCCTGCCCGTTACTTCATTAAATAGCGCTTTGTCCTCAGCAAATCCTCGAGCATGAATATCAGGTCCAGCCACAATTTTCCCAGTCTGTGAATCAATTACAACGATGACAGAAATGAATCCTTCCTCTCCCAATATTCTTCGATCTTTTAGGGAATCTTCAGTGATGTCACCAATGCTCTGTCCATCAACATAAACCATTCCGCAAGGAACGGCACCAACTATTTTCGCTTTGCCAGCCGCAAGATCAACAACTACTCCGTTCTCGGCAATCACGACGTTCTCTCGCTTAACTCCAGTTGAGATTGCTAAATCGGCATTTGCTCTCATGTGACGCCATTCTCCATGAACCGGCATCACATTTTTCGGCCGAACGATGTTGTAGCAATAAAGCAGTTCTCCCGCAGCAGCATGACCCGAGACATGAACCAATGCATTGCCTTTGTGCACAACCTTCGCACCATATCTTGTTAACTCGTTAATGATTCGATAAACGGAATTCTCATTTCCGGGAATGAGTGAAGAAGCGAAAATGACGGTGTCGCCCTCGCCAACTCGAATTCTGTGGTCACCATTTGCCATACGTGATAAAGCTGCCAATGGTTCACCTTGTGAGCCCGTCGATATGAGAACTAAATCGTCACCATAATCATCGATTTCATCTTCTTCTATTAAGGTATTAGGTGGAACTTTTAGATAACCAAGATCAGCAGCTAAATTCATATTTCGAATCATGCTTCGTCCAACAAATGCAGCCTTCTTGCCATTAGCTTTGGCAATCTGTAGAACTTGTTGAACCCGATGAACATGAGATGCAAATGAGGCGACAATAACTCTTCTCTTCGCAGACGCGATTACTCGATCAAGTACCGGCATAATTTCGCGCTCTGAAGTTGTGTACCCGGGAATATCTGCGTTTGTGGAATCAACCATAAAAAGGTCTACGCCTTCTCGACCTAATTCAGCAAATCTCGGCAAATCGGTAGTTCGACCATCTAAAGGTAATTGGTCCATTTTGAAATCACCTGTATGAAGAACTACTCCAGCCTTTGTTTTAATTGCAACAGCAAGAGCGTCTGGTATGGAGTGATTTACTGCGATAAATTCCAGATCAAAATTGCCAACTTTACGGCGTTGCCCTTCACGCACCTCAATCGTTATAGGTGAGATTCGGTGATCTCGTAATTTTCCTTTTGCGAACGCCAGAGTTAATTGGGATCCGATTACCGGTATATCGCTTCTTTCTTTCAGCAAATATCCTAAAGCGCTTATGTGATCCTCATGTCCGTGGGTGAGGAAAATAGCTTTAATTTCCGGTAGCCGCTCCCGAATGTAGGAAAAGTCGGGAAGGATAAGATCGACGCCTGGTTGATTCTCCTCCGGAAATAAAACACCACAATCAACAATTAGAAGTTCGCCCTCGTACTCAAAGACGGTCATATTTCTTCCGACTTCGGCGAGTCCGCCGAGAGCCACTATGCGCAGTGTCTGTTCGGGGAGTTTTGGTGGCAACCCAAGGTCTGGGTGCGGATGATTCATTATTTGAGCTTCACTCCGCCAAGACTCAAATCTTCCTTTAGTTGAGAAATTTGAGCCGGTGTTGCGTCAACTAGTGGCAGTCTTACTTTTCCGCCCGGTAAACCCATGAGATTTAGGGCTGCTTTCGTCAGAATCGCACCTTGAGTTCTAAAAGTTCCCGTAAATATTGGAAGTAATTCTTGGTGGATTTTGAGCGCATTTTCTGGTTTATCGGAAAACCACATATCTAACATCTCTCGTAAACGAGATCCAACGGTGTGGCCACAGACAGATACAAATCCAACTGCTCCAACAGATAAAAGCGGTAAGTTCAAAATGTCATCACCTGAATAAACAGGAATGCCTGAACGCTTTATTACCCAAGACGTTGATGCAACATCACCCTTCGCATCCTTTAACGCCACAATATTTTTATGCTCGGCCAGTCGACAAATAGTGTCTGGTTCGATTGGAACTCCAGTTCTTCCTGGAATGTCATAAAGCATCACTGGTACATCTGTGGCATCTGCCATTGCTCGAAAATGAGCTTCAATTCCAGCTTGAGGAGGTTTGTTGTAATAAGGAGTCACAACTAGTAGACCATCAGCACCTGCCGCAGCTGCCAATTTGGCCTGCTCCACTGAGTGTGAAGTTTCATTGTTTCCCGCACCGGCAATTATCTTTAGCTTTCCTCCAGTTGCTTTGCGAACTGTCTTAATGATCTCAATTTTTTCTTCATCACTCGTAGTGGGCGCCTCTCCCGTAGTTCCGTTTACAGCAATACCCTCGTGACCGGTGTTTTGAAGATGTGCGGCTAACTTTTCAACTCCTGCCCAATCGATTGATAGGTCCTCCTTAAACGGAGTGACCATCGCAGTGATGAGTCGACCAAATGGCGCTTGCATACGCCAAGGCTACTACGGGGCTACTCTTCCCGACTTCTCGAATGCCGCATAAGTAAGCGGCATTAATCGAGCAAAGTGCTCCTCCATCTTCTCTGCAACCATCTCAATCTCACGTTGGGGGTAGCTTGGGAAATGCGAACCTTCGCGACTAGTGCGCAAAGATAAGAAATTCATCAATGCCCGTGCGTTCATAGTCACATACATCGAAGAATAGAGCGCGACCGGCAAAACTGCACGAGCTATTTCACGAGCGACGCCAACATCCAACATTTGCTTATAATTCTTATAGGCCAACTCGTAAGTTTCTTTCATTGATTTAACGGTCTGCTCGTATTGTTCTCTCGTGCCGTCAACAAATACATAATGTCCAGTCTTACCAGTTTGAACTAATTTTCTTTCTGGGCTTGGGATATAAAATACTGGCTTAAGTTCTCGATATCTTCCGCTCTCTTCATTGTAGGAAGCGATTCGATGCCTCATGAATTCTCGGAAAACGAATATCGGAGCACTCACAAAAAAAGTCATTGACGTGTGTTCAAAAGGTGAGCCATGTCGCTCGCGAGCAAGATAATTAATTAATCCGGCTGATCTATTTGGATCGTTATCAATCTCTTCTCGCGACTGCTCCCCAGCCGTCGAAACTCGAGCAGCCCAAATAACATCTGCATCATTCGCATTCGCTTTCACAAGCTCAACCGTTACATCATCTCGAAAGACGATTTCGGGATGTTCTGACTTGCTCACGAGCGAGACCCTATCTTTGAGGTGGTATTCGACCAAGATTTGATGAGGCAAAATAGCGGCGTGTCATTTGATCGCCGCGCGGTGTTACGAG
>JBEANJ010000007.1:0-22954 GCA_041165565.1 Actinomycetota bacterium | reverse complement strand
AAATTTGTAGAACAATACGGAGTTCAACTTGTTGGCGGATGCTGCGGTACAACACCGGAGCACTTAAAAGCGGTTGTTAGAATGTTCAAAGAAAAGAGGCATTTCAAGCTCGCTAAAAAGAGCGTGCCTGTTGCAGGGGTTTCTTCGCTCTACCAGTTCGTACCTTTTAAGCAAGATCAAACATATTTAGCCATTGGCGAACGCGCAAACGCCAACGGCAGTAAAGCATTTCGAGAGGCTCTTTTGCGCGAAGATTGGGATGGCTGCATTGAAATTGCTAAAGAACAGATCCGAGATGGTGCGCACGTTTTGGACCTATCCGTTGATTACGTAGGGCGGGATGGCGTCAGAGATATTTCGATTCTCGCTTCTCGGTTAGCAACTGCATCTACATTGCCAATAATGATCGACTCAACTGAACCAGCAACACTCCAAGCCGCCCTTGAACATCTAGGTGGTCGCTGTGTTATCAATTCAGTTAATTACGAAGATGGCGTAGGCCCAGATTCTCGATTCGCGAAAATCATGCCCTTGGTGAGATCTCATGGCGCAGCAGTTGTAGCGCTCACGATTGATGAAGAGGGTCAGGCGCGTTCTAGCGAGTGGAAACTTCGAGTTGCTCGAAGATTGATTGAAGATCTAACTCAAAATTGGGGAATGTATATTGGCGACATAATTGTTGATTGTTTAACTTTCCCAATCACAACTGGCCAGGAAGAGACTCGTCGAGATGCCCTAGAAACTCTGGAAGCAATTCGATTATTAAAGTCAGAATTTCCAGAAGTATTAACGACGCTTGGTGTAAGTAATATTTCTTTTGGGTTGAAGCCTGCCGCGCGAAAAGTTCTAAATTCTGTGTTCTTATCAGAAGCCGTTAAAGCCGGTCTCGATTCGGCGATAATCCATCCATCCAAGATTGTGCCGCTTAATCGAATACCTGAGGAGCAGATCGAGGGCGCATTGGCATTGATTTATGACAAACGGGAATATCAAGGCGAAATAACAACGGTTGATCCGCTCAGCAATTTTCTCAATCTATTCTCGGATTTTGACTCCGAAACCGCGACGATATCGCGCGCCGAGGAATTGGCAGCTCTTCCTATACGCGAGCGATTACGCAGGCGAATTATTGACGGAGAGAAAAATGGATTAGAAAGAGATCTTCAAGAGGCTTTAGATGAAGGCAAATCTGCTCTCTCAATAATCAATGAAGATCTTTTAGATGGCATGCGTGAAGTGGGAGAACTCTTCGGAAGAGGAGAAATGCAGCTGCCGTTTGTTCTACAGTCAGCCGAAACCATGAAGGCATCAGTTGCATTTCTTGAGCAATTTATGGAGAAGACTGAAATGACAAATCGAGGCTCGATTCTCTTAGCGACGGTGAAGGGAGATGTTCACGACATTGGTAAGAATCTTGTCGATATAATTCTCTCAAATAATGGTTATCGAACAGTCAATATAGGAATCAAGCAGACTATCAATCAAATCATCGACTCCGCCTCTGAAAATGACGTTGATGTAATTGGAATGAGTGGCTTACTGGTTAAGTCAACTGTAATCATGCGAGAAAATTTGGAAGAGTTAAGCTCTCGCGGACTTGCGCAAAAGTGGCCAGTTTTACTAGGTGGAGCTGCGTTAACTAGATCTTACGTCGAAGATGACTTGGCGAAGATGTTCCCTGGAACCGTTCGATATGCGCGAGATGCCTTTGAAGGGTTGAACTTAGTTGAAAAACTAATCACAGCGAAGCGAGCTGGAGTGAGCCCAGATTTACCTCCCTTAAAGCAGAGGGTCACGAAGAGAAATACGCCCCAGAATTTGGAAATTGATTTTAAGCGAAGTGATGTCGCTACTGATGTCATTGTTCCTAAACCGCCGTTTTGGGGGAGCAAAGTCATCAAAGGAATTCCGCTAATTGATTACTCGAAAATGCTCGATGAACGAGCCCTTTTCGTAGGTCAGTGGGGTTTGAAGGGAGGCAAATCGGACTATGAAGAGATGGTTATTAATGAGGCAAGACCAAGGTTGCGAGCACTCTTAGATAGCGCCCAAAGTGGCAGCTGGTTAAAACCGAGCGTTGTATATGGATATTTTCCATGCCAGAGTGATCGAAATAGATTGATTATTTATGACCATACAAAACTTCCAGAGAAGGTGGAAATAGCATCATTTGATTTTCCGCGACAACGACGAGATCGCCGTTTATGTATTTCCGACTTTTTCAAGGATGTGAATGCGCCGGAGATAGATGTAATTGCTATGCAGGTTGTGACTATGGGAGATCGAATAAGTGAAGTAGCTCAAGATTTTTTTGCCAAGAATAACTACCGAGAATATTTAGAAATTCATGGTTTATCAGTTCAGTTGACCGAGGCGCTTGCGGAATATTGGCACGCGAGAATACGAGAAGAGCTTGCGATTGGGCTTGATGACCGAGTAGATATACAAGGAATTCTTGACCAGGGATATCGCGGATCTAGATATAGCTTTGGTTATCCCGCGTGTCCGAATCTTGAGCAGCAAGTATCACTTTGCAACTTGCTTAACGTTGAGCGTATCGGCGTAACGCTATCGGAGGAGTTTCAGTTACATCCAGAACAGTCAACTTCGGCAATTGTCGTCCATCATCCAGAAGCAAAGTATTTCAATGCCGTCTAGTCCACAGATAAAAGTTCAAGAACCTTTTAAAACCGTTCTATGGGATATGGATGGCACTTTGATAGATAGTGAACCGGTTTGGCAGGAAGAAGAACTTGAATTAGCTCGTTTAAATTCAATTCCGTGGAGCGAGGCGGATTCTCTAAATTGTCTTGGCGGTCCAATCAGCCGGGTTGATTCCTATATGAGAGAGCGTGCCCCAGGAAAGTTTGCCGAAGGGGAATTATCAAATTTGTTAATTGCCCGGATTGCCAATCGATTATCTGCGGGTGTGGATTTTGCGCCAGGTGCTCAAAAATTGATTGCGGAGATGATCTCTCTCAATCTCAAATTGGGCTTAGTGACGGCGAGTGCTCGAGTCATTGTTGAAGCAGCGCTACCCAGTATCGGTAATATTTTTCACACTGTAATTAGCGCTGATGATGTGCCGAATCCAAAGCCTGACCCCAGCGGTTACCAAGTAGCTGCCAGAAACCTGCAGACGCCTATCGAAGAGTGCTTAATAATCGAAGACTCACCAAATGGCATGAGGGCAGCGATTTCATCAGGTGCCTGGATTTTGGGATTGAAACATGGCAAGAACCTTCCCGATTCTCCGCGAGCAAGATATTTGGATAATTTAGAAGGAGTAACCTTCAATAGTATCTGCGAACTTTTTAGAGGCAGGCAGGTTTGAGATTATGAAGGCTACCCCAGAGCTACAAGTTGGCGACCGAGTTCAGCTCACCGATGAAAAGGGAAAGCTATATTCTTTTTATCTGGTAGCGGGCGCTCAATGGCATTCCCATAAAGGTTGGATCAATCACGATTCAATTATTGGCTTGTTAGAGGGCAGCGTCGTTCTCTCAAGTAATGGGAGTAAATATCAGGTAATGAGACCGCTTCTTAATGATTACATCTTGTCTATGCCGAGAGGCGCAACAATCGTCTACCCAAAAGATAGCGCGCTGATAGTTGGATATGCCGACGTTTTCCCAGGATCAAAAGTTCTTGAAGCAGGTGCAGGCAGTGGCGCGCTCTCAATATCGCTTTTAAGAGCAATTGGTGTAGATGGGGAGCTGGTGTCAGTTGAAGCTCGCAGTGAATTTCTTGATGTAGCACGCGAAAACGTTTCAAAATATTTCGGGTATGCACCAAAGAATTGGAAGACTCACCTAGGTCAGGTACAGGATATCGAGCTTGAGAATAATTTTGATCGAGTTATTTACGACATGTTAGCGCCATGGGATGCCTTAAATGTTGCAGCACGAGCACTCAAGCCAGGAGGCGTAATCTGTTGCTACGTGGCCACAACGACTCAATTATCAAGAATTGCGGAAGCGATTAAGGAGTCTGGTCAATTTTCAGAACCAGAAAGTTTTGAATCCTTGATCAGATATTGGCACCATGAAGGCCTTGCAGTAAGACCGCAACACAGCATGAATGCACACACTGGTTTCTTGTTGATTTCCCGAAAGATGGCGCAACCACCGATCAAGCGAAGGCGACGCCCCGCAAAGGGCGCTTACTCCTTATTGGATAGCGATGAGGTCAACCGCGAAAATTAAGGTTTCATTTGGGCCAGAACCTATATCTTGCGCACCGTAACCCTTATCTGGCGGAATAATCAATAAACGACGTCCACCCTCTTGCATTCCGGGTATGCCTTCTTGCCATCCTTGAATTAGCCCGCTTAATTCAGAAGTAAAAGGACTTGATCCCCAAGAACTTTGGAGAACCTCCCCACTCGACCAAGCCATTAATGTGTAATGAACTGTGACAATTGAATCAGCCGCTGCAACTTTTCCGCTGCCAACAATTACATCTTTAACAATCAATTCTGCTGGGGGACTGCCGACAGGTTTTGATATAGCAGGCGCATCGCCAGCATTGCTACTCACAGTTGGATAGCCCGAACCCTCAGCTTCAGGGGATTGAGCCGGAGCTCCGCCATCAGTGGTGCAACCGGTAAGAATTAGCGCCATAAGAAGAAGACTTAGCAACTTAATAGATTTCATATGGGCACCTTACACACCTTGCAACGACTAATCTCGCCTTGTGTCGAGCGCAAAAACCGAACGATTGATAAACCTCACAATGGCCCTCTTAGCCTCGCGCCGATTTATGCCGAAATCCGAGATTTTCCGCCGGGTAGCAGGTTACGAAGGTTCTCCCGAAGCTATGGAGAGGATGTTTGAGCGTGACAAAGATGAACTTCGTAGCCTGGGAATAGTTATTGAAGTAGCGAGTCACGACCCACTCTTTGAAGACGAGGTCGGATATCGCATTTCGGCTGATCGATATCGTATGAAACCGAATTTCACCGCTAAGGAATTAGGTCTGCTTTCGGTCGCCCTCGCTGTTGTTGGCGGGGATTTGGATGGACCAAAATCAAATATCGCCCAAAGATTGAATTCTCTGAATATAACTCCAATAAATCCTGATGAGATTTATCTCTTCTCGCCTCGAACTATAGAATCCAATTTAATCGAATTAACTAACGCAATTGCTCAACACTCACAAATTAGTTTTGAATATCAAAAGAGTGGTCATTCGAAATCTGAGATTCGTAAAGTAAACCCTTTTGGCTTGGGCGGCTGGCGCGGTGATTGGTATCTGGTGGGTGAAGATTTATCGCGAAACGATATAAGAGTCTTTAAGATTGGTCGAATTAGAAGTTCTATTAGTGTAGATAAAAAACGTAATTCTTTTGAGATTCCAGAGGATTTTCGGGTTAAGGATTATCTAATAATGATTAGGAATCCCGAATTTAAAGTAGAGTTTAAGCTTCGAAATGGTTTTGGGGATTCGCTTCTTGCCAAGCATGTAAACCATGTCACCGAATCGCAGCAGAACGATGAATGGCGCTCCATAACTATATATTTCGAAGACATAGAGGAGGCGTGTGAAGCGCTCTCGTCCTATGGCCCAAATATTGAGGTAACTCAACCAGTTCAATTGAGAGAGAAGATGATCCTAAATTTTGAAGAGATTGCGAGGTCTCATGTCTGAGGCAAATACTCGAGTGATTCGACTTCTTGATCTCGTGCCGTTTTTGCGCGCAAATCCAGGTCTTAGCTTGAAAGAGATAGCTAATCAATTCCATATGACCGTTCCGGAATTGGTATCAGATCTTGATTTGTTGATGGTTTGTGGGTTGCCTGGCTATACCCCCTTGGAGTTAATAGATTTATCAACGGATGGAGGTTATGTAACATTACGAGAGCCTCAAAATTTGGAATACCCGCGTAACTTTACCGAAAGCGAATCTCTCATTCTAAGAATTGCTCTATCGGCACTGCTTGAAGAGTCTCCTGAGAGTTTGCAATCCGAAATACAAGCTCTAATTGCCAAACTCGAGGAACAAATTTCGTTTCATACATCATCCGATAACATGGCTTTCGTTCCCGATTCAATTCGAAACTGGCGCCGCGTTGGCGAAGAGGCCGTAAGCAAGAATTACAAGGTGGAACTTTCTTATAGAAATGACACGAAGGACGAGGTGAGTAGTCGGAAAATAAGTTTAATCAGACAATACGAGAAGGAAGGCGAGTTTCATTGGGATGCCTGGTGCCATTTAGTCAATGCTCGTCGCACATTCAATCTGCGCAAGATTGTTTCCGCTAGAATCCTTGATGAGCCATCTGAGGTCGGTGAGTTATCGGGAGACTCAGTACCAATCACCGTGAAAATAAAGATGAGAACTGATTCTCAGTTTTATAGAAAACATCACAATCTTTTGAAAAAAACCAATGATTCTGAGGTCTTCGAACTCCAGATATATCAGAAAGAATGGTTGATACGCGATATCTTGGCAGCCGGAGGGGGCGCGACGGTAACGACTCCGGCAGACCTTAGAAGCCTGGTTCAAATGCGGGCTAAAGAAGCTTTGGCACTTTACCGATGAACTCCGAAGGTTCGCGTGATAGCGTATGTCGGAAATCCTAGAAGGGGGTTTTGATGTTCGGCTTACGTGAACCATCACATTGGCTACTCCTAATTTTGGTTGTAATCCTCCTATTTGGCGCAAAGCGTCTTCCGGACTCAGCCCGCGCCCTTGGCCGATCGCTTCGTATATTCAAGAGCGAAGTTAAGGAATTAAATAAGGATGAAAAGAAGAATGATGAAGAGGGCAAGTCAGGGAGCTAACTCTCGCCACACCAGGTAGGGGTAAAACATGTCAAGCCGTGGAACGATGCCGCTTCTTGACCATCTTAGAGAGTTGCGCTCGAGAGTAATAAAGGCAACTTTTTTCGTCTTGATTTTCTCAGTCTTCGGCTGGATAAACTACAACGAGATTATTACCCGATTATCTGAACCCGTTTGCGATCTCAAACTAGCCCAGGATTCTGGGCTAAGCCAGTGCGGTGCTCTATTTATCTCGGGAGTTCTCGGGCCGCTAAATCTACAGTTGAAGGTGTCTTTTCTTTCTGGATTAATTTTCTCGGCGCCTTTTTGGCTCTACCAGATATGGGCTTTTGTTGCGCCCGCACTTTCCAGGAGAGAGAAGCGTAATTCAATATTTTTCATCATCGCTGCCACTCCGTTTTTTGCAGCAGGTGCTTTCCTAGCTTTCTTTATTCTTCCGATGGCTATTCGCGTGTTATTTGGTTTTACGCCGGAAGCGCTTGGCAATCTTGTGCGATTTGATGACTATCTGGATTTTGTGCTTCGCTTAATTATTGTCTTCGGATTAGCTTTTGAGTTGCCAGTATTTCTAGTTTCGTTGAATTTAGTCGGAGTCCTCTCAGGTAAATCCATACTGAAGCCTTGGCGCTTTGCAATCTTTGGAATTACTTTCTTCGTCGCTGCATTTTCTCCAACCGCCGATCCACTCTCAATGGCCGCATTAGCTTTCCCGCTCATCGCGTTGTATTTCGGCGCCGGTGGAATAGCCCTTCTTGTCGATAAAAGGAGAGATCGCCGTAGAGCAAACCTCTCGGTAGATGAAACTGCACCGATAGACCGACCTGAATCGATTTAGTAGTGCTTCTACTTCTTGTAAATCCAACTGCTGGTGGTGGTAGGGGAGCTAAAGTTGGTGAAATGGTTCGACAATGGCTTCGTTCCAGGAAAAGAAATTTCAAAGAGATCTCTGCTTCGAGCGCCGAAAGCGCTCAATCTCTCTTGCGAGCTTCTATTTCCGATCAAATTGAGGCGGTAATAGTTGTGGGTGGAGATGGAGCCATGAATCTGGCGATGCAGGTACTGGCGAAAACACAAGTACCATTACTCCCAATTAGCGCGGGAACAGGAAATGACTTTGTTCGAACGCTTGGTATTCCACATGGAGTACAAGCCCTAAATCTCTTGAATGAACCTCCCAACAAAATCGATTTAGGGATGGTTAACAATAGATACTTTGGAAACATTTTAAGTACTGGATTTGATTCTTTGGTCAATGAGCGTGCTAACCGGATGAGAATGCGACATCCATTTAAATACAATTTTGCGATGATTTTGGAATTACCATTCTTTCAACCAAAAAACTATTCATTCATAGTAGATGGGAAACGATTCGAAGGCGAAGCAATGCTCATTGCGATTGGAAATGGCCGTTCCTATGGCGGCGGAATGCTAGTAACCCCAGATGCGAATATTCGGGATAACTTGCTTGATTTAATGGTCTTATCTCCAGTTTCGAAACCGGAATTTCTTCGAGTTTTTCCTAAAGTTTATAAAGGCACTCACAAGTTTCACCCGAAAGTATCGATCATTCGCGGTGCAAATATTGAAGTCGATGCAGTCGCAGTCGCCTATGCCGATGGGGAAAGAGTCGGGGATTTGCCGATAACGGCTCATTCCGTTCCCAGGGCGCTTCTTACCTGGACGGCTTAATGGCAAAATCTCCGGCCGAGCAATATGCAGAATCTAAACTTCGCGGAAAATATGCGAATTTAAAAACCTTTTCAGAGGGTTACAGTTTTCCTCTCGATGACTTTCAAAAATCGGGTTGTCGAGCCCTAGAGGATGGAAAATCAGTTTTGGTTGCGGCCCCAACCGGAGCCGGTAAGACAATTGTTGGTGAATTTGCAACATTTCTAGCGATTAAACAAGGAGTTCGCTGTTATTACACAACTCCAATAAAAGCACTTTCAAATCAAAAGTATCAGGAATTTGTCGCTAAGTATGGTGAATCTCGGGTGGGCCTTCTCACCGGCGATTCTTCGATTAATTCGAATGCTGAAATTCTTGTTATGACTACGGAAGTTCTTCGCAACATGATCTATGCAAAATCATCAGATATTGAAACTTTAGGTTATGTGGTACTTGATGAAGTTCATTATTTAGCAGATAGATTCCGAGGAGCGGTTTGGGAGGAGATTCTGATTCATCTACCCGAACGAATCCAGGTAGTAGCGCTCTCGGCTACGGTTTCAAATGCTGAGGAATTTGGCGAATGGCTAGGTAAGGTGCGTGGAGACACAGAAGTGGTTCTAAGTGAGATTCGGCCGGTCCCGCTTTACCAACATATTCTTATAGGAAATCGCCTCTTAGACCTCTTCGTTGATGAAGGGCGAGTAAATCCAGAAATCATTAGGCTTGAAAAAAAATCACGACTTTTAGTGGGTCATAGAGGTAATTGGAGGGAGCGAAATGCTCAGATAAAACAATTAACACGTCCAGAAGTTATTGATGTGCTAGACGATCGCAGCTACTTGCCAGCTATTTACTTTATATTTTCAAGAGCTGGCTGTGATGCTGCCGTTGAGCAGGCGCTACGAGCCAATATCAATCTCACCAATCGCGAAGAGAAAGCGTTGATTCGCGAAATTATTGACCGGAAGACCGCGGATTTACAGCCGGAGGACTACGGCATTTTGGGCTTTGACGCCTGGTGCGAATCCGCTGAGAGAGGAATTGCAGCCCATCATGCTGGACTGCTTCCGATGTTTAAAGAGACCATCGAAGAGCTATTTCAGAAAGGGCTACTAAAAATTGTTTTTGCAACTGAAACGTTGGCTCTTGGAATTAATATGCCGGCTCGAACTGTATTTCTAGAGAAACTCATAAAGTGGAATGGCGAGTCACACTCTCCGATTTCTCCAGGAGAGTACACGCAATTAACTGGAAGAGCGGGTCGACGAGGTATCGACATTGAAGGAAACGCAGTGGTTATGTGGAGTGATCAGATTGATAGTTCGATGGCAGCCAGTTTGGCGAGCACGAGAACATATCCACTTAGATCTTCTTTCAATCCTACATATAACATGTCAGCAAATCTTATTTCCAGATTTGGTAAAGAGCGCGCCCGAAGTTCACTTGGCGCTTCTTTTGCGCAGTTTCAAGCCGACCGTGGAGTATCCGGACTACTCCGCCAGATAAATAAGAATCGTGAAGCAATCGATTCTTTGCAAAAATCTGAAGTTTGCCATTTAGGTGATTTCGCCAGCTACGCCAAGATGCGTGATGAGATTAGCAATTTAGAGCGTTCTTATCGTTCGAGAGAAAAGCGTAACAAGGTTGAAATCGATAGGAAGATTGGCGATTTGAGACGGGATTTGAAGTCACATGCGTGCCATCAATGTCCAGAGCGTGAAAACCATTCTCGTAAATACGAGAAAGCCTTCCGGCTGGAGAGGGAGACTGGCGGTCTATCCGAACGTGTCAGCTCTCGGACCAACGTGATTCCAAGAACCTTTGATCGCGTGGTCAATGTATTGCGCGAAATGGAGTATTTGGAAGAAGAGAGACTAAGTGAAAAAGGTAAAACTCTGATTCGAATTTACGCTGAATCCGATCTGCTTCTAGCTGAAATCATTCACTCTGAGATTTTTGAAAAAATGTCGGCGCCAGATTTGGTGGCGGTGCTTTCCGCTCTAGTGTACGAAGGTCGGGGAGAGCGGAGCAAGATACCTCGAATTCCCAAGAGCCTTGAGTTGCCCATGAAGGAAGTCATAAGTACTTGGAGGCGAATCGTAAATCTTGAAGATGAATATGGGCTCGCTTCGCAACGAGAACCGAATTTTGATTTAGCTTGGAGCGCTTATCGTTGGGCCAATGGGTTTCAATTAAACTCAATTTTAAGAGAGACGGAGATACCAGTTGGGGATTTCGTTCGGAATATGAGGCAAATAATTGATCTGCTAGGTCAGCTGCGATCCGCGAACATTTCTTTGAAGAATCTTGTTGAAGATGCCATTCGCCGTATAGATAGGGGAGTTATCGCTTACTCCTCGGTGATCTCATGACTTTATTGCTGATCGATAGCGCTTCGCTCTGGTACCGAGCTTATTACGGAATGCCTGACACCTTGATGTCGCCCTCAGGAGCGCCGGTAAACGCAATTCGAGGTTTTCTGGATATGACCGCAAGATTGATCAATTTGTACAACCCAGATCGAATCGCACTTTGTTTGGATGGTGATTGGCGACCATCTTGGCGTGTTGAACTTTATCCGGAATATAAAAGTAATCGAATAGAAGAAGATGAGGATGAAGAGGAACCAGAAACTCTAACGCCACAAATACCGGTGATTATTGATCTTTTCGATTCATTGGGTTTCCCAATTCTCGGAGCTGATGATTTCGAAGCTGATGATGTGATAGCTACATTGGCAAGCACTCAGAGTGGGCCGGTAAGAATTGCCACCGGTGATCGGGATCTATTCCAAGTCGTATCTGATAAGAAAGATATCAAAGTTGTTTATCTAGCGAAGGGAATTTCATCGCACGACTTGGTGGACGAATCTTGGATAAGTGCAAAATATCAGATACCGGGGGATAGATATGGATTATTTGCGATGATTCGGGGAGATGCTTCAGATGGTTTGCCTGGAATAAAAGGCATCGGGGAGAAGGGTGCAGCTCAATTAGCCAATCAATTCCAAAATATGGAGTCGCTATTGGCAGATTTAACTAGTTCGAGTCCAACTATTCCGGATAAGTTTGCTAAAAAGATTTTGGCTGACTTGGATTACGCCACAAAAGCAACCAGATTGGTCTCTTGCGTCACGGATATTCGTTTGCCAGATCTGGCTCTTAATACACCAACAGAAGCAAGTGATCGTAAAAAATTGGATACCTTGGAAGAGGAATTTGGCCTGAAAACAAGTATCCAGAGAATCAAGAGCGCCTTAAAATGGTTGTAATCATTGCAGTTCTTTCAGGGCTCGCTTTGAATTTGGCGTTCTCACCATTTAACTTTTGGCCAGTAGGTTTTCTCTCCTTGGGTTTACTTTTCTACTTACTGCTAGATAAAAATTTCAAAGAGAGGGTGTTGATTGCAACAGCCTTTGCACTTTCGTTTTTTCTAGTACTCCTTCATTGGTCTGGAAGTTACGTTGGTTGGTTTCCCTGGGTATCACTCGCAGTGCTTCAAGCTGGATTCTTTCTCATCTTTGGGCTACTTCGCGTCGAAAGAAATATCTTCGGTGCAATCGGTTTTGCTAGTTGCTTTCTATTGATAGAACTACTGCGAATGAAGTTTCCCTTCGGTGGTTTTGGATGGGGAAGGATTGGCCATACTCAGATTTTCCCGCTTTCAAATATTTACCCATATATAGGCGTAGCTGGTGTAACTTTTGTAACGGCAATCATCGCATCTCTTGTAGTTCTCGTCCGATGGAAATTCCTCGCCTTAATTCTTCTCTTACTTTTTTCATCAAGTATTTTCCCCTCCCAGATCGTTGATCAGGGCCGAGTTAACGTCTTGGCGGTGCAAGGGGGCGTAGACAAACTTGGTCTCGACTTCAACCAAAGGGCGCTTAGCGTCCTGCGTCGTCATATAGCGGCTACCGATGTTTCCAAGGATGTTGATTTGGTTATCTGGCCAGAGAATTCCTCGGATTTAGATCCAGAGAGAAATCCAGTAGCAAAGCGCGAAATTTCTAAGCTCATGCAGCGATTGTCAAAGCCGCTTCTCGTAGGGGCTGTAGAGCGGGATTCGAAAGGGCTATTGAATACAGCGATCCTCTATCGTCCAGAAGGAAGTTTAACCCGGTATGTAAAGCAAGATTTAGCGCCATTTGGGGAGTACATGCCATTAAGAAGTATCGCTGAGAGAATTGTTCCGGCAGCAAAACGGGTAAAGGATTTTCAAGCAGGTAGCGAGAGCGTACTTTTTCCTCTTTCGAACGAATCGTTTGCGACGATGATTTGCTTTGAGATACTTGATGACGATCTGGTTCGTCAATCGACGCTAGGAGCCTCCTTCCTCGTGAACCAAACCAATAACGCTACTTTCGGTACGAGCAATCAGGCTGCCCAACAGCTACAGATCGCGGCATCGCGGGCCGCTGAACTAGGTAGAAGCATGATTACTGTCAGCACGACCGGCTTTACCGCACATTTAAATAGTTATGGAAAGGTTGAGGAAGAGTTGCCCCAATTCCAAACCGGAAATTTGATTTCTGAGCTAACTACTTACGAGGGAAGAACTGCTGCAAGCCGAATTGGAAGTTGGTTCTGGTTCATCATCGGCGCCTTGGGTATTGGTGCGCGTGGTCTAAACCTATTTATTAAAAGCCGATAATTGACATTATGTAAACTAATTAATGGCTAGCGCGGATATTGGCTCGCACGAACAGACCAGGTTCCTATCCCCATAGGCGCTATCGATGCGACCACTCGCCGGCCAATACTTACCGCGGCGTCCAATTCCAAAAGTTTCAGCGGCGGGAAATGCTGCGTTCTCTCGTGAATAAGGTTTATTCCATTCACTCGTCAGCAGCGACCCAATCGTATGAGGAGCGTTGCGCAGAGCCGAATCTTCAACTGCAAGATTTCCGTTCTCGATCTCTCTAATCTCATTTCGAATACTTTTCATAGCTGCGATAAAGCGATCAATTTCGGCGATATCTTCACTCTCGGTAGGTTCAATCATGAGAGTTCCGGGAACTGGAAAACTCATGGTTGGTGCGTGAAAGCCGAAATCCATTAAACGCTTGGCAATATCATCAACGGTAACCCCGGTCTTCTTCGTAATCTCACGGATATCGATGATGCACTCGTGAGCAACTAAACCTTTCTCCCCCGTGTAGAGAGTTGGGTAATCTTGTGAAAGTTTCTTTGAGATGTAATTTGCAGAAAGAATTGCGACTTGGGTTGCTTTTTGTAAACCAGATGCTCCCATCATTCGGATATAGCTCCATGAAATCGGCAAAATCAATGCAGAACCAAAAGGCGCCGCACTTATTGGCCCTGGTCCGGTTGCTGGACCAGCTGTCCCATCTAGCGGATGATTTGGCAGAAATGGGGCGAGGTGCCGCCTGGCGATTACCGGGCCAACTCCAGGACCTCCGCCGCCATGAGGAATGCAGAATGTCTTGTGTAAATTAAGGTGAGAAACATCGGCGCCAAATTTTCCTGGCTTTGCCAATCCAACTAAAGCATTGAGATTTGCACCATCAACATAAACCTGTCCCCCTGCATCGTGCACCATCGCGCAGATATTCGTTATCTCAGATTCGAAAACGCCATGCGTTGATGGATAGGTAACCATTAAAGCGGCAAGGCGCTCTCCGTACTCTTGAATTTTTGCTTTGATATCTTCAATTGAAACATTTCCCCGGTCATCGCATTCGATTACTACAACTTTCATTCCTGCCATGACCGCGCTAGCAGCATTTGTGCCATGAGCGCTTGATGGTATTAAACAGATATCACGAGAAGTATCGCCAATCGAATCCAGATAATTCTTGATTGCCAATAATCCAGCAAATTCTCCCTGAGACCCCGCGTTAGGCTGCAGGGAAACCGCTTCGTAGCCCGTGATCTCAATTAACCACTGAGAGAGCTCTTTTATGATCCGTCGAGTTCCCATAGATTGTGATGCTGGTGAGAATGGATGTAAGTTAGCAAATTCAGGCCAAGTAATTGCTTCCATCTCCGTTGTAGCATTTAGTTTCATTGTGCATGAACCAAGTGGGATCATAGTTCGATCTAAAGCAAGATCACGATCTGAGAGAGTTCTTAAGTACCGCAACATGGCAGTCTCTGATTGATAAGAATTAAAAATTGGATGGCTTAGATAACTTGTTTTGCGTAACTCGATAAGCGATCCAACCATCTCACGAGATTCGTAGTTCAGCGCCCAAGCCTTTGCCAATCTCAAAAGAAGTGCCTCATCAACAGTTTCATCAATCGCAATTGAAACGCCATCATCTATCTTGCGAACATTTATTCCAGCTCGCAAAGCGCTTTCAACAAGCGCATCTGCATTGCTTGCCTTGATAGATACGGTGTCAAAGAAATTTTCACTATATAGTTCAAAGCCGCCCGAGCGAAGAGATGCAGCAAATGTACGCGCTAAGCGATGAACCCGGTTGGCAATCTCTCGCAGCCCTTCTGGGCCATGCCAGGCTCCATATAGTGCGGCGATGTTGGCAAGCAGTACCTGAGCCGTGCAAATATTGCTGGTCGCTTTATCTCTGCGAATATGCTGTTCGCGAGTTTGCAGAGCCAATCGCAGCGCAGAATTTCCATGGCTATCGATACTCTGACCAACCAACCGTCCAGGGAGAGCGCGTTCAAAACCTTCTTTGACCGACATAAAACCGGCGTGAGGACCACCAAAGCCCATCGGTACTCCAAAACGCTGGGCCGAACCGATTGCGATATCCGCACCCATTTCTCCAGGAGTTTTGATTAGAGTAAGTGCAAGTAAGTCCGTAGCGACAATTACGATCACATCACGCTCTTTTGCGCGTTTGATAAGTTGATCTAGAGTTCTAGTTCTTCCATAAGTGTCTGGGTATTGGATTAAGAGAGCGAAACTTTTATCCAAGAGTTCATCTGTGAAATTATCAATTTCTTTTTCGGAAAGTTCAATATTCAAGGGCTTTGCTCTGGTTGCTATTACTGCAAGATTCTGTGGATGTGAATTCTGATCAACTAGAAAGAGAGCATCGTCGCTCTTCTTAGAAACGCGACGAGCCAGCGTCATCGCTTCTGCGGCCGCGGTAGACTCATCCAACATTGAGGCATTTGCTATAGGTAAGCCGGTTAAATCAGAAATCATAGTTTGGAATGCAAAGAGAGCCTCTAGTCGACCTTGCGAGATTTCTGGTTGGTATGGCGTGTAAGCGGTATACCAGGCGGGATTTTCTAAAACATTCCGCAAAATCACAGGAGGCGTTACCGTCCCGTAATAACCCATACCGATAAGTGAATTATTTATCTGGTTGGATTTGGCTATCTCTCTTAATTCAGAGATAACTTGAGTCTCAGAAAGCGCGTTTGGAAGATTGGAGCCGAATACCTCATCTAGTTTGATGGAATCGGGTAAAACGTCAGCGATGAATTTATCTAAATCTGAGTAACCCAGTTCATGGAGCATTGTTCCGACTTGCTCACTGGATGGACCGATATGTCGATCGGAAAACTCTCGTCTTACCACCCGAGAAGAATAGAGGGCTTGCCGAGCTTACGCCCCGCGAAGTTTCCTTCTGAGAGCCAGTTCATCTTTTGCGCCATCAGCAACTATCTCGCCTTGAGAGTCTTCTCCTTGTAGATGGGTCAAACTCCCTTCGACCTCATTCCAAACTTTTCCAATAGCAATTCCAAATACCCCTTGACCTCCCTGTAGCAGGTCAAAAATCTCCTCGGAGCTTGTGCATTCATAGATAGAAGCCCCGTCGCTCATAAGCGTTATCTTTGATAAATCATCCGCTCCCCTATCGCGAAGATGGGTGACTGCGCTGCGAATATTTTGGAGTGAGACTCCAGCATCAAGTAAGCGCTTAACAATCTTTAAAACCAAAATATCTCTAAAGCCGTAAAGTCGTTGCGATCCAGATCCTGCCGCTGATCGAACGGTAGGCTCAACTAAACCGGTCCTCGCCCAGTAGTCGAGTTGGCGATATGAGATACCTGCGGCAGAGCAGGCCGTGGCTCCACGATAGCCAATCTCAGCGTTCATAGGGGGGAAGCCTTTCACATCAGTGGGTTAACGGTAGGTCAGGCGGGCTATAGAAACCAGCACCGACACACTAAATCTCAAGTATGGGTTGAGAGTTAAGCTTGAAAATCCTCGGGATTAATTCCTTCGAGAAACTCCTTAAACCGCTCAACTTCATCCTCGGACTGATCAGGAATCTCGATCCCCGCCTCCGCAAGTAAATCGGAACTGCCAAATATTGGCGTGCCGGTTCGAAGCGCCAAGGCGATCGCATCACTTGGTCTAGCCGATACGTTTCGGCCCCCCGCTAGATTAATCGAGGAGTAGAAAACTCCCTCCTTTATCTCGGTAATCTGGATCGAGTCAATCTTGGCATTCAAGGTCTCCAGCAAATCCTTCATTAAATCATGGGTTAATGGACGAGGTGGCGTTACGCCCTGTTGTGCAAAAGCTATTGAAGTTGCCTCGACCGCTCCAACCCAGATGGGTAAATATCTTGAACCACCTATTTCTTTAAGTAGAACGATGGGTTGATTTGAAGGCATTTCAACTCGGACGCCAATTACATCGAGAGCTAAAAGATTCATTTTGCGCGATGCAAGCCTGCGCGAACTAGCGCGGCATGAAGTCTTACTGAGAGTGAAGCAATTTCTCTAGATACTTCCTCAGCTCTAGCTTTTGAATCTGTATTTTTCTGTCGCAAAAGCGGAGTGATAACTTGTTCTACTAATCCCACTTCGCGATCTGCGGCAGCCTTAAACGCTCTAAGGTGCCTTCCTTCAATTCCAAAATTTGCTAACTCGGAAACCACTTTTGCAATCATCAAAGCATCACCATCAAAGTAACGACCTTTTATTTCAATGAGACCGAAACTCTCTAGCTCAGATAGCTGGTCAGCAGTTATGCCTGAAGTTTCAAGAAGTTCTTGTCTTGAAAGTCTAAGTTCGCTCTGTTCGGCAAAAGATGAGGGAGCGATAGCGGTATCAAGCGCTACCATCCGAGGCTTGGGGCTAGATCCAGGAGTTGGTTCCAAACCTCGATCTAAGGCGTCCAAATTCTCCTTAATTACTTTAAGTGGTAGGTATTGATCTCGTTGCGCCAAAAGTACGTAACGGAGCCTCTCTAAATCGACGCTAGTGAACTTTCGGTATCCGCTAGGAGTGCGTTGCGGCTCTATAAGTCCTTCGGATTCCAGAAACCGAATTTTTGAAATTGTTATATCTGGAAAATCGCCACGTAATTTTGCTAATACTTCACCAATACTTAGATAAGCGCGGGCAGGGATGCTCATATTCGCTTTCTGCCCCCTATGAAGAAGTGCATACGAAATTTGCCAATCTGCACTTCATCCCCGTCGTTCAATTTCGCTTGCGAGACAAGTGAACCATTCAGGTATGTGCCATTTAAACTTCCTGCGTCGCCGAGTGAATACTCTTTCTCCATCCTTCTTATCTGAGCATGTTGTCGTGAAACTGTGATGTCATCAAGGAAAATCTCGTTCTCAGGAGCCCTGCCAAGTGAAGTTAAATCGCTATCAATGAGATAACGCGCTCCCCGGTTTGGGCCAATCAATGAAATCAACATTGCTGAATTGGCATCTAATCCTTCTAATACCGAGAGCACTTCTTCTCCAGCTTGTTGCAGAAGTGAGAGAACTGGAGCCGAAACTGAGCGGAGCTGTGTTAGATGAATTGTGCTGGTGAGATCAGAATTAGGAGCGGTATTCATTGAGCCCCTTTCCATGCATTTGCAACAGAAGGCTCACCTTAGAGTGGAGGTTGAGGTGAGTCAAGCAGTAAGAGTTTGATAGTCGGCGCTCGACAGCAATTCGCCGGTTGCCGAAACCTCTACATCGGCAATCCAACCAGCGCCGTAGGGGTCCGAATTTATTGTTTCCGGAGAGTTATCAAGCGCATTGTTAACTCCTACAACCTTGCCTGAAACCGGAGCGAAAATTTCAGAGACGCTTTTAGTCGACTCAACTTCACCACAGACCTTTCCGGCCTCGATAACATCGCCGACCTTTGGCAATTGAACGTAAACAATGTCGCCGAGAGCACCTTGCGCGTAATCGGTGATGCCGAAACGAATTAAATTACCACCACGCTCTTCAATCCACTCATGCTCTTTTGTGTATTTTAGATTTGCAGGGGTATTTGTCATCTCAAGCCTTTCGTAATCTTCTTAACCCGGTAGCGCCGTAGTGGATGCCTGTAACAAGGTATAAACCTATCCCCCATCCAGCAAATGCCCAACCCAAAATGAAGGAAATTTCGCTAAATGTGTCAGAAGTTTTGGTTAGTAGGAGCAAAGGCAGAGCGTAAAGAAGGTTAAAGGTGGCCGCTTTGCCTAGATATGTAACTTCCAGGGCGGGCTTTCCAGCAAATTTCAAGAGTAGAAGAAGAACGCCTATCGCTATATCACGCACAATAATAAGTATCAGTAACCAGATCGGTAGCAAATCAGAAAGATACATAGCTACCAAGACGCTTGCTATGTAAAGTCGGTCAACTGCAGGATCTAGAAGTTCGCCCAACCTACTTTCTTGATTGAGAGCCCTTGCCAGTTTTCCGTCTAAATAATCCGTTGCCCCTCCGATCATTAAAGTTACAACCGCCAAGGAATAACGCTCATTGAAAATGAAAAAGAGGAATATCGGTATCCCGATAGCTCTCGTAATAGTAAGAAGGTTTGGAATCGTCATAATCCTCCAACCTATCTCAATTGTCGGGACGACAGGATTTGAACCTGCGACCACATGACCCCCAGCCATGTGCGCTACCAAGCTGCGCTACGTCCCGTGCCAAAATCCTACCGCTCGAATTTATTTCCTTAGCCGGACAGAAATCCGAAGCGGCGTCCCTTGAAATCCAAATTCTTCACGAAGTCTTCGTTCGATAAATCGACGATAAGAAGGCTCCAAAAAATCCGACGAGAAAATAACGAATGTGGGAGGAGCGATTCCGGCCTGTGTAGCAAAAAGGATCTTAGGCTGTTTTCCACTTCGTACGGGTGGCGGATTTGCACCTACTAACTGTCCAAGAAATGCATTTAATTTCGCCGTAGGAATTCGAGTTTCCCAACCGTCTAGCGCTCTCTCAACTGCTGGAATAAGGCGATCTCGATGCCAACCTGTTTTGGCTGAAACGTTTATCTGCTCCGCCCATTCAACTTGGTCGAGATTTCGATCCATCTCCCTATCAAGCTGAGCTCTCCGATCTTCATCAAGCAAATCCCACTTATTCATGCAAATAAGTAACGCCTTACCAGAATCCTCGGCTAGTGAAATAATTCGCAAATCCTGCTCTGTCATGGGCTGAGATGCGTCGATAACAATTATTACGCACTCCGAATCATTTATTGCCCGCTCGGTTCGTAGAGTTGCAAAGTAGTCGATGCCATCGGCCTGGTGAGATCGCCTTCTAATTCCCGCAGTGTCAATAAAGCGCCAAGATTTTCCATTAATCTCAACAATTTCGTCAATTGGATCTCTAGTGGTTCCCTCAGCATCATCTACTAGAGCTCTCGTTTGTCCGGCGAAAGAGTTAAGCAAACTACTTTTGCCAACGTTTGGCTTTCCAACAATGGCGATTCGCCTCGATGATTCTGATCTTAAGGTTTTTCCGAACTCTGGAAGTAGATTAACTACGCTATCCAGCAAATCTCCTGAGCCTCTTCCATGTGCTGCTGAGACAAAAATTGGTTCTCCAAGGCCAAGATTCCAGAGGGAATGGGCGTCTAATTCATCCTTATCTGAATCTACTTTGTTGCCAATCAATAGGGTTTTGCGTTGAGATTTTCTCAACAATTCAACGAGCGCTAAATCATCACTTTGAATACCAACTTTTGCATCCACTACAAAGAGAACAAGATCTGCGTCGTGAATCGAGGCCGCAGCTGCTTCCGCGATTTTGATTTCTATGCCCTCTCCTGAAGGTAGCCAACCGCCAGTATCAACTAGACTGAATCTCTTCCCATTCCATTCTGTTTCATAACGAACGCGGTCTCTAGTCACGCCTGGAGTGTCTTCGATGATCGCGTCTTTTGAGCCCAAAATTCTATTTACAAGCGTGGATTTTCCTACGTTTGGTCTTCCAACGATGACAACGGTTGGTATACCTATTAAGCCTCGCTGCTTCATGATGTTCCATATGTACTCAACCGTTTCATCTAGCGAGAGCAGCGTGGAATCCACAACTACCGCATCATCCGCCCGGCGTAGTGGCGAAATCGCTCTAGAACTATCGAAAGCGTCGCGCTCCTCAAGCTCTTGCGAGACCTCCTGGTCTATTTCAAGAAGATTCATATCTGCCAATTCAGATTCTCGGCGCATGGATCGCGCACGCAAATCGGCAGATAGATATATTTTTAAGTCAGCATCCGGCGCAACAACTGTTCCGATATCACGACCTTCAACTACGATTCCTCTTTCTGATTTATCGATTAATGAACGCTGTAATTGAAAAAGAAATGTTCTGACCTCTGGAATGGCGCTGATTTTGCTGACTGAATCAGTAATTTTCTTAGTACGAATCTCTTTACTAACATCTTTGCCATTTATTAACACGACAGGATTCTTTGCATTTGGGGAAAATTCAATTTGAGCTTTTGCTAAGCAACTTGCAATCTCGTTAGCTGGCAAATTCGGATACGAACTAAGCGCAATTGTGGCGGCTCGATATAAAGCCCCCGTATCTAAATATTCAAAACCGCCTAGATTTGCAAGGGCGCGAGAGGTTGACGATTTACCGGAGCCACTTGGTCCATCAATAGCAATGACAATCGATTTTCTCATTGTTTATGGGCTTTCCAGCCGCGTGCCAGAAGATGCTGGTAAAGCACGTCCGCATCGCTGCTGGAGAGAGCAAGGCGTATTAATCCGGTTTCCTGCTGTGGCGAATGTTCCAGATTTAGATCTTCAACATTTACCTTAATTTTTCCGCACTCTTCAAACAGCGTTGCTAATTGTCCGGGTTTATCATCAATTACAACATCAACAAATGAATATTCTCGTCGTTTCAATCCATGCTTGCCGCCAATTTTCTGTGGCACTAAAGCAGCATCCTCAAACATCTCTCTTATGCGAGAATCATCGCCATCTGCAATCGCATCTCTAAGAACATCGAGCAATTCCTGAAAGTCATCAATGCTAGATAGAACTTCATCTTTATTGTCCGAAAGTATCTGACTCCAAAGCTCTCCATCTGATCCCGCCAAGCGCAACATATCTCTTAGGCCTTGCCCGGCAAGAGAGATTTCTGAGCCAAGTTCAGAAATACTACTTGCCAGTGCGATACTAATTACTTGTGGAAGATGCGAAATTTTTGCAAATAAAGCGTCATGTTGTTTTGTAGACATTTGGTAAGGCGTGGCTCCCATAGCAGTCACAAAGTCAGTAATTAATTCCAAACGCCATGGCTCAATCTCCTCCGATGGCGTGAGGACCCAGGCTCGACCCAGGAAGAGATCACTTCGAGCTGCTTGCGGTCCGCTTCTCTCTCGACCCGCGATTGGGTGGGTTCCGACAAACCGTTTCCTTAAATCCGAAATACCATCAACTTCTCGTTGAACTTTAGTTTTTGTGCTACCTACATCTATAACTGTCGAATTCGGATAGGCACGTGATACCTCCGATAAAACCGACAGGACTGAGTTAGGAGTCGTTGCGATAACGATAAGTTCAGGGTTTTGAATTTCCTTATTTGCTGGAATGAGATCCTTGGCTACTTCAAGCGCTCCAGATGAAGCGTCCACGAGTGAAACTGGCCAAGAAAGCTCGGCGGCTCGTAAACCGATCGATGTTCCAATGAGCCCAGTTCCGAAAATCTTAAGCGCGGTCGATTTCATTGGGCCAAATCACTGCGCAGCTTGCTAGTTCCTCGAAGATAAACATGAACAATCTGTTTTTGGGCTCTGGAGGTTTTGCAGTGAATAAGGGTCCTGATGACTCGAGGCATGCTTCCTGGAACTGGAATTTCCACCGCACACAAAAGGGGCACATCCCCCAAGCCCATCGCTCTAGCGGAGGCAGCGGGAAAATCCGAGACGAGATCTTGGGTTGCCGTAAAAATTACAGAGATCAAATCTTGGCTTTCAAGAGAGTTAGCTCGCAAAATCTCAGCCATCAGCTCAACAACCGCTTCTTTCATAAGAGCGGGCTCGTCCTTATCAATCTGGGTGGCGCCCCGGATGGCTCTAATATCCATCTGCGAAGTTTACGCGTGGTAGCCGAATTCTCGTGGAAGCCACTTAACCGTATGACGTTTTATTGATTTATTGGTTTAATCCAATCATAGATCCACAGTTCAAATTGTCGACTTTTAAGAAGCGAATCCTCTGGGGTTTGCAAATATCGATAAATGAACAATTTGACGGTCTTGTAAGCGTGACAAAACTGATAAATCGATATTTGGGGGCTATTCGTATTATCGATAAAACCTTTTATGGTTTTTTTCAAATAACCATAAAACCATAAATA
>JBEANJ010000006.1:0-25643 GCA_041165565.1 Actinomycetota bacterium | reverse complement strand
ACAAAGTCCAGCAATAACTTGTTCATTAGCAAGTACAGTTTGGCAATCAGGACACCAATTGACCGCGGAATCTTTACGGTATGCCAATCCTTTTTCATATAGTTTCAAGAAAATCCATTGGTTCCATTTGTAGTACTCGGGGTCGCACGTATACAGAACTCGATCCCAATCAAAAGAGCAGGCATATCTACGCATCGAAGCTCGTTGCGTATTTATATTTTCATAAGTCCAAACACTTGGATCCTCATTCCGCTTTATAGCGGCGTTTTCTGCGGGAAGGCCGAATGCGTCCCAACCTATTGGATGCATAACGTTGAAACCCCGTTGTACCCAATATCGCGCGATTACATCGCCGAGTGCATACGCCTCTGCATGGCCCATGTGAAGATCGCCTGAAGGATAGGGAAACATATCCAAGACATATTTCTTGGGACGAGCGTCATCTTTTCTTCCAGATCTAAACGGAGCTAATTCATCCCAAACTGGTAGCCACTTCTCTTGGACGCCGTGGATGTCATAGGCCTCATGCATGTGACAAGGTTACCGCCATACGACTCCGGTTAACTCCTCACTCACTTGCCATAAATTCGATGAAAGTTCTTGATCATATGCAATAGATCTGGCTCTGACTGCTTTTGGAAATCCGCGCATCTCCATAAATCCATCAGGACCGATATAACTTGCTCCATATAAGTCTGGAAATGTAGCGGCACACAAGGTCGGAAGGGCGCCTCGAGAAGCTGACTGCGCAATCATTGAGTTCATGAATGAAGTTGCCCGCTCTTCCCAAATTCGCTCTCTGAATTGTGGGCCAACAGATTGCAAATTTGTATTTGAATAACCTGGGTGAGCTGCAAATGCGTTGAAACTCCAGTGGTTGGCTCGAGCCTTTCGTTCAAGTTCGAATGTAAAAAGTAAATTGGCCAATTTGCTATTTCCGTAAGCACCCCAAGCAGAATATTTATTCTTCCCAAGGCAGATATCTCGTATAGCCTCCTTATCTCCAGCTCCAAAATTTCCGGTCCTATGTGCCTGGCTCGATACCGAAACAATTCGAGAACGCACGCGATCCCGTATCAGACCAGCAAATGCGAAATGTCCAAGATGGTTAGTTCCCATCTGCATTTCAAAGCCATCCTTGGTCGTGAGCTTTGGGATAGCCATAATTCCCGCGTTCAAAATCAATACATCTATGTCGCCCTTTAAGTTATTGGCTGCGCGACGTACGTTTTCTAAATCTGTTAAGTCGAGTTCAAGAATTTCAATGCGTTGTGACGAGAATTCTGTTTTAACTTTTTCAGCCTTGGATCTAGACCTGGCCGCAATAATCACATTTCCGCCCGCTCGAGCCAATTCTCTGGCAGCTTCTTTACCGATTCCGCTCGTGGCGCCCGTAATGAGAAATCGTTTTCCGGTTTGATCTGGTAGGTCGGCGGCGCTCCAGTTTTTTGGAATTCTCTGTAGCGGTAATCCATTTCTATCAGTCACTCTCAACCACCTTCTGGGACGATTTTCAATAATTTGATTTTTAATTTCTTAAAGTTGAGTGGAGCTAAGGGGACTTGAACCCCTGACCCCCTGCATGCCATGCAGGTGCGCTACCAGCTGCGCCATAGCCCCGTCTTCTCACCTTACCTCAAGCACCACTTTCCTCACCAAAGATAGGTTCTGGCAAGGAGCCAGCGTTGTGTTCTACCAATATCCATCCTGGTCGATGATGTCCACTCTCAAGAATTGACCAAGCTGCATTAGAAAGTCCACCAATGGTTGCCCACTGATTCATTGGCAATCCCAACATTTTTCCAATAATTATTCGAGCCGTGCCGCCATGAGTCACAACAACCAGTGTCTCTAAATTCGGTTCGATTGCTCTTTCAATCGCAGCTACCGCTCTTTCTGCAATCTCACTTCTTCGCTCACCAATCTCACCTGCGGGCTCATCATTTCCATCAAGCCAAGTCACAAATCTTTCGAAATCAACAGCGCGATTCTCGGCGCCAGTTCGACCCTCCCACTTGCCACCATTGGTCTCACGCAAACCGACATCAATTAGAACTTGCAATTTAGAGATCTCAGAGAGCGCCTCGGCTGTTTGTCTCGCTCTTATCAGATCACTAGAAACTATTTTCGATGGTCTTAATCCCATCAGAAGCGGCGCAGCCCTTCGCGCTTGAGCAATACCGGTTTCATTCAGAGGAATATCGGAGTGGCCTTGAAATCTATTTTCCAAATTCCAATCAGTTTGACCATGTCGCCAAAGGACAATTCTCTGGATCATTTATTCTCTCCTTCAAAATGTTCATTGGTCGAAATCTCAATTCTTGGACAATCATTCCAGAGTCTTTCCAGCATGTAATAATTCCGAATCTCCTCAGTTTGAATATGTACGACTAAGTCTTCATAATCCAGCAGAATCCAATGGGAAGACTTCTCCTTGCGAACCGGACGCTCATTTTGCGTTGCGAGCTTCATCTCTATGTTATCTGCGATTGCTTCTATCTGCCTCTCATTTTGACCACTAACGATTAAGAAAACTTCGCTCAAGACCATCTGTTCTGTTAAATCAACTGCGACCAGATTCTTCGCTAACTTATCAAGAGCCGCTTCTGATGCTGATTCAAGTAGTAGAAGAGTCTCTTTACGCGGCGCCATACAGTCCTTTGGCTTTAATGTATGTGTAGACATCTGCTGGAAGTAACTCTGCAACGACCAAGGGGTTATTCATTGAATTTCTAATTTTGGTCGCCGAGATGGGAAGCGCATCAATATTTATCGAATTAGCTTTGAATTTAGACTTTGTCATAATTGATCCAGGACGCTCAACGACAAGAAATTCAACTAGATTTGCGAGATCTTCAATTTTATGCCAATTAGATATCTGAGCGAATGCATCACTTCCAATTACCCAATGGAGATTGGAATCTAGATGCTGTTTTTGTATTTCGATTGCGGTATCTATAGCAAATGAAGTACCGAGACGATTTATTTCGCAGTCGCTTATTTCGACATTCCTATTTCCAATTGCTATTTTCACCATCTCTAGTCGATCCTGGGGGCTTGCTATTGCTTTGCGATTTGCGGGGTTGCCCGCCGGGACAATAACTATCGAATCAAATCTCTTTGACTTCGATAAATTATCGATAACGTGGAGATGGCCCAAGTGAATTGGGTCGAAAGTGCCTCCGAATATTGCGCAGTTTTTAGTCTTTATCAAGGCGCATAACTAGATACAGGAGGAACATCAATACTGCAAAAGTCAAAATCCCAAAAAATGCTGGTGAAGCTGGAAGTTCGCGACCCGCTTCGCTAAAGAATTCGAACATGGTCATATCCTATCTTTCCCATTCTCAAGTAGGGCTAAGAATTGCGTTTCGTTGATGATTCTCACACCCAACTCTTCAGCCTTTTTCGCCTTCGAACCCGGTGAGTCTCCAATTACGACGAAATCAGTCTTGCTGGACACAGACGAGGCGGCCTTACCACCATGTTCCAAAATAGTTTCCGATACTCCATCACGAGAAAAATTATCTAGAGAGCCGGTTACGACGATTGTGAGGCCTGCGAGAGTTTGTGGTCGCATTTTCTTGGCAATATCTACAGTCGTGACCCCTGCCTTTCGCCACTTATCAACAATCACACTATGCCATTTAATGCTGAACCATTCAGTAATGCTCTTTGCGATTACTTCGCCGACTCCATCTATACCCGCAAGTTCAGATTCAGATGCATTAGAAATTGCTTCTAATGATTTAAATTCTCTGGCAAGCGCTTGAGCTGCAGTTGGGCCAACATGTCTAATTGAGAGTGCGACCAGAACGCGCCAAAGCGGACGACTTTTGGCTTCTTCAAGCGCGCGAATCAATTTCTCGGCATTTGCTGCCGCCGTGCCATCTTTTTTTCTGAAGAATTCAGATTTAAGTAGTTTCTTTGGAGATAGATCGAAGAGATCTCCCTCGTCAATAATCAATTTTGCATCAAGCAAAGCTTGAGCGGCTTCATAACCAAGTACGTCGATATCAAGTGCAGCACGTGAACCGATGTAATAGATTCGCTCTCTAAGTTGTGCTGGACAACTTTGTGAATTAGGGCATCTAATATCTACATCACCCTCGCTGATTGCTTTGAGTTTGGATCCGCAGTCTGGGCATTTGGTTGGCATCACAAATTTGCTTTCGCTACCAGTTCTACGTTCTACAACCGGTCCCAGAATTTCCGGAATAACATCGCCTGCTTTGCGGAGAATGACCGTATCTCCAATTAGAACTCCCTTTCTTTCAACTTCTTCGATGTTATGTAACGTCGCATTTGTAACAGTAGATCCAGCTACCTTCACCGGCTCCATAAATCCAAAAGGAGTTACTCGCCCAGTTCGTCCGACGCTCACTCTGATATCAATTAATTTTGTGGTCACTTCTTCTGGGGGATATTTGTAGGCAATGGCCCATTTTGGTGCTCGGGAGGTTGTTCCAATCATTTCTTGAATAGATCTTTCGTTGACCTTAATAACTACTCCATCAATTTCATGTTCTAATTCATGGCGTCGTCTCAAGTATTCAGAGATGTATTTCTTCACTTCACTTGAACTTTCAAGAACCTGATAGCTCTTAGAAATTGGCGCTCCCCAGCTAGCCATTAATTCATAAGCTTGGCTTTGGGAATTGAAAGTTGCACCTTTAACGGAGCCAATGCCATGAACAATGCAAGAAAGTGGTCTAGCCGCCGTAACCCTTGGATCTTTCTGGCGTAGCGAACCGGCTGCAGCATTTCTTGGATTAGCAAAAGGTGCTTTCCCTGACTCTTCCAGAGCCTCATTTAGCTCATTGAACGCAGCAACTGGAAAAAATATCTCCCCTCTAATTTCTACTAATTCCGGAATTTTGGATCCCTTTAAAATTTGTGGGATGGCAGAGATGGTTCGGACATTGACCGTAACATCTTCGCCAGTTTCGCCATTTCCTCTCGTCAAAGCTCGAACTAGTCTTCCGCTTTCGTAAATCAGATTTATTGCGAGTCCATCAATTTTTAGTTCGCATAACCAGGATTTCTCAGTACCAGCTGATTCTTTCTCAACCCGATCAAACCAAGATTTCAATTCTTCGTCGTTAAAAACGTTGTCTAAACTCATCATTTTCTGGTGATGATTGAATGGCTCAAAATGTGAAGCAAAACCTCCTCCGACCTCAAGCGTTGGTGAATTTGGGTCTATAAGTTCCGGGTGAGCACTTTCAAGAGCAATAAGTTCTCTCCAGATTGCATCAAACTCAGCATCTGAGATTACGGGTTTATCTAGAACGTAATATCGATATTGGTGATCTCTAATTTGCTCGGAAAGCTCGCTCATTTTGCGGCGAACGTCGGCGCTTTGACTCATGCAGTCCTCGAAATAGTTGCAGAGCAAACGACTCGATCACCCTCATAAATAACTACTGCCTGCCCAGTAGCTAGACCAAAAATTGGCGAATCAAGTTTTACTTCTAAATTTTCACCGAGGGTGGAATATGAACATGGATATGCGCTTCCATGTGCTCTAACCTGCGCTAAACCTCTAAAGGGACCGCTTGAATTATTTTTCGGACCGCACCAAATCAACTTCTCTCCTGAGATTTCGCTTACCGCAAGCTCCTCGTGTTCTCCAACGACAACGGTGTTTGATTTTGGCTCAATCTTTAATACATACCTAGGTGAACCGGTGGGAGTCGGTTCGCTGATTCCAAGCCCGCGTCTTTGTCCGATGGTGTAGGTGTAAGCGCCATGATGTTCGCCTAATTTCTTTCCAGATGCATCAACAATTGGTCCTACTTCACTTCCTAATCGTTCGCGAAGCCATCCGGCGTTATCACCAGAAGGAACAAAGCAAATATCGTGGCTATCTGGTTTTTGAGCAACCGTTAAGCCTCTTCGCGTGGCCTCTTTTCTCACATCTTCTTTGCGGGTATCTCCCAGTGGGAATATCGCGCCCTGCAATTGATCATAATTCAAAACTGCCAGTACGTAAGATTGATCTTTTGCATCATCAATTGCACGATGTAAAGTCGTATTTCCATTTTCTTTTTTAATTTGAGCGTAGTGTCCAGTAACGACTCCATCAAAACCCATAGCTTTAGCGCGCTCTAAAACTGCGGCAAATTTGATCTTTTCATTGCATCTTAAGCAAGGATTTGGAGTTCGGCCGGCCGAGTATTCAGACAAGAAATTTTCAACTACATTTTCATGAAATTCTTCTGACATATCCCAAATATAAAACGGTATACCTATTCGATCTGCTGCGCGTCTTGCATCATGTGAATCTTCAATAGTGCAGCAACCTCTTGCGCCAGATCGATATTTCTTAGGATTCTTAGAGAGCGCAAGATGAACGCCAATAACCTCATTCCCTGATTCAACAGCGCGAGCCGCCGCGACCGCGGAGTCGACTCCGCCGCTCATCGCGGCAATTAATTTCATGCGCTGCTCCGGTAAGCCGCTCTCGCTCTCTCAATTACTCGCTTGAGACAGGTATGGAAATAATCAATATCTCCTTTGGAATTCTCAGGTGAGAGTGAGAATCTCAAAGAGGAACGTGCTTCAGCTTCACTTAATCCCATCGCCATCAAAACGTGACTTGCTTGTTGTACACCAGCTGTACATGCAGATCCGGTGGAACAAGCGATTCCTTCTGAGTCAAAAAGTAGAAGTAGCGAATCACTTTCGGTATTTGGGAATCTCACATTTAATATCCCAGGTAAACGTTCCCCTGGACCGCCATTAAGGACTGCGTCGGGAATGTCATTCTTTATAGTATCTAGAAGCGATTCGCGAAGTGCCGATACGTAAATCGAATTTTTCTCTCGATTTCGATGCGCTGCTTGTGCGGCGAGGGAGAATGCAACAATTGCGGGCGCATTGATTGTTCCGCTACGAATATCTCTTTCCTGGCCACCGCCGTGGAGTAGTGGCGTAATATCAAAACCTTTTTTAAGTATTAGAGCGCCAACCCCAATCGGGCCTCCTAATTTATGCGCACTTATAGTCAGAGCAAATAAGCCTAATTCTGCGTAAGAAAGAGGTATCTTGCCAAAGCTCTGGATTGCATCAGAATGAACTGGAATGTCGTACTTCTTTGCGAGTCGAACAATTTCTGCAATTGGCTGGATAGTTCCTACTTCATTATTAGAGTGCATGACGCTAATCAGCGAAACTTCAGTTCCACGATTCTCAAGAGCTGTTTCCAAGTAATCCAATTTGAGATAACCCGAACTATCTACAGGGACTTCGATAATTTCTGCGCCTTCACTTTCGGCCAGCCAGCGGATTGGATCCAAAATTGCGTGATGTTCGAATGTTGAAGTAATAATTACTTTTCGCTTCTTATTCTCGGATAATCGGTGCCAATAAATACCCTTGATTGCAAGATTGTTGGCTTCAGTTCCGCTCCCCGTAAATATAACTTCGCTTGGTTCGCATTCAACTAAGGCTGCTATGCGCTCTCTTGCCTCTTCGACGTTTCGTCGCGCCTCTCTTCCATAGCTATGCAAACTAGAAGGATTTCCAGTTGCGCGCGCCTGTTCGAGTAGCGCTTGTAACGCCACTTCATTTATTGGAGAGGTGGCAGCGTTATCGAAATAAACTCGAGGCATAGGCTGATTCTAAAACCTCGGTGAGGATGCGCTTAGGAGCGCTTGGCCTTGATGGCTTCGCGAGCCTGTGGGAGCACAGCGAAAAGATCTCCAACTACGCCAAAATCTGCTAAATCGAAGATTGGTGCTTCAGGGTCTTTGTTGATTGCGACGATTGTTTTTGAGGTTTGCATTCCTGCTCGATGTTGAATTGCACCAGAGATTCCACAGGCAACATATAACTGTGGCGAAACCGTTTTTCCGGTTTGGCCAACTTGATGAGTGTGTGGATACCAACCCGCATCGGTAGCTGCTCTAGATGCGCCAACTGCACCGCCAACTAAATCAGCAAATGCCTCTACTTCAGCAAAATTGCCATTTGTGCCGCGGCCTCCTGAGACCACAATCTTTGCCTCCGTAAGATCCGGACGTCCACCTTTAACAGGTGGTTGCGAAGTGGAGATCTCAACTAATTTATCTTTTGCATCAATCGTCACCGAAACTTTTTCTACGGCAGGATTTGCAGATGAAGTGACCGGTTCTATTGAGCTTGGCCTTACAGTGATGATTGATAACGGAGTATTTAGTTTCGCCTTGACGGTAAAGGAACCCCCGAAGACTGATTGGGTCGTGTTGAGATCAGCGGAAACATCAACCGCATCGGTGATGATTCCAGATTTGAGTCGAATCGCTAATCTTCCCGCAATCTCTTTACCGCGAGCCGATGAGGCAATTAGTAAAGAATCAGCCCCTTCTTTTTCAATGATTTGTGCGAGAGCTGATGTCGCTGCAGCAATACCGTGGCGACTAATCTCATCGTTTTCTACGACCAATACTCTTTCAAATTCCGTGGCGTTTAATTGGGAAGCAAGCGAATCTCCAGCCCCCGAATTTGCAAACAGTATTCCAATTGCATTTCCAGCGCGTTTGGCAAACGTTGCTAATTCTGCGGCTGACTTTGCGACTTTTGCTCCGTCGTGATCTATCAAAACAAGATTCTTCGACATTTCAGACCAATCGCTTCTCTAATAGATAGTCAGCAAGTCTTGAGCCGCCTTCACCGGAATCTTCAAGCTTGACGCCCTTTTCACGAGGTGGTCTTGGTTGGGCATCGACTACCTCGCTCCAAGCGCTTAATTCAGAGGCAGAAATACCCAAGTCATTTAGCGTCTTGTTTTCAATTGGTTTCTTCTTAGCTGCCATGATTCCTTTAAACGATGGGTATCTTGGCTCATTTATCTTTTCAATGACACTTACTACACATGGGAAATTCGCAGACATATTCTCGACGCCGCTATCTGTCATGCGAGCAATTTCAACTTGGCTTGCTCCAAGGTCCACTTTTACCGATCCCGCGAAAGTTAATTGTGCCCAACCTAAAATCTCAGCAAGCATCGCCGGAACAACACTCATTCTTGCGTCAGTAGATTCGGTTCCACAGAAAACCAAATCAAACCCACCAGATTTAATAGTTGTTGAAAGAACTTTTGCTGTTGAAACCGCATCCGAACCTTGAAGCGCCACATCCGTTACTAGAATTCCAGAATCTGCTCCCATTGAGAGTCCCTTACGTATTGCTTCTGTGGCGCGTTCTGGGCCCATAGAAATTAGGGTGATGCTGTGTTCGGGTGTTTCCTTACCTTCATTTAATGGTTCAATGATGCGAAGCGCTTCTTCGATGGCGTATTCATCGAGGTCATTTAAAACCGCATCTACACTTTCGCGATCGAGTCGACCAGAAACCATCTTCTTCTCAGCCCAGGAATCCGGTACTTGCTTAACGCAAATTGCGATTTTCATATCGCCATGCTACTCAAGGGTAATCGAGCTCTCCAATCGAACTTCGTCATATGTGACCTACAGGGAAGGTATTGGATGGTTGGATAGCAAAGTGATTCCTACCAATCCACCACAACCGAATCCACCACAACTTGGTGCCCGTGTAACGAGCGAGGGAACTGAGTTCGCTCTTTGGGCGCCTTCGGCAGAGTTGGTCGAATTGGCTCTCTTTGAAGAAGGTAGCCATAAGGAGATCCGGCTCCCTTTAGATGGTAGCGATGGTCCAATTTGGCATGGATTTATCAACGGAGTGAAGGTTGGGCAACGCTACGGCTACCGAGTTCATGGTCCCTGGCAGCCAGAAATTGGTTTTCGGTTTAATCCAAATAAATTGTTGATCGATCCATATGCTCACTTATTAGTTGGAAACCTACATATCTCCCCGGAAATATATGCGCATCAAGCGATCGATCAGATTGGTAACGGAGATATTTGGATTCAAGATTTGAGAGATTCTGCTCCGTTTGTTCCCCTTTCCGTGGTTACGGCTGCTAAACCAAGATCAATCGTGCGACCAGAAATTCCATGGCAAGAAACTGTCATTTATGAAGCACATCTGCGCGGACTTACCGCGCAAAACCCCGATATTCCTGAGAAGGATCGAGGCACTTACAAGGCGCTATCACACCCCAGCGTTATCGCATATCTAAAGAAGCTAAGAATTACAACGATTGAGCTATTGCCTATCCAGGCTTTTCTCACTGAACCAATTCTTATGGCGCGCGGTAGAGAAAATCATTGGGGCTATAACCCAATCGCTTTTTCTGCTCCGCATCAAAAATATGCTGCAACCGATAATCCGATTGAAGAGTTACAAGAGAGTATCGATGCACTGCATGAGGCGGGATTAGAGATTGTCATCGATGTCGTTTATAACCATACTGCAGAAGCCGGTATTTCAGGTCCGACTCTTTCCTTACGCGGCCTAGATGATGCATCCTATTATCGCCATATTTCACCAATGGAGTATGAAGATGTAACCGGATGTGGAAACACTCTCGATACAAGAAATCCAAATACTGTGAAGCTCGTAATTGATTCACTTCGCTGGTGGAGCGATGTAATTGGTGTTGACGGCTTTAGATTCGATTTAACTACCGCAATTAGCAGAAGTGAAAACCAGATTGATACAAATAGCGAGTTAATTACCGCAATAAATAGCGATTCAGTCTTGTCAAAATTGAAATTAATTGCAGAACCATGGGATACCAAAGGCTACGCGTTAGGACATTTTCCAAATCCTTGGCGTGAATGGAACGATGCTTATCGTGATTCTGTGAGGCAATTCTGGTTGGCTGATTCCGCAAGCGGTTTTGGTTCTGGAGTTGCGCGACTAGCCTCGCGAATCGCAGGTTCAGATGACATATTTAGTGGTCGCGGACCAACAAGTTCAATTAACTTTCTAACTGCTCACGATGGTTTCACGCTCGCAGATTTGGTCTCTTACCAACAAAAGCATAATGAACCTAACCTTGAAGAAAATCGAGATGGCAGCGACCATAATCGCTCGTGGAACTGTGGCGTTGAAGGTCCCACAGATGACTCTTCAATCCTTGAATTAAGAGCTCGACTGCAACGCTCGTTACTTGCTACTTTATTAATTTCTGCTGGTATTCCGATGTTGACGATGGGCGATGAAAGTGTACGGAGCCAAGCTGGATCAAATAATGCATACTCACTCAATCCTCAAGAGCCTTGGGACTCAGAGGCAAATTTTGATGGTGGTTGGGCGCTTAATTGGAGTAAAGATTTTTCGCCTCTTAGCGAATCAATTTCATCACTTCTAGAGATTCGAGAGCGTTATCTATCTGAACTGCTCTCAAGTTTCTTTACTGGCGCTGTAAATCTCGAGAACCGCAGGAAAGATATTGCTTGGTTTCACAGCGATGGTTTAGAGATGAAGTTAACTGAGTGGCAAGATGATTCAAAACGTTATTTGGCTTTCTTGATGGATGCAACGAAACGCCAGGGCCTATATGTTGTTCTGAATAGCTCTCAGCAAGATATCGAATTCGTGCTACCAAATGCTTTTTGGGGCCATACTTATCGCTCTATCTTTGATTCAGCAATAAATATGGATGAGTTAAATCCTGCTCTGCGAAAACCAAGTGATGTAATTACAGTTCGTACAAGTAGTTTACAAATCTGGTTTGTGAATCGAAACTAATTTACTTTAAACATAACAGTGACCGTAGAAGTAATCGTTTTATCTATGGTTTGAGTGTCGTAATAACCCCCAGATGAAGTATCAACAGAATCTGGCGAGGTAACTTGGAATGGTCCGGACCGAACGCTCATTACATTTCCAACCGATCCCCCTGTGGCTGAAACAATCGCCTCAGCTCGTACCTTGGCATCTTCCATCGCTTGCTTAAGAAGTTCGGGACGTAGTTCGCTCAATTTAGATACATAGAATTGCGGGCCGTAGTTCGAGACATTAATTCCAGTTTCTAGTAACGATCCCAAATTTGTACTCAATTTCCGCACCAGTTCAACATTTTCGCTTCGAACGGTGACTGAGCGAGAAGCGCGATAGCTAGTTATTCGACCCGTGCTCGCTCCATTTACAAACTCTTCTTGTGGGTAAGCAGATACTGAACCAAACTCGATTGCTTCATTTGGTATGCCACCATTCACCAGATACTTAACTAATCCATCAACAGCAACCCCGACTTTATCTACCGCTACGCTTTGGGTTGATGCGACAAACTCTGCGTTAAGTGGCCAGACTGCTTTGTCAGCTTTCGCTTCAACTCGCGCAGAACCTGTGACAGTGATTCCTTCGCTAGAACGTGATGCGAAACCGCTTCCAACTTGGTTAAGTCCGAGACCAAGAGCCAGCGCGACAATTGCTGAGGCGATTATTAGAGTGATTGATTTTTCTCTTGTATCTTGGTTCATACGGAGAGTTTATCAGTTGCTGATAACGAATTTTCTCTACCAAGACGAAATGGCTCAAGTGCGTTATCCCATGGTTTACCCACAAAATTCTCAAGCTCCTCAACAATTCTTGATGTAGATAAATTTTCTTGTAATGCACGCTTGATCTGATTCTCATTTATCAAGAGATCGCCATGAGGTCCAACCGCTGAGTGAAATAGTCCAAGATCAGGAGTATGCATATACATGACTCCCTCGCCGCCCTGGGTTGCAACCTCATGTAATTCAAAAATCAAGTAATGCCAACCTCGTAGCGCACTTGCCAATCTTGATCCCGTACCAACTTGACCGCTCCAAGTGAGTTCACATCTCAAACCACCAGGATTTAGCGGCTGTTGACTCCATGTCAGGCTGCACGGTTGACCGAGCGCTTCATCCATACTCCACTCGATATTTTTTGCCATCACGCGAGGCGCAGAGTGAATATACAAATATCCGTGGGCTTGTCCGTATCCCACAATGGGTAGCGTTTTCATAGCAGCTCCTGGGTCAGCAAGCCGCATCTACTTGCAGATGCGACCTTCCCCAGCCCATCTGCTTCCGAGCCGATTCTTACCTCATTTATATTTCTTGTCCACACCGAATTGAGCGTTAAATAGGCGAATTTTCTTCAGCGATTTATCAGGGTAGGCTTGGTCTCAGTCCAACGCTTTTCGAAAACCACTTGCTTTAGCTTGATCGGTCTGAAGAACGGGAAGACTGGCAAGCTAGAAAATCTCGTTTGTCCCAATCAAGACTGAAGGAAATAAGTAAATGGCAACAGGCAAAGTAAAGTGGTTCAACTCTGAAAAGGGATTCGGATTCATTGCAGTAGATGGCGGCGGACAAGATGTCTTCGTTCACTACTCAGCAATTCAGGGATCCGGTTATAAGTCCCTCGAAGAGGGTCAGGCAGTAACTTTCGAAGTTATCCAGGGACCAAAAGGTCCACAGGCTGACGCGGTAGTTCCTAACTAATCCACTTGCCTTATTGGGGGCCCCGAGGAAACTCGGGGCTCTTCTTATTTTTTAGCTTTCTTTGCGGCTCGATTAACTGCTTTAACGGGCGATAAATTTTCACCTGTTCGCCAAGCATCAAGATACTTCCATGGCCAGATAGCACCACGTCGGATCTCCCAATCGCCTGGTTGCGTTGGATACGAAATACCAAAATGCAAGTGCGGCTTAGGAATTCCACGAGCACTTCCAGTTCTACCAACTTCGCCAAGTTTCTGCCCTGGGGAAACTCTCACGCCCGGTTCAATTCCAGTTTCAACTTTAGAAAGATGAGACCCGTAATACCTCACACCATCGTCACCAATAATCGAAACAGACAAGCCACCTCGGTGCTCTCCCAGGTTTGTTTTTCCATTCCATAAATCTTTTCGACTAACGTCCTGTACAACACCAGCTGTGGGAGCAACAAATGAGCAGCCAAATTTAGTCTTGATATCTGTAGCGGGATAATCATGATGATATTTTGAATAAGATACTTTGCAACCGGCAACTGGAAAAACATAAGTTGTTTCCGCATTAGCAGAGTAAGAATTAAAGAAACTTAGCGCAAGAACAAATGTCACGAAAATTCTTACTTGAGTGCGCATTCGGCGAAGGTAGCAACCTTTGCTGAGTTGTCTCGGGAACAAAACGCTAAGTTTCCTGTGAGGTTTCTCTTCCAGTATGATTAAAGAAGGGGCAGTAGCTCAGTTGGTTAGAGCCCCGGACTCATAATCCGGTCGTCGTAGGTTCGAGCCCTACCTGCCCCACTCGAGAATTGGAGTGAAAATGGACTTAGCTCAATTAAAGTCCAAATGGAATGAAGTTCTAGATTTTCTGGAACGTAAAGATCGCGTTGCTTGGATCGCTTACTTTGATGCCCGACTAGCCTCTCTCGATGAAAATGTTCTGACCCTAAATTTCATTGATGCAGAGAAGTTGAGTGGGGCCCATGACTATAAAGCCACTCGTAATGATCGAATTCGAGGCGCTTTAGAGAGCGCAATAAAAGAGGTAACTGGTAACGAAATACGAGTTATTGAGCTTTAGAAGCTCTCCAATTGCGTATCGCTCGAGCCACAATGACTGTTACCACGAGTACTAGTCCAATATTGACAATGAGATTTAGCGCATTTGCCCAATCTTCTGCATCTCGCCATTTATCACCGAGTTGAATTCCAATAAAGATCCAAATCGCATTGAATATTGAGCTGCCTGCAAATGTAAGAAGTGAGAATTTAATCAAATTCATTCTTGCCAATCCCGCTGGAATACTTACGAGCGAACGAATAAGTGGGAAGAGACGGCCAATAAAAATAACGGCGCTCCCGTACCTTTCGAAAATGGTGAAAGTCTTGTTCAAATCGGATTCCGTAACTCCCAAGTACTTTCCGTAACGAGACACAATTCTCTGGAGTCGATTCCGGCTGAATCCGAAACCAAGAGAGTAAAGAACTAAGGCACCGATAAGTGAGCCAATGGACGTTGTGATCCAGAGCGGCAGAAAGCTAAATTCACCGGTTGAAACATTGAAACCTGAGAGTAATAAAACTAATTCAGAGGGAAGTGGAATGACAATAGATTCGATTGCAATGAAAAGTCCGGCTCCGAAAATTCCCAGGCTTTCCACCAATTTAATTGCGAAATCGAGCACGGAACAAGGGTAGTCGCAACCGCGCGTCTCACCGAGTTTTAGGATTAATTGGACATAATGGCGCGGTGATTTTTCGCCCCATCGTGATGTTTGTAGTCGCTATTTCATTGATTACGCTTCCCGTGCCAGCAATTCAGGCGGCGAAACCGAGTACTACCTTCTTCCTTGCGCAAACTCCGGGTTTTCCTGAGTCACAACTAACTTTTCATGGTTTGGTAAAACCCAAAGTAAAAAATGCGATTGTTCGTATTGATGTGAAATTAAAGTCCGGATGGCGCGATACAAAATTACGAACTAAGACCACCGCAAGTGGTTCTTGGAGAATTCAATCCAAGGTAACGGCCTTCGACACAACTGCGACCTATCGAGCAATTGTCGAAATTGGAAAGAAGCGATATGCCACTAAATCAAAATCGATCAAAATAAAGGAACGACCCCAGATAACTGCCCCAGAATCGCTGATTCCGCTGACCGGACCTGGCGGGCGAATTCATGGTACCGACGTTAGTAGATGGCAACACCCTGGCGATAAGCCAATTGATTTCGTCAAGATGTACAACGCCGGAATTAGATTTGTAATGATTAAAGCCTCAGATACCCGAGATGAAGCAGATGCTCTAGCGCTTAAATTTCTTTTGATGGATAGAAATGCCGCTCAAGCAGCCGGTATCTATACCGGTTACTACCATTACACAATTCTTCCTAATACAACTGATGAACAAGCAGTAATTCGAGATGCACAAGCACAAGCCCAGAAAGCAATCTGGCGATTGTCGAGCCTTGGTGGATATACCGATCGCGATCTGCCATATGCACTTGATCTCGAGAATAACTGCGTCTTAATCTCTGGTTCAGTTTGCCGAAAATACGCTCCGAAGAAACTAGTTACATTATGGGCGGAAACCTGGATGGAAACTATGTATGAAAAAACTGGTCGCAAGCCATTTTTTTATTCCTATCCAACATTTCTTGAGCAAGCGATGGTGCGAAGTGAGAAGCTTCGCGAATATCCACTTTGGAAAGCCCAATATGGCGTAGACCCTGCTGATCCAACTGCAGAACCCGGCAGAAAGATTTTTGGCTGCTTTGTTCATTCATGGAGCACGGCAAATTGTTCATCGCTCTGGCAGATTTGGCAGTACTCGTCATGCGGAATCGGTGAGAAGTACGGGGTTGCTTCTGCGCGGATTGATTTAAATGTATTCCGCGGAAACACTTTCGCATTCTTACAATTAACTAAAGGTGATTGGGTGCCGCAAACCGGGGACTATCTGCCGGTAAATGAGCCAACTTCGCTCTTAGTTACGAGCATTCGAGCCACCTCAACTGATAAGAGAACTGCGATAACTGTTGAGGTGAAGCGACCAAATAATCAACCGGTAGTTACTGGAACAGTTGCCTTCAAACTAGCAAATGATCCTGCCGCTAGAGTCACTCAATCTCCGGTGCGCGATGCAAGCGGTGTATGGACTCTTTACTTATCAAAATTACCCGCTGGAATCACTACCGGTTCTGTAATTTACGTAGACCAAACAAATACACATGCGCGCTCAGAACAACAAATTTCCTTTGAATTGCTACAAGGTCCAGAACCAACCCCATCTCCAACTCAGACCCCAAAACCGGTTAGACCGCCTGTAGATACTTGCAAGAATCAGATTGTCAATTAAAGCGTGCCATCTCTTGGCGCGCCACTAAATCTCGGTATTGCTTCATAGATTCTTCCTTTTTATCCATATCCCAACCGAGAGCTGTCGCAACTATCTCAGCAATTTCATCTAGTAATGAAATTCCTTGATCTTTAAGTTCAAAATTCAGTCTAGTTCTGCGATACATGACATCCGATATGGATAGAGCGCCCTCATGAGTAACCGCGTACCAAATTTCCGCCTTTAGATACGGTAAGTCTGGCGATAGCTTCTCTAAATATTCTAGAGGAGATGAGTCTAGAACTTCTGCAATTAACGAACCGTAGCGTTCAAGTAGATGAGTAACTGTATTGACATCAATTTGATATGTATTAGCAAGTCGTTTTACTTGATTTTTTAGAACTGCGTAGCCATCGGCTCCTATGACGGAAAGTGAATCTGTGCATGAATCAGGAATTATTCGATTTAAATCAGAAACCGCCTCATTAACCGCATCTTCCGACATCACTCGATAGGTTGTGTATTTTCCGCCTGCAATTGTCACAAAACCAGGTACCGGATGATCAACGACATGTTCTCGGGAAAGATCTGCTGTTTCGGCGTTATCTTCTTGAGAGATTAGCGGTCTAAGTCCGGCGAATGCGCCAATGACTTGAGATTTATCGAGTTTGGGCTCGAGAACCCGATTAGCTTGGTGAATTATGTAATCAATATCGGCCCGCGTTGCGACTGGTTCTGCTAACTCGTCTTTGTAGTCAGTATCTGTAGTTCCTACAATCCACTTTCCGGCCCACGGAATTATAAAGAGAACTGAATTGTCAGTCTTTATGATTACACCGCTCTGAGATTTTATGGCGTCGCCAGGCACAACAATGTGCGCCCCTTTAGAAGTTCTAACTTTGTAACCGGGCTTAATACCAAAACTCTTATACATTTCATCGGTCCAAACTCCAGTTGCCATAACCGTTACTCGAGCCTTGACTACGATTTCTTTATCTGTGATTAAATCACGGACTTTGGCGCCGACAATTCGTTTTCCCTCTTTCAAAAGTGATTCACACTTAATACGAGTTCCAACTAGCGCACCATACTTCGCAGCTGTTCGAGCAATCATCATGGTATGACGTGCATCATCAACTTGAGCATCAAAGTAGCGATACCCACCTGTAATCAAATCTAACCTCAAAGATGGTGCTATCTCGCTTAATTCTTTCTGGGAGACGTGTTTGTGCCATGGTAAAGCTCGCTTGAAACCGCGAAGCGCATCATAGAGCGCCATACCTGCGCCGACATAAGTGCGCTCTTTTAATTTTTCTTGTAATGGATAGAGAAATGAGACCGGTCTGACCAGGTGAGGTGCGATGGTTGTGATCATCAATTCTCGTTCTTGCAAAGCTTCTCGTACTAATTTGAAATCGTATTGTTCGAGATATCTAAGGCCGCCATGAATAAGTTTTGATGAACGCGATGAGGTTCCTGACGCAAAATCATTAGCTTCGACTAAGGCAACTGAGAGTCCCCTGGATGCAGCATCGAGCGCAATACCCGCTCCATTTACCCCGCCACCTATTACAAGTAAATCAAATTCTTCCTTAGATAATTCCGAAATAACGCGCTGTCGGTATGCAGGGCTAAGCGCTGAAGTCAATATTGACGTTTCAACCACACGCGTAGGATACGCGCTATGTCTTTTGTCGGGGCGCTAGATCAAGGAACCTCATCAACTCGATTCATGATTTTTGACCACGATGGAACTGTTATTGGAGAGCATCAGTTAGAGCACCTTCAAATATTGCCTAAACCTGGTTGGGTTGAACATGATGCCGGTGAAATCTGGGAAAGAACTGAAGAAGTAATATCAAGATCCTTGAGCAAAGCCGGAATCGCGGGCAAAGATCTAGCAGGAATTGGGATCACAAATCAGAGAGAAACCATATTGATTTGGGACAAGCGAACTGGCAAGCCGCTACATAATGCAATTGTCTGGCAAGATACTAGAACCCAAGAATTTCTAAATAGCTTTAGCGAAAGCGAAAAAGCTTTAATTATTAGTAAAACTGGTCTTGCAATAGCTCCATATTTCTCCGGAAGTAAATTGAATTGGCTAATTCATAATGTTCCTGAAGTAAAGAATGCAATCGATTCAGGTTATGCGCTTGCTGGCACTATTGATAGTTGGTTACTCTGGAATTTGAGCGGTGGAATTCATAAGACCGATGTCACAAATGCCAGCCGCACCTTACTCATGGATCTCGAAACACTGGATTGGGATAGCGAGCTCTTACGGTTATTTGGCGTTCCTAGAGAAATTCTTCCAACGATTTGCTCATCATCTGAGGTTTTCGCACACTCTCTAGCTGAAGGACCGTTTGGAGCTGCAATTGCGATTTCTGGAATCCTCGGAGATCAACAAGCTGCGATGGTTGGACAAGTCTGCTTCGAAAAAGGTGATTCAAAAACTACTTATGGGACTGGCAATTTCGCTCTTTTAAATACTGGTGAAGAAATTGTGAGATCAGAGCACGGCCTTTTAACCACTGTCTGCTTCAAATTTGGAAGTGAGCCGGCTAGATACGCATTGGAGGGATCGGTTGCAGTTACTGGATCTGCGGTGCAATGGCTGCGAGATCAACTTGGCCTTATAAATAATGCTAGTGAAATTGAAACTTTGGCATCAGCAGTCCCAGACAATGGCGGAGTTTATTTCGTACCTGCATTCTCAGGTCTATTTGCGCCGCATTGGCGTAGCGATGCCCGTGGAGTTATTGTCGGATTAACTCGAGCTGCAAATAAATCACATATTGCAAGAGCCACTCTAGAGGCGATCTCATTTCAAACGAAAGAAATTCTCGATGCAATGGCTCAAGACAGTGGCGTTAACCTGATGGAAATGCGCGTCGACGGCGGTATAACCGCAAATGAACTTTGCATGCAGATTCAATCGAATGTAATGCAAATTGATGTTGTTAGGCCAAAAGTTATTGAGACCACAGCTCTCGGCGCAGCTTATGCCGCAGGACTTGCGGTTGGTTATTTCCGAGACAAAACGCAATTAAAAGCGAAGTGGCAAGAAGCGCGACGCTGGAAACCAGATCGCAATTCCTCAATCGCAACTGATGGTTACAAACAATGGCAGGTTGCGGTTGAACGATCGCTAAATTGGGTGAATCTCAAAAAGTAATGCTTCGCCCGGCTTAAGGATTGGAGCCGCAAGACCGATTTCGCTAAGAATTGAACCAGATATTTTGCAACCTTCACTTACCCAAGTGGGAGGTTTGATCAACATCATTTCGATATCTTTCGAAATTGTTGGGATTCGAATCTCATAATTTCGATCAGCAAGACCGGGTATTCGAATTCTTGGTGGTTGAGAGGTCGAAATTGTTTCAAGTTGGACATACCCAAAAATAGATTCTCCTTCGGTGCGCACGCCGTATAGATGATGATGGCTATCTGGATAATCGACTCGGACAATCTCGCCAGAATGAATTAACGAACGTTTATCTTTGTAATAGTCCGCCCACAGCTTTAAGAACTTTAATTCCTCAGGCGAACATGAGGAGATATCCCATTCGATACCAGCGTGGCCGAACAAGGCAGTTATCGCTCTAAATGTGAGAGATAAAGATCTGCCAGTTTGATGACTTGGACTTGGTCCGATATGCGTTCCGAGTAATTCAAAAGGTATGAATTGAGAGGTCCAACGCTGAATTCGTTGTCGCTCAAGTGCGTCATTATTATCACTTACCCAGAATCTATCGACGTGATCAACGATTCCTAGATCTATTCGACCACCACCAGATGCGCAAGACTCGATTTCCAAACCTTTATGCATTTTCTTGAGTTCATCGAATAATCGATAAATAGCAAAGACTTGCTCACGATATGCCGGGCGCCCGTCGCTACCCGCATCAATCAATACGCGATTATGGTCCCATTTTATGTAGCTAACTTTTGAACTTGAAATAACGCTGCTTACAGCTTCCAGAACGTAAGCGAATACATCTGCGTTAGCTAGATTAAGAACTTGTTGATGGCGCCACGTTGGAATCTCCCTAGACTGTTCACCAAGCGCCCAATCTGGATGCATACGGAACAAATCAGAGTCTGAATTGAACATTTCGCCCTCAAACCAAAGTCCAAATTCAATTCCTTTTGAAAGCGCATACTCGGATATAGGAGATAGACCATTTGGCCAAACTTCTTTACTTATAAACCAATCACCAAGCCCTGATCTATCGTCTCGTCTCGAACCAAACCAGCCGTCGTCCAAAACAATGCGCTCTACCCCGATTTGTGCAGCGCGATCAATCAATTCTTTTACACGAGATTCACTGTGCTGAAAATAAATCGCCTCCCAGAGATTTAAAGTGAGCGGTCGGAGCTTCTTTGGGTGATTTGGTCTAGCTCTTAACATCTCATGGAATTTATGCGCTACTCCATCTATTCCATCTTCCGAATAACCTGCGAAAACCCTTGGCGCTCTATAACTTTCACCTTTGGCCAGAATTACTTCTCCTGGGGCTAATAACTCCCCCGCGCCAATCGAAATAGAGCCTTGCGCATCTCGCTCAACCAGATATTGATGATTTCCACTCCAGCCAAGTGCTATCGACCAAACTTCACCAGAACTAAAAGTTGTCTCTTTAGTGAGTGCAATTTCGCCGATGGTTGCATTATGTCCCGTCTTGCCTTCCCTAGAATCCCTTACCCAGCGACCTATTCCGATTGGACGCCGCTGTGGATTTCTTTCATTTGACCATCGGCCTACAAAATCAAGGGTCTCCTCAGCTCGATCTGGTAGCGGCAACCAATAAGTGAATTCATTGAGTACATATGACTCGCCGAGGTTTTCAATTACGGCATTAATTTCGATTAACCCGCTCTCTAGAATCTTAAATTCGACATTTAAATTCAACAAAACGTTTTTATCTTCCAAAATAATTACAGCTGAATTCTTTGTGCTCTTTATATCTTTGACTGTGAATTGCGTCGACCAATCTCTTCCATTTCGATGTCCTGAAATAGTCGGATATCCGAGAAAACCTCTTGAGTGTTCTCGTAAAAATCCTGGATTCTGCGTTTTATCAAAATCGCTATTTGGAATCGATTGATCCGTTGGAAAGATGGTTGAATCTAGAGAGATACTTTTGCCCCAATGTCTGACTACAAATGCGCCAGCTACGACTTCGATGAGTAGATCCACTCCATTGTTGGATATGTGCGCACGCATACAGGTAGAGTAATAGGCATCATGTCGACCAAGAAACTGGGCGCCGGGGTCACTCGAACTGACCGAAAATTGATGGACGGTAGAACCATCCGTTATTACGATACAAAAGGCCAGAAACGTGAAGCCGTTGACCAACGTAACCCTGAGACGCAACCTGATATCGGCGAACTGCGCCTTGATGTCCAAACAAATGAATGGGTGGTAATTGCTGCCCATCGGCAAGACCGGGTATTCCTGCCGCCAAAAGAGTTAAATCCACTTGCTGCATCACGCCCAGGCCATTTAACTGAAATTCCTGAATCGGATTATGAGGTTGTGGTATTCGATAATCGATCGCCATCACTGCGCAATCCAGAGAGAGATATCAAGGTTCCAATTAATCCTGATTTTGATACGCCAACTTTTCCCGCAGCGGGAAAATGTGAAGTTGTTTGTTTTACCCCAGATTATGAATCTTCTTTTAAAGATCTAACCGAACGCCAAATACGAACTGTGCTTGAAGCCTGGCGCGATCGAGTAGCTGAACTATCTCAAGAAAGTTATATCGAACATATAGCGCCTTTTGAAAATAGAGGTGAAGAAGTTGGCGTCACACTCTCTCATCCACATGGCCAGATTTACGCCTATCCATATCTGCCTCCAAGAACTGAGCGGATGTTGCAGGTCGCAAAATCTCATAAAGAGAAAACTGGACGAGTTCTACAAGGCGATTTATTGGCAAGAGAAATCAAGGATAAGGTACGAATTGTCGCTGAAAACTCAGAGTGGATTGCCTTCGTTCCATTTGCTGCGAGATACCCATTCGAAATACATGTTTTACCTAAACGTTCCGTACCAGATTTAGTTGCATTAGATGAAACTGCTTGTGAAGCCTTTGCGCCAATTGCAAAAGAAGTACTTGCAAAATTGGATTCCGTCTTTGAGATGAAAATGGCTTACATTGCAGCTTGGCATCAAGCGCCAGTTCGAGTTGGTCGCGAATTTCTTCAACTTCAGTGGCAGATCACAAGTGTTCGTCGAGCGCCTGGAAAATTAAAATATTTGGCTGGCTCCGAATCAGCATTTGGTTCATTTATGATGGATTTATCTCCAGAACAGTCAGCAAAGTTACTGCGCGACGCAAAAATATAGATGAGTATCTCCGAATCTTTTTCTAAACTATTTCATTCTGGGCCAGACTTAGTCTCTGCGGCGCCAGGTAGAGTCAATTTAATAGGTGAGCATGTTGACTATAACCAAGGTCTTGTACTTCCATTCGCCATAGATTCAGTCGCAAAATGCGCTCTTCGCGTACGCAATGATTCCAAAATCTTAATCTCATCTAAGCAATTCAATTCCGAAATTTATGAGACGTCGATCCTAGATCTAGTTCCAAAAGCTGGACCAGATTGGACGAGATACATACTTGGAGTTATCTGGAGCCTTGGAGTCACACAAGGGGTTGAGATTCTTGTTGATAGCGAAGTCCCACAAGGAGCCGGACTTTCTTCCTCTGCGGCGCTGGAATGTAGCGTCGCATTCGCTCTTAACGAAGCGTTAGATCTTGGATTAAACAGAATTGATTTAGCACGCCTGTCGCAACGTGCTGAAAATGATTTTGTGGGAGTCCCATGCGGGATTATGGATCAAACCATTTCTCTTCTCGGAAAATCGGGACATGCGATTTTGTTGGATTGTCGAGATCTTTCGTCACAACTTATTCCAGTAAATTTCGAGGAGAATGGGATGCGCCTGTTGATTATCGATACCCAGGCTCACCATGCCCTAGTTGATGGTGGATATGCCAAGCGGCGAGAGCAATGTGAATCGGTTTCTAAAATTTTTGGAGTTGATTCCCTTCGAGATCTTCAAAAAGACTCACTTGAGTCAAAAAAATCAGAATTAGATTCAACCTTATATTTGAGAGCTTTGCATGTAGTGACCGAAATCGAACGCGTAAGGGAGGCAGTTTCTTTGCTTCAGGCGAATAATTTTAAGATTTTTGGCAATCTATTAAATGATTCACACAATTCGCTTCGTGATAATTATGAAGTATCTTGTCCAGAATTAGATTGCGCCGTTGAAATATCTCAGCAAAATGGCGCTCTTGGCGCTCGCATGATTGGTGGCGGTTTTGGTGGCAGCGCGATTGCCTTGGTAAATGAGGGCGAGATAGGAAAAATAGCTAGCTCTGTAGAGCGCGCCTTTGCGAATGCTAGTTTTAAATCACCAAGATTTTTCGATGCAGTGCCAAGCGATGGGGCCAGATTAATTAACGGGCGTAACTGAAATAACTTCAACGCCACCAATTGCATTCAAAACATTAACCAAATCAGAAGAATCAGTGCCAGGAAATGCAACCGTTATATCGTCAATACCTCTTCCGCCTTCAGAGGAGAGAACCACCAACCCGCGAATATCCCCGCCAGCAAAACCAATTGCTGATGCAACTGCTCCAAGAGATCCTGGGCGATCCGGAAGTGCGACTCGAATTCGAACCATTGCCATGGCTGGAGTCTAGGTGAAAAGCTCCCCGACTTGGACTCGAACCAAGAACCTGCCGGTTAACAGCCGGCTGCTCTGCCGATTGAGCTATCGGGGATTGCGGGCAAACTCTAGGTCAAGCCTTCCCCGAATGCCAATTCTCGAAGGGCTCTTCGACGACTTTCCATATCAACTAATTCAGCGAATACCTCACCATATTCCTTCTCGTTTTCGACTGGATTTAACCGTTGCAGCTTTGATTTGATTTCAGCGATAGAGCGAGAGAGCGCGACTTCATTGAGTCGAGCGGTAATACTTGAGATGTAGCGATCCGAAATCTCTCCGGTAGTTCTAACGGGTTCAACGGAGAGCTCCATAACAAATGAGCGCAGATCTTCACTTTCAACAGCACTTATTTCAATAGCTTCTAAATCTTTTTGACTATCGATGAACGTGCGAAGTCGATCATAAGCAGGATGGGAAAATGCATTTTTTTCAATTTCGCGCCACTGGTAGTTAAGCGCTGGAAATTGCAGTCTCACCTTTAATACCTCTCTCTCGAGAGCTAATTTGGGTTCGGCTGGGTCCGGACGCCAACTTTGATTTGGCTGAACTTCTTGCGCTGATACTTTTCTCGTTGATGACTTCTTAACCGCTTGGCTTACTACTTCCACATCCATGCCTAACCAACCCGCCAAACTTCTAACGTACTCTGGGCGAAGTGAGGCATCCCGAATCTTTCCAATAAGCGGTGCAGTAGCATTTAAAGCGCTCACTCGCCCTTCGGGTAAATTTAAATCAAATTTCTTCAATTCTGTTCTGATTGCAAATTCAAAAAGTGGCACTCTTCTAGCGATTAGGTCGCGGACTGCGACATCTCCACCTTGTTGTCGCAATTCGCAAGGATCAAGGCCATTTGGCTCAACTGCTACATAAGTTTGAGTGACAAATTTCTGATCATCATCAAAAGCTCGCATTGCAGCTTTCTGGCCGGCAGCATCTCCGTCAAATGTAAAAATAACTTCACCCCTGAAGGTTTCATCATCCATTAAAAGTCTTCGTAAGATTCTTATATGGTCATCACCAAATGCGGTGCCACAAGTTGCAACCGCAGTCGTTATTCCAGATAGATGTGCCGCCATGACATCGGTATACCCCTCAACGATAACTACCTGTCTAGATTTAGCAATTTCTTTCTTTGCTAAATCCAATCCGTAAAGGAGTTGACTTTTCTTATATATGGGAGTCTCTGGGGTATTTAGATATTTAGGTCCAGAATCTTCATCATCGCTGGC
>JBEANJ010000005.1:0-27715 GCA_041165565.1 Actinomycetota bacterium | reverse complement strand
AATATCTAAATCATGTTCGCGCTGCCCATCACTTAATTTTTTGTGAAACTCTCCCGTCTCGGCATCGACTAAATATGCAACAAAGCCATCAGCATCTCTTCTAAAAAGTGCGTTCGAAAGAGAACAATCTCCCCACCAAAATCCCAGCAGATGAAGTCTCACCAACAAGTAAGCAAGGGCATTTGCCATATTGAAAACTTCATGAGCGGTAACGCTTCCGCTTAACAAGACCCGATATGGCAATGTTCTTCGACCATCCACAATTGCAACTTGGGCTACTGAGGGCGCACCTCTCTGGCCCAGTTCTCGAAGCGCGTCATATTCTCGCTTCGCAAATTCAGGAACCGTCTCTTTTACGGCATAGATTTCACTTTCGTGCATCTCATCAGCGCGAACTAAGCGCACAACATGTCTAGAAATTCCTCGCTGCGAAGCTAGTGAAGGGTCCTCGGGCCACTCTTCCAATGGAAGATGCCAAGGTAACCGTGAAATCTTTCCAATTTCATCACCTAAACCCGTAATCCGTAATTGGGCGCTCGCGTTAGACATAGGAGTAATTCTTTCAGGCTCTAGACTTATGTCATGGCGCAACTTAAAAGAGTCTTTCGCAAATCAAGTGATAAATCTCCCCAAATCAAGAAATCCGAAGTTAATTTTGGTAAATTTGGAACGCCAATAAATACCTCTCACCCCTTCTATTTCGGATTCTTAGCCGCAACCGGAGCCCTAGTAGCCATTGCAATATTGCAGGCCCTTCAATCTGCGGGCCAAGTTTTTATCTTGTTAATTATCTCGCTCTTCTTAGCCATGGGCCTGAATCCAGCAGTCTCTTTACTCGAATCCAAGACGCGTAAACGTGGAGTTTCGGTCAGCCTAGTTGTCATAGGCGTTTTGCTAGTCGTTATAACTGCAGCTCTGGTTGTAATTCCCCCTGTCTTCAAACAAATTAATGATTTTGTAGCTGGTGCGCCCCAATTAATTGATTCGCTTCGAAATAACCAAACTCTTTTGAGACTAGATCAAGATTATGGACTAATAAAATCACTACAGGATAAATTTCAAACTTGGTTTGCAGATGGCAAAGTTCTGACCGGCGCATTTGGCGGAGTATTAGGGGTAGGAAAAACTGTGCTCTCCGGAGCTTTTGCTACCTTAACCGTCCTAGTCCTGACTCTGTATTTTCTATATTCACTTCCATCTGTTACCAAAGTGTTCTATCGACTAACTCCAGCATCTCGCCGGGATCGTGTCTCAAGAATTGGTGATGCCATAATCTCACGAATCGGCTCGTTTGTTGGCAGCCAGATTCTGATTGCGTTCTTCGCTTCAATCTTTGTTTTCTTCCTTGGAATTGCCCTTTCATTGCCATATGCCGCAGCTCTTGGAACTCTAATTCTCTTTGTTGCTCTGATTCCCCTCGTCGGACATTTCATTGGGAGTGCAATAGTTACATTAGTTGCGCTTACTGAATCTCCAACAAAAGCTTTACTTGCTCTAATTCTTTACACCGCATATGTACAGATTGAAAATTACCTAATTACTCCGCGGATCATGCGACGCACGCTTGCCATCCCAGGCCTCGTAACCATTGTGGCTGCACTTCTTGGCACTTCTTTACTTGGATTAGTTGGCGGTGTCTTAGCTGTGCCAATTGCGGCAGCGGTCTTATTGATAATGGATGAAGTAGTCTTTAAAAAGACTGATAACTCTTAAAATTATTCTTCGGGAAAGTGGCAAGCTACTTCATTAGAGCCGATTTGGGCTAACTTCGGTTCCAGAGTGCGACATTTATCTTGAGCCTTCCAACACCTAGTATTGAAGACACATCCACTTGGCGGATTGGTGCTTGAGGGAATCTCACCTTTAAGCAAAATCTGCTCACGTGATCGTTCCTTTTCCGGATCTGGGATTGGAATTGCTGATAAGAGCGCTCGCGTATAAGGGTGCTTAGAGCGAGTATATAGATCACTCGTCTTAGCAACTTCTACAACCTTACCTAAGTACATGACTGCAACTCGATCTGAAATATGTTGAACGACTGAAAGATTATGGGCGATAAAAATATAGGACAAACCAAAGTCTCGCTTTAGGTCATCGAGAAGATTTATTACCTGGGCCTGAATTGAAACATCCAGAGCTGAAACTGGTTCATCGCAAACTATAAATTTTGGTCTTAATGCAATGGCGCGAGCAATACCGATACGTTGTCGCTGGCCTCCGGAAAATTCATGAGGGTATCGATTTATATGCTCAGGATTTAACCCAACCCTCTCCATGAGTTGTTGAATCTCTAATTTCTCAGAAGTTTTCGCACCCTTTCTATGTATCCGAAGCGATGCTCCCACAATCTCCCCGACAGTGTGCCGTGGATTCAATGACGAGTACGGATCCTGAAAGATTATCTGCATCTCTTTTCGTAATGGCTTCATTTCTCGCGGCGATAAATCTGTTATATCTTGCCCGGAGTAAATAATTTTGCCTGAAGTTGGTTCATATAATTTCAACAAAGTTCTTCCTAAAGTTGATTTTCCACAACCAGATTCCCCTACTAATCCCAGCGTTTCTCCTTGAGCTAATGTGAGTGAAACATCGCTTACTGCATGGACGATTCGCTTTTTTCGACTAAAAATTCCAGAGCCTGGCGCGTTGAATTCCTTGGTTAAATTCTTAATTTCAAGTAGATTCATTTTTTAAGAACCACATGACTTTCTAGATGACATCTAACAAAATGTCCAGATTCTTTTTCAATAAGTTCTGGCTCCTTCTCCTTGCAGAGATTTGGGCCTCCAATTACTCGATCCAAAAAGCTACATCTTGGATGAAAGGCACATCCTTTAGGAACATTCAATAAAGATGGAGGTTGACCTGGAATAACACTTAGCCGGTTAACTTCACTGTCAGGCTTAGGAATCGAAGCTAGCAATCCGCTTGTGTAGGGCATCATAGGCTTGGCAAATAAGTCATTAACTTTTGCGGTCTCGACTAGTTTGCCGGCATACATAACATTTACCCGATCTGCGGCGCCCGCTACTACTCCCAAATCATGTGAGATCAAGATAATCGCCATCTGCATTTCTTGTTGCAGATCTTTAAGCAATTTAAGAATTTGAGCTTGGACTGTGACATCGAGCGCTGTCGTTGGCTCATCTGCGATTAGTAGTTCTGGTTGGTTTATAAGTGCCATAGCAATCATGACGCGTTGCCGCATCCCACCAGAGAATTGATGGGGAAAAGACTTCATTCGTAATTCTGGCTCGCTAATTCCAACTTTCTTGAGTAGCTCAATAGCTTTTCTAGCGCTCTCTTCCTTATTTACTGAATTGTGAATTTGATGAGCTTCAATTAATTGATCTCCGATTGTGAAAAATGGGTGGAGCGAAGACATTGGATCTTGAAATATCATCGAGATTCTATTTCCCCGAATTTTTTGAATTTTTTCTTCAGATAAATTGATTAACTCATTTGTATCAGGTCCCAAAGTAAATTTGGCGCTACCGGAAATTTTACTTCCCCGCTTTGCAAGCAAGCCCATCAGGGCTAGGTTTGAAACTGACTTACCGCAACCGCTCTCTCCTACTATGGCAAGGGTTTCACCTTTCTCAACTTTAAATGAGATGCCGTCTACTGCAGTCACAATCCCATCTAAAGTTGGAAATTCAACACGCAAATTTGAGACTTCTAAGAGACTCATGCATTCACTCGAATTCGAGGGTCAATCCATGCATACAAAATGTCAACAACAAAGTTCATAAAAATAACAATGGCCGCCGCCAAAATTGTGGTGGCAACAATTATAGGTAAATCGTAATCACGCACCGCGCCTAGCGACAATCTACCGAGGCCAGGCAAGTTGAAAACTGTCTCTGTCAAAATGGCTCCGCCCAAGAGGCCTGCAAAATCTAAACCTGCCATAGTCGCAAGCGGTGCTAGAGCAGCTCTAAGCGTGTGTTTTCTCAGCACAACTTTCTCGCTAAGTCCTTTTGCTCTTGCAGTGCGAATAAAATCTTCACTTGATGTTTCAATAACTGAACTTCTAACAAATCGGGTGTAAAGCGCAGCATAAGCAAAAGCCAAGGTAATCCAAGGCAAAATCATCGTATTTAGCCAAGCTAAAATATTTTCAGTAAGTGGTGTGTAGTTACCTGATGGATAAGGAAGTATTCTCCATTTCACTACTACAAAAACCAGTAAGAGTAACCCAGTTAGAAAAGTTGGTAATGAAGTTCCAATTAAAACAAAGATAGTGCTTCCAATATCTGGGAATCTACCTCGGAATCTCGCAGCGAGTACTCCTAGGCCAACGCCTATGAGTAACCACATGATTAAGGCACCGATTGCGAGTGACATAGTTACAGGTAGCGCTTCTAAAATTGAATTTGTAACACATGAATGTTCATGAAATGAGTAACCGAGACTTGGGGCTGGGCACTCGATTAAGGCAGCACCCTCGCCAAAACTTCTTCCTACGAAAAGTCCTGAAAGGAATATCCAATACTGTTCCCAAACCGGTTTGTCATAACCTAATCGCACTCTATTAGCTTCAATTATGCCGGGATCATTGCAATTCTTGCCGCAAGTTAAGGCCGCAGGATCAAAAGGCAGGAAGGCAAAGATTAGGTATACCGCCACGCTAACTGCAAAAAGAATCGAAATTGAGATTGCGAATCGTTTTGCTATGTAACTTAACATGGATTAATTATTCCTGCCTTCTAATCCTAAATTGGTAAAGCGCCCCTGGGCCTATCTAGGCCCAGGGGCTTATTTCAACTAACTCTTCAGTTTTATCTCACCGAAGCAAGGTGCACCTTGTGGCTCCCAGAAGAAGACGCCATCAAGATTTGAACCCCACATATCTTGAGCTTTTGTGAAGAGGCTTGGAATTACCCACATGTTATCCATTACATATTGGTTGAGGGCTGCCCACTCAGCACCTTGCTTTGCCCGATCGGCTTCTAGCAAGTTTGCTTTTGCGCGCTTCTCAAACTCTGGATAAGCAGGATCTTTTCCAACTTGTGACATTGGAAAACCGCCCTCCTCCAAGAAGAGTTCTGGGACAACTGTTGATGCATTTGCCCAGTCAGGAGCCCAACCGGCTCTGCTCAGGTCGCCCTGCTTGGTTCGGTCAAGAACGACTGCGTAATAAGAACCAGCTTCAATGAAGTTGAACTTCAAGTTGATTCCCGCATTCTTCTTCAGCGAATCAATCCAGACAGTGGCTGTTTTTTTATTCGTTTCAGAATCGACCGTGTCAAAGACCAATCCCTTACCAGTTGCTTTCGCATAGACCTCAGGACAGGTTTTCTTAGCCTCTTCCATTAGGGCCTTAGCCTTTTCCGGATTCCCTTCGAGTTTGAAGTCCTCCAGTCCAGTCACTTTCTTGTAATCAAGTCCCATTAGCGGCTTAATTACGCCATCTGCAGGATCGCCACCAAAGGCTTGGCCGCCAGCAATCTGCAAAATCGAACCGAAATCACGCGCATAGTAAATTGCTTTTCTTATCGGCAAACAATTCACTTTTGAAACATTGACGGCGGTATAAGTAACGTAAGGATCGTAAACATTATGCGCACGTCCTTCCCATTCAGGCTTAACTGAACCATCTTCATTGAAGACCGTTGTTAAGTTTGTTGGAAGGATGCCATCTAGTGACATCGCATTTGGTTCGGAATCACTCAAGATTATTTGATCGCGAACTTCCTCAGCTAAACCAAATCGAACGACAATTCGATCTGGGTAGGCATTTCGGATCGGATCTGAGTCCTTACTCCAATTTTCATTACGGACTAGAACCATTTCGTCTTTCAATTCGTATTTCTCAATTTTGTATGGTCCGCTAGAAACTGGCGATAGATCATATTGATCACCAGTGTCTTTAGCTTGAGGCACTGGGCCAAAAGAGAGATAGGTAAGTGTGTAATTGAAGTCTGCTACTGATCTCGAGAGATTGAATGTAATTGTCTTTCCATCTTCAGAGCAAGTAATTGCCTTATCAAAGGCAGCAGTATCGTTACCGTCAGTCTTATAAGGACCTTTATAGACCGAATTTCCCTCTGCATCTTTTGGAATATCCAACATAGATATTGCATAGGTCGGTCCGTCAGTGATTACATCGGTCGCAAAGGTGCGTGAAACTCCATATTTAATATCCTGGCAAGTTATGTCAGAACCATCCTCGAACTTAACACCATCACGCAACGTAAATTGCCAGGTCTTAAATTCATTGGTAGCGGTTCCAAGATCGGTTGCAAGATCAGCAACAAGTTCTGATCCTTCTGCTCCAGGAGCATGTTTGTACGAAGTTAAAGTTCTATGCATGAACGAGCTAAACCATGCTAAATCCTGTCCAGTGTAATTGCGCTGTGGATCTGCGTGGGTAAACGATTCGGCTAACGTCAGAAAGGTAAGAGTCCCACCTTCCGAACTACCAGATGAACAGGCCGATAGACCGCCCACCATCAAGGTAGCGCTCGCCAGCACAGCGACTGAACGCCTTACTCTGCGTGCTCTACCCTCTCTTTTTTCTCTCATTTTCTCTTTCCTTTCTCGTTAATACAACGATCGCAAACACGATTGTTGTAAAGCTATTGGCTCATCTCACTCTTTGGGTCTAATGCATCCCGGACAGCATCCCCAAGTAGATTGAAGGTGAGAACTGTGATTATCAGTAATGTGGATGGAATAAAGAAATAAGTGGGATTGGTGATTACATATTTAATCGAATCCGCAATTAGAAGTCCCCAGGTTGCATCAGGAGGCTGTACCCCTAAACCTAAGAATGAAAATACAGCTTCTGCAGTTAGATATCCAGGAAGTGATAATGAAAGATATACGATAACTACGCCCCAAAGATTTGGAAGTATCTCTTTAAAAATTATCCGTGAATGTGACGCTCCTAGTGCCCGTGCTGCCATGATGTAATCACGTTCTCTTATCGATAAAACTTGCGATCTAATTACTCGCGCTAGATATGGCCAACCGAAAATAATTAATATAAGAATCAGATATCCAACACGAGCAGCATTTCCGGTCACAATCCCAGTATTTTCCAGCCTCTGTACTGCGGGAACGCTGAGAGCAACCACCATGAAAAATGAAGGAAATGCGAGAACAAAATCGATAAATCTGCCAAGTGCGCTATCAACGCGACCTCTAAAATATCCCATAACAATTCCAACAATTAATCCAATTGCAATTGATGCGATAGTGACAAATAGAGCTACTGCAAATGAAATTCGCGCACCGAAAAGTAAACGACTTAATAAGTCATGCCCAATTCCGGGTTCTAAACCAAGCGGATGCGAGAGACTGATTCCATTAAAACCACCTTTTGGAGCGCCTTGAGCGTCAAGTAAATCGCTGTAACGAATCGTTGGATCTAAACCAAAGAGCGCCTTAAGTGCGGGAGCAAACAAAGTAAAAAGAATTAAGCTAGCTGCAATTATTAAAGTTGCCAGACCTGCTTTATGTGTGCGAAATCTTCGCCAAGCCAACTCCCGGGGCGATCGCCCAGCAATATCGGGCGCACTCACAAGTGTCTGGCTTGCCATTCGACCCCTCCCAATGAAATCTGAGAATCACCTTAGACCTTTTCACATGACTCGTCTATTACCTCGATTAGTTCGAACCTTATAACTCGGTAGGTAAAGGCAATTTAGTTGGGTTGACGCGTCTCACAATCTCGCTGAGTACCCGGTGCACAAAAGGCTCTCCTACCCAGAGGTGTTTCGCGCCCTCTACCGGAATCAAATTCAACTTACTTAAATCTTTAAATCGTTCGATAGCCCCAGCTGGATTTAGAAATTCGTCATATTCTGGAACAAGCGCAATTACCGGTCGGCCATCTTGGTTCCAAAATTTCAGATGCTCGGAAGTTGTGGTCAATAGCGGTGGCGATAACAAAATCAATCCGCGAATTCGTTTATCGGTAGCGTATTGGAGCGCTAAATCGGTACCAAAAGACCAGCCAACGATCCAAAGGTTTTCAACCTGAAGTTCATCAAAAGCGTAATTAATCGCGGCTGTGACATCTAACTTTTCAGTTATGCCATTTCCAAACTCGCCTTCACTCTTTCCTTGAGGGCTCTCGGTTCCTCTTGTGTTGAACCGGATCACCGTTATCTCCGCCATCGCAGGCAATCGGTTCGCCGCCTTCTTATAGATATGGCTATCCATCATTCCGCCATGAGTTGGGCGTGGGTGGAGACAGAGAATTGCGTGGCTCCGGTCTCCGGAAAGTGGTGTAGAGACTTCTCCGACTAACTTCAGCCCATCTTCAGTCTGGATCGATATTGGGGTACGAGTAGCCGGCAGAACAGTGCTCGGTCGAATCAACTCAGACACGGTTTAGAGTTTAGTCTTATCCAATGGCGACCAACGCAACCTTCGAATCCCTCAATCCCGCAACTGGTGAGATTGTGGGCACATTTCCAATTCAAGGTAAAGAAGAAGTAGAAGGAGTGGTCGCACTCGCGCAACGCGCCTTTGAAAATTGGTATCAACTTGGTTTTCGCGCACGCCATTCGGTGCTGCGAGATTTCGCTTCTATATTGACGAAAGAGATAGATCTAGCCGCAAGTTTGATTCATAATGAAACTGGAAAACCATTTAGCGATGCCAAACTCGAAGTAGCGCTCGCCATCGAACATATCGGATGGTCGAGCAAGAATGCATCAAGAGTTCTCGGTAAACAGAATCGACCATCGGGTCTATTTATGTTCAATATGGCCTCACAAGTCCAACGAGTTCCTTACGGCGTCGTTGGCGTAATTGGCCCATGGAACTATCCAATCTTTACCCCAATCGGTTCGATTGCATACGCGCTCGCTGCGGGCAACACCGTAGTTTTTAAACCGAGTGAATATACGCCGGCTATTGCGAAATTTATCGAGGAGCTATGGAACCGAATCGCTCCCTTTAGCGGAATTTTCCAAGTTATAACTGGAACTGGAGAAACCGGCGTTGCCCTCACGCAATCAAAAGTTGGAAAGATTTCTTTTACTGGCTCAACAAGAACTGCTAAGAAAGTTGCAGCCTCGTGCGCCGAAAATATGACTCCCGTAATTCTTGAATGCGGTGGGAAAGATGCCGTACTAATTGATCAAGATGCCAATATAAAAAAGGCTGCCGAAATGACGCTTTGGCATGCAATGTCTAATGCAGGACAATCCTGCATCGGTGCTGAACGTGTTTATGTGCATCGTGCCGTCTCAGCTAACTTCAAAGAAGAAATCGTCCGGCAAGCAAGAGAGATAAAGCCTGGCTTTACGGGAGATGCCAAATATGGTCCAGCCACGATGCCCTCACAATTAAAAGTCATTCAACGCCACCTAGATGATGCTGCGGAGCGCGGTGGAAAATTCCTTCTCGGAGATACCAAGTCCATAAAGGATGGCTACGTAGAGCCGGTGATAATCGAAGATGTTCCAGAAGATTCAATTGCGGTTACTGAGGAGACCTTCGGACCAATTTTGATCATTAACACTGTAAATAATATGGATGAGGCGGTCGATCTCGCTAACGCAACAGGTTATGGGCTTGGAGCTGCTGTCTGGTCGAAGAAGAACGGGAAACGGATAGCGTCTTTACTTGAATGTGGCATGGTCTCAATAAATTCAGCATTTTCTTTTGCAGCGGTTGGATCGCTACCTTTTGGAGGCGTTAAAGATAGTGGTTACGGCCGAATTCACGGCGCTGAGGGACTGCTTGAATTTACATACCCGCGAACGGTAATTCGACCTAAATTTAGATTGCCTCTTGAATTTACAACGTTCCAGAGAAGTGAATTTGCGGATCGAATTCTCGTGAAATTAGTTCGCTTATTGCACAAACGCAGAATAAGAAAAAAGTAACTTAATATCTAGGCGCGTTACGCGTTCTTTCAATATTTGGTTTTCGTTTATCTCTCTTATTCCAACATGGGGTATGCCAGTGACGACGTGACTCAACGTCACCTTCAATCCATGCCACAGTATGAGGAGTAGCAGTTCGAATTAATTGATCACAACCGGGACAGCGGTACGGTTTAGTGGAGCTCGAACCTGTAATCCGCCGGACTCGGTAGATACCCTCCTCGTGCTCCTCGATCGTCTCGTGTGAAGTGGCGATATCGCGCTCAGGCCTTGCTGAATTTTTTCGACTCTTCGCAGGTTTCCTTCGCGGGCTCACAGGGAGATTCTCACCCATTTCCGGCAAGATGGAACCATGATTCGCCGCCTGATCGCGTTATCGCTGATGCTTTTCGTTTTCGCTGCGCCCTCATCTGAAGCGGCAACCAAGAAGCGAATTCCAAATCCACCGCCACGAGAGACCTGGCCACCCGAGGGCTTTCGCGAGAAAGATGGCGTATTTGCCAAAGTTCCTAAATGGCGAGAAGTTGTAGGTCAACTCTCCTCCAAGAAGTTCCCGCAACGGGATGTCGCCGCTTGTAAGGAGTTTTCATGTGGCGCAGTATTGGTAGCTGCTGAAACTGGATGTGAGTGGTGGGAAGTCAACTCATCCGTTCGCAAATTTGATCCAACATCACAAAATAGAGATCGAGTTGGAACATTGGTGACGATTTCTAAAGGAACCAAAGAGCGAGAACTAGCAACCATAATTTTAGTTAGTGGTGAGCCGCTAGATAGCGCTATTTCAATAGGAGGAATCAAAGTTATCTGTCATCGGGAGCCAGGGGCCAAACCAAAACCCGGAAATGTTTATAACCCAGTGAATCGAAGTAGCTAATGCTAGGCGGAATAAATAACGAACTTTTTCTAAAATCCCTTGCCGGTTTTGCCGTAATGGGATTTCTAATGATTCTTTTGAAGTGGGCCTTCTCTAGAGGTAAATCAGTTGTAGAAAGACCTCTAGCAATTGGAGAAGACAATAAATATGGGATGTTCCGAGTGGCTGCCAAACCAAAGAATCACATTGAAGGCGAGATGATTCGACAGAAACTTATTGAAAACGGAATCAGGGCAAATCTAACCCAAACTAAAGATGGACCTAGAGTATTTGTTTTTCCGGAGGAATTAAAAGCGGCTGAAGCGATTCTTAGAAGTTAGCGATTCTTTCCAGGAACCCATAGCTGATCGCCCAAAGTCTTATTCTCGTATCTTGCAAGCACGAACAATAAATCTGAGAGACGATTCAAATACTTAGCGGTTAACTTATTTACGCCTTCTCCAAAACCATGGATAGCTAACCAAGTTTTTCGTTCAGCGCGGCGCACAATGGTGCGAGCTACATGAAGATGTGCAGCGGCCGGCGTTCCGGATGGAAGTACAAATGATTGCAAAGGCGCTAAATGTGAATTGTATTTATCAATCTGTTCTTCAATGTATGTAATTTGGGATTCAAGTACTCGAAGTGGTTCATGCTTCGGCTCATCCACAACAGGAGTACACAAGTCAGCCCCAACATCGAATAAATCATTTTGGATCCGAACGAGTAACTTGCGAATATCGGCATCAAGTGACTCAACTGTTAGAACGACACCAAGGTACGAGTTGGCTTCATCAACAGTCGCATACGCTTCTAGTCGTGCGTCATTTTTCGATGTCCGACTCATATCTCCGAGTGAAGTTGTTCCGTCATCGCCAGTTTTTGTGTAAATCCGCGTCAGATTAACCATGGGATGAGCCTATTGGACTGACTACCATGTGACCACTTGAGCGTCGAGGAGCTTTGATGTCCGAACAGATTATGGACCGATTCCAAATCATCGGTGGCTCTCACCTAACCGGAGAAGTTTCGATTTCCGGCGCAAAGAATTCAATTTTAAAACTTATGGCAGTCTCCCTAATGGCCACAGGAAAATATCGATTGGGGAATGTCCCTGCTATCGCTGATGTAACGATGATGGGTGAATTACTCGAAAGTCTCGGTTGCAGAGTTATACATAATGAGAGCAAATCTGAACTGATCATAGAAGTTCCCGAACTCCCCGGATATAAAGCGGACTATCAATTTGTACGCAAACTCCGCGCCTCTATAAATGTCTTGGGTCCGCTAGTTGCAAGACTTGGACGAGCTGAAGTTGCTCTACCAGGGGGCGATGCAATTGGTTCGCGCGGTTTAGATTTTCATACTAGAGGTTTGAAGGAACTTGGCGCAGTAACTCAAAATGAACATGGTTACATTGTGGCAACTGCTCCCAATGGGCTAACCGGAACTAAAGTTGAGTTGGAATTTCCTAGCGTTGGTGCAACTGAGAATTTACTTACAGCAGCAGTCTTAGCTAAGGGAACCACAGTTTTAGAAAATGCTGCCCGCGAACCCGATCTAGTAGATATTGGAAATTTCCTAATTTCTATGGGCGCCAAAATTGAAGGGTTGGGAACTCCAACTTTGGTAATTGAAGGTGTCGAAAAATTAAATCCCGTTGACTATGTTGCAATTCCCGACCGAATAGTTACTGGTACCTGGGCATTCGCCGCCGCAATTACTCAAGGCGATATCACTATTAAGAACGCTAATGCCAGCCATCTAGAACTGCCCTTAGAAAAATTGACTGCTGCAGGAGCGGTAGTGACGACAACTGCCGATGGCTTGCGCGTAAAGATGTCACGTCGCCCAAGCGCGATTGATATCTCTACGCTGCCCTACCCCGGATTTCCGACCGATCTTCAACCTTTTGCAATCACATTAAATTCAATAGCAGATGGTGATGCGCTTGTAACTGAGAATGTATTTGAAGGAAGATTTATGTTTGTTAATGAGTTAATGCGACTTGGCGCAAACATTCGGGTTGATGGACATCATGCTTCAATTATTGGCGTCCCAAGACTCTCTTCGGCCCCAGTAGCGGCCTCAGATATCAGAGCGGGAGCGGGCTTAGTTCTCGCCGGATTAGTTGCTGAAGGAACTACCTTCGTAGAGGGCGCTTTTCACGTTGATCGCGGTTACCCTAAATTCGCCGAACAGCTTAGAGCCCTTGGAGCAGATGTAACGCGGGTTGATTAACCAATAGATATTTCGGTTATCTGACCATTTTTTACAGATGCATTTACTCGATTAGTTAGGTAATCCTTTGTCGCGGGTAAATCTCTTCCATCACGTTGGATGGTACGAAAAATCCAATTATTTAAGGTAGCGCAAATCTCGCCAGCTCTCTCCGAGAGGCCCACTAATTGAGAGCCTCGTGGAATTGAAATTTCTAGCTCTTTTTCAATTTTTATCGGACAAGTTCCTTTTGTTGATCCAATCTCCATAACCTCTCCGCGGGTTTCACGCACGCCAACTGCAATGATTGCTGTTGCCTTCTCTCTCGCGCTCACTCTGACCGTATAAATTCCGGCTTCACCTGGTGTATCCGTCCTAGCCAAGAAAAAGTAATTCTGTCCTCCATATGGTTCGTAGAAAGGTGTGCGCTCTGAGATATTTAGTCGGGAAGTTTTTCCACTTGGAGTGATTATTGTGACAATTGGAAGTTTCTTGTTAGAGAGACGATTTTCTGGGGCGCGATCTAGAATTAAATATTCCATTCGCATTCTCTCGCCCGAATTTAAGGCAAATCTGAAATATTTTTTCTCTCGCTTTTTGGAGAAATTTGCATTTACGGCAAATGAAATGGTTCCATCCACTAATACTGGACTTGTCGCCGGCTTCGTGCTTTCTGATTGAAGGGATACTGGTTGGTGGGCATAACTAGTTGCGCTCGCAAATAAAGTAAGAGCGAGCGCAAGTAGTGAACTCTTAGACGCCCGCTTCACCGAGAATTGAAACGCGATTATTGGCAACTGATAGGAATCCGCCATGGACTTCAAATTCTTCATTGGTTCCGTCGGCTCCCTTGATTACTACTTTTCCGTCAACCAAGGCTCCAAGTAGCGGCGAGTGATTGGGCAAGATTCCCAAATCTCCCTCGAGAGTGCGAGCTGAGACCATCTTGGCTTTACCTGACCAAACTCGCGCTTCTGGAGTTACAAATTCGACGGTTAGTAATGAATCGCTCATTAGCTCTTTGCCAATTCCTTAGCTTTACGTTCGACATCTTCTAGGCCACCGCACATAAAGAATGCCTGCTCAGGGATATGGTCATAATCGCCATTTGCGAGCGCATCAAATGATGCAATGGTTTCGCTAAGTGGAACAAATGAGCCATCGATACCGGTAAACACCTTCGCGACGAAAGTGTTCTGGGATAGGAAGCGCTGGATTCGACGAGCGCGGCCGACGAGAATTCGATCCTCTTCGGAAAGCTCATCGATGCCGAGAATTGCAATGATGTCTTGTAGATCCTTGTATCGCTGGAGAATCTGCTTGACCCGGTTTGCAACGCGGAAGTGATTTTCACCAATATAGCGCGGATCCAAAATTCGTGAAGTTGAATCAAGTGGATCCACAGCTGGATAGATACCCAACTCAGAGATCGGACGTGAAAGAACTGTCGTCGCATCTAGGTGGGTAAATGTGGTGTGTGGAGCTGGGTCAGTTATGTCATCTGCTGGAACATAAATTGCTTGCATCGAAGTAATCGAGTTTCCGCGAGTTGAAGTGATGCGCTCTTGGAGTACGCCCATCTCATCAGCAAGCGTTGGTTGGTAACCCACAGCAGATGGCATTCGACCTAGCAGCGTCGAAACTTCAGAACCAGCTTGAGTGAAGCGGAAGATATTGTCGATGAAGAGCAATACGTCTTGTTTCTGAACATCGCGGAAATACTCCGCCATAGTTAGCGCAGAAAGCGCGACGCGAAGACGTGTCCCGGGTGGCTCATCCATCTGTCCGAAGACGAGGGCAGTCTTATTGATAACGCCAGTTTCGGTCATTTCAAGGAAGAGATCGTTACCTTCACGTGTACGTTCACCAACTCCAGCGAAAACTGAAACGCCGCCGAAGTTTTCCGCCACTCGATAAATCATCTCTTGAATTAGAACTGTCTTACCAACACCGGCGCCGCCGAAGAGTCCAATCTTGCCGCCCTTTACATAAGGTGTGAGTAGATCAATAACTTTGATGCCGGTTTCGAAAGTCTCGGTCTTTGATTCAAGTTGATCGAAATCAGGAGCCGAGCGATGAATTGGCCAGCGTTCCTTTACCTGCAGGGATGAGGTTGGAACATCTAGAGATTCACCGAGAGCATTAAATACATGCCCCTTTGTTACGTCGCCAACAGGAACCGAGATTGCAGCGCCCGTGTCACGAACTTCAACACCGCGCACCATGCCATCTGTTGGTTGCATAGAGATTGCGCGCACCATGTTGTCGCCGATGTGCTGAGCGACCTCGAGGGTCAACATGCGCTTCTCACCACCAATTTCAATATCGATTTGTAGCGCGTTGTAGATCGATGGCATCGAATCCGATGGGAATTCGATATCAACGACCGGTCCAATCACTCGCGCGACGCGTCCGGTTGCTGTTTTGGTTGTCATCATTCGCTCCCTGCGTTTGCTGAGGACAGCGCATCTGCGCCACCCACGATTTCACTTATCTCTTGCGTAATTTCGGCCTGTCTGGCCGCATTTGCAAGCCTGGTCAACGACTTAATTAGTTCATCGGCATTATCCGTAGCCGATTTCATCGCGCGACGCCTTGCTGCGTGTTCCGAAGCAGCTGACTGTAAAAGTGCGTTATAGACGCGCGATTCGATATATCGAGGTAGAAGTGCGTTGAGAACTTCACCCGCATTTGGTTCAAATTCATACATCGGAAGAAGTCCAGCGGGGGCTGGACCATCGGATTCAACAACTTCCAATGGCAGCATTCTCTTATTAAGAGCAATCTGGGTAACCATCGACTTAAACTCAGTGAAGACAATATGCAACTCATCCACGCCATCGCTATCTATTGCGGCGTCCTTTAAGAAGGCGGCGATTAATTCAGTTGAAATCTCTTTCGCATTTGCATAAGTTGGCTTATCCGAGAAACCAGTCCAAGAATTTTTCACAGCGCGGTTACGGAACTTGTAGTAGTTGACTGCTTTTCTTCCAACTACGTAAGTAAGAACCTGAAGACCTCGTGCTTTTAGGGTGACGATTAAGCCTTCTGCTTCTTTGATTGCGTTAGTCGAGTATGCGCCCGCCATTCCACGATCCGCAGTCACTATTAATACGGCGGCGCGCTTTGGCTCCGCAGATTCCGTAGTCAATGGATGATTGGTATTTGAAAAAGTAGCAACAGCGCTTACGGCGCGCGTTAACTCATTCGCATATGGCGTCGAAGCAGCAACTCGCTGTTGCGCCTTTACGATCCTTGAGGCAGAGATTAACTCCATCGCTCTAGTGATCTTCTTCGTCGACTTAACGGAGCGAATCCGTCGTCGATAGATGCGTAGTTGTGCGCCCATTTGCTACTTCTTAAACCTCGTAATCTGTTCGGTGCCATCGCTACCTTGCGCTTCGGCTTCTGCTTCATTAACTTGCTTAGCAACTGATGAGACGAATTCATTCTTAAAGGAATTGATTGCAGAAGTTAACTTCGCAACTGTGTCATCGTTAAGTTCCTTAGTTTCGGCGATCACATCAAAAATCCCTTTATGTGAACGCGCTACGTACTCCAAGAATTCACTCTCAAAGCGGCGAATATCTTGGACAGCGACCGAATCTAATTGGCCAGTTGTTCCAGCCCAGATTGAGACGACCATACGCTCCAATGAATATGGGGTGTATTGAGCCTGCTTGAGCAGTTCGACTAATCTAGAACCACGTTCTAGCTGAGCCTTTGAAGCTGCATCCAAATCTGAACCGAAAGCGGCAAAGGCTTCCAATTCTCGGAACTGTGCGAGATCGAGTCGAAGACGACCGGCGATCTTCTTCATAGCTTTTGTCTGGGCGGAGCCACCAACTCGAGATACTGAAATACCAACGTTGATAGCTGGTCTTACACCTGAGTTGAATAAGTCGGTTTCCAAGAAGCACTGGCCATCCGTAATTGAGATTACATTTGTGGGAATAAATGCAGAGACGTCATTACCTTTAGTTTCAATGATTGGTAAACCAGTCATTGACCCGCCACCCATTTCATCAGAAAGCTTTGCGCAACGCTCCAAAAGACGTGAATGTAAATAGAAGACATCGCCAGGATAAGCCTCGCGACCTGGTGGACGGCGAAGCAAGAGTGAGACTGCGCGATAAGCCTCAGCTTGTTTTGATAAATCATCGAAAACAATTAAGACGTGCTCACCTTTATACATCCAGTGCTGTCCAATTGCAGAGCCAGTGTAAGGCGCTAGATATTTGAAACCTGCGGGATCGGAGGCGGGAGCTGCGACGATAGTTGTGTACTCCATGGCGCCAGCTTCTTCAAGCGCGCCCCTAACGGATGCGATTGTCGAACCTTTTTGGCCAATCGCGACGTAAATGCATTTAACTTGCTTCTTCTTATCGCCGCTCTTCCAATTCTCGCGTTGATTAATAATTGTGTCGATTGCAACTGCAGTCTTACCGGTTTGGCGATCGCCAATAATTAGCTGACGCTGTCCGCGGCCGATTGCGGTCATCGCGTCAATTGCTTTGATGCCGGTTGCTAGTGGTTCTTTAACTGGTTGGCGTTGCACAACAGAAGGTGCCTGAAGTTCTAACGCTCGCATTCCTTCTGATTTAATCTCGCCTTTGCCATCAATTGGGCGGCCAAGCGGATCAACTACACGACCCAAGAAGCCATCACCAACAGGAACTGAGAGAATTTCGCCAGTTCTGCGAACTGTCTGGCCTTCTTCGATTCCGCTGAAATCGCCCAGTACAACAACGCCAATTTCACGCACATCTAAATTAAGTGCAATACCCAGAGTTCCATCATCGAACTTCAACAACTCGTTTGTCATCGTTGACGGTAGTCCAGAGATACGAGCAATGCCATCTGCGGCCTCGACAACGGTACCAATCTCATCGCGTGAGGCTTTGCTGGGCTCATATGACTTAACGAAGTTCGCTAAGGCATCACGAATCTCTTCAGGTCTGATCGTGAGCTCTGCCATGGTTTCTTCTCCCTATCCTGCGAGCGCTCGGCTCGCGTCGGCCAAACGATTGACGATGGTTGCGTCAATCAATTCATCTGCAAATCGGATTGAAATTCCACCAATAACAGATGGATCAATCTCGACATTTAATCGGACTGGTTGTCCAATTTTTGCTGCAAGAGTTGCGGTGAGCTTCTCTCGCTGTTGATCAGTAATTGCGATAGCTGTCTTAACAACGGCAATCATGCGATTTCGACGAGCAGCAGTCGCTTTGATATAAAAATCAATAGTGGTCTCTAAACTTCTACCGCGTAACCCGCTTACTAGATGGCCCAACATGCGGCCAGTAATTTGCGAAACTTTTCCACCAAATAACTTGGCAACCAAGACCCGTTTACCTTCGGCTGAATAGGCGCTTGAACTAAGCGCTTGTCTTAACTCGATATCGCCAGCAACAATTGTTGAGAAGGAAAAAAGTTCTTCTTCCAGACGATCGAGCTCCCCACTTGCGTTCGCGGCAGAAGCCTCCGCTTCGACTGCAAGATGTTCCAGTGTGTCAACTAGATCGTTGGGCTTTGACCACTTAAGGGCACTTAACTCTTCGATCAATCCTGCTGCAGCTGGCGCACTTTTACCAAATACATCGGATACTAATTTTGACTTATCTTTCGCATCACGCGAGACATCAGTTATCGAGCGACGTAATGGCGCTGAGGAATCGAGGGCAGTGAGTGCGGTAAATAATTCTGAGGCGAATTTCGAAATATCTGATTCCGATTTGCCCTTCAGCGCGAGATCAAGGGCAGACCGGGCAGCAAGAATCGCTTGGCGACTTGTTCCGCCCATCTCCATTAATTCGCGCGTCATTTAATTACTCCGCTTACTTTCTGACTTCTCAAGATCGGAAAGGAATCGGTCGACAATTCTTGATTGCCGGACCTGGTCATCCAACGCCTCTCCAACGATCTTCGACGCCAATTCGGTTGCGAGCGCTCCCACTTCATTGCGAAGTGAATTGACCGCTTGTTGTCTCTCAGCCTCAATCGCTGCCTGGGCTTGTGAAGTAATCCGAGCTGCTTCTTCTTGGGCTTTGCTTCTCATCTCTTCGATAATTGCAGCGCCTTGAACGCGAGCTTCTTCTCTAATTACTTGCGCTTCACCACGTGCATCAGCAAGTTGTGCTTTGTATTGATTTAACGCAACTTCGGCTTCTCGTTGCGCTTTCTCAGCTCGCTCCATGCCGCCTTGAATTGCATCGGTGCGTGCCGCGAAAGCTTTTTCAAATCTAGGCACAACAGCGCGACGAAGAAGTATGTAAAGAAGCGAGAAGGCAATAAATCCTGCGATGATCTCCGCGGTATGCGGAATCAGCGGATTTAGCTCTTCTGCGGCAAATTCAATCGTCTTCATAAATCCGGATGAGCCGATTAGAGAACGAACGCGAGAACTAGACCAAAAAGCGCCAACGCTTCAGCAAGTGCGAAGCCCAAGAACGCGATTGGCTGTAGGACGTTTCGAGCCTCTGGTTGTCGAGCTACGCCATTGATGTAGGCGGCGAAAATCATTCCCGTTGCAATACCCGGGCCAATCGCTGCGAGGCCAAAACCGACCAGGTTGAGTGTGCCTTCCATGTTTCTTACCTTTCTATCTACTCCCGCATTCCGGTTGGAATGGGAAACCTTTATCTGTTTTTAGTGTTCGTCCGCTAGCGCGCCAGCAATGTAGAGCGCTGTTAGGAGGGTGAAGATATATGCCTGGAGGCATTGCACCATAAATTCAAAGAAAGTCAGCGCAATACCTATGGCGAAAGAGAACGGGCTGATTAACTTCAGACCAATCACTCCTTGCAATAGATGTTCTCCGCCAAGGAAGAAGACAAGTAGCAATAGATGGCCCGCAAACATATTTGCAAAAAGACGAAGACTTAGAGTTAGTGGGCGAACTAAGAAATATGTGGCTAACTCAAGAGGTGTAATAAGCACATACGCGGGCTTCGGAACTCCAGGGATAAACATGATTCCCTTCAAGTATGAAATCAGACCATGCCGTTTAATTCCAACATAATGGAATACGAAGAATGTGAATGCTGCTAAAACATATGGGAAAGAAATCCGCGACATCGTTGGAAATTGAATTAGTGGCACTATGCCGAAGAGATTGTTGACGAGTATGAATGTGAAAAGCGTAAATAGATAAGGTACGAAGCGCATAAATTCGTGACCGATAACATCTCGGCCCAAATCATTGCGAACAAAGGTATAAACGCTCTCGCCAGCAAACTGGAGCTTTGACGGTACAACTGATGCTTTTCGTGCAGCGAGAATGAAGAAGGCCGCAATCAGTAAAACGGAGAAAAACGCTAAGAGGATTGGTTTGGTCGCAAAAACATTTCCTTCGATAAATGGAGGGAGGTTAAAGTCACCAGCGTCGGGAGGATTGAAACCCTCACCCTCGACACCTTTCGTAGCGGCTAGAACGCGCAACACGACTCCTTGAAACGATGGTTGCGCAACCCTATTAGGAAGTCGCCAAGTCAGCGAAATCGAAAAGTGATGCTAAGTGACCTCAGTTACGCCCGAACCGGAGCCAGATCAGATAGAGGGAGGAGCCCATACCTAGCAGGAGTCCACCCAATAGAAAGAAGCCAGAGCCCAACCATCGGTCAAGGCCATAACCAATTCCGCCCCAGATTAGAAGACCTGAAAGTAGGTAGCCGAAAATCGTCCAAAAAGCATTTTCATCATTTCTGGGAGACATCTTTTTCTCCTTTATTAGCCCGTTACTTATCTGGTTTAGGTGAACTCTCAGGAAGAGGCAACTGTAACCGGAGGCGGAAGAAGGCACGAATCTCGCCTCCCAGCCATGCGATCGCGACCAGGAGTGCGCTCACCCCAAATGCGGTTCGGTCAACTTCTCCTGGGTCCGTCAATCTGGTGACCAATATCAAGAATAACGCCATCAAAATCAATTTCGAAAAATAGGAGAACATCGCAAGCGCCATCGTCATTATCGGATTGGCATCTTTAGTTAGGCGCGAAACTAACATTGATACGGAGAAGAAAATAACCACGGTAAGAGTGGCTAAGAGCGCGCCCCAGAATCCTGGATAACTTCTAAATATTGAAGAAGTGATTATAGAAAATAGAGAGACGGCGATTGAGGGAAGTAAAGCGCCTCGCCAGAGCGCCGCATTTGAATTTGCAATATTCATATTGGTTACTTAATTAGACCTCGTTGACGTTTAGTTAATGATAAAGCGATAAGAAAAAGTACTGGTCCACTTAGAAGCGCAAGCCACATTGGAAAGAATGCGGAGAGCATTGCGGGGAATGCCAACATAGCTGTTGCAAAGTAGAGGATTACAGCGGTGCGTTGCTGCGAGTTGCCTAGTTCCATCAATTTGTGGTGGAGATGTTCCTTATCTGGCGCAAAGGGCGATTTACCTTTGCGGAGGCGGCGTAACACTGCTAGGCCAAAATCTAAGAGCGGAACTGCAAGGACTGCTAGCGGGAGCAATAGCGGCAAAGCGGCCGGGCCGATTTCTTCAGCAAAGACTGCATTAGCATCGATCTGGCCCATAAGGGTGATGGCTGAAGCTGCAAGTAATAAACCAAGAAACATGGAACCGGAATCCCCCATAAATATTCGAGCCGGATGGAGATTATGTGGCAAGAACCCAAGACAAACACCAATCATTACCGCAGAAATTAGTGAAGGTGCACCGGCGCGACTAAAACCATTTTCAATAGCGAGTAGATAAGAGAATCCAAAGAATGCTGCAGCTGAAATTGAGACAATTCCAGTTGCCAGACCATCAAGTCCGTCGACGAAATTAACTGCATTTATTATCACTATTACAATTAAAACGGTCAGAAACTGACCGATATTTGTGGGGAGAATGAGAATCCCATTTATAGGAAGCCAGAGTAATTGAATTCCAAAAATTAGGAGGATTCCTGCAGCAAGCCCTTGGCCAGCTAGTTTCGTTATTGCATCCAGTTCGAATCGATCATCAAGAGCGCCAATTAGAAGTACAAAACTGCCAGCAAGGAAAATCCCAAGTAGTTCTCGACCATAAGCTTTTCCAACAAGGTTAAGATTTTGAACTGCAATTAAAGTTGCGCCGGTCGCCAGCCACATCGCTACGCCGCCCCATCGCGCCGTTGCCTCTTGGTGAATATCACGATCTCTTACCGTTGCGACTGCGCGAAATCTTAGGGCGAGTTCTCTCACGATTGGCGTTAACATATAAGTTAACGCAGCAGCGATTAGTAGCGCTAACGAATACTCGCGCATTACCTGGGGTAAGCCGGAAACTTTGAAGTCAAAGCGCTGACTTCTTTCTTGATGGCTGCAGCTTTTCCTTCATCTTCACCATCTCTGATGGCGCGCGAAATTAAGGATGCAATCTCCGGCATCTCACTCGTTTTCATACCTTGAGTGGTTACCGCAGGTGTTCCAACTCTTATTCCGCTTGTGACTGCGGGTGTTTCGGGGTCATATGGAATTGCATTTTTATTTAGCGTGATTCCCGATTTACCGCATCTTTCGTCAGCAACTTTTCCAGTTACTCCAGTACTTCTCACATCAATTAACGCCAAATGTGTATCGGTTCCTCCAGATACAGCTCGCATTCCCTCGCTCTCTAGCGCGCTTGCTAGAGCTTGGGCGTTTTCAATTACCTGTTTTGCATACGCCTGGTAGGAGGGCTGGAGACATTCCTTAAGCGCGACCGCTTTCGCTGCAACCGAGCTCATAACAGGGCCACCTTGCATTCCGGGAAATACAGCTTTATCGACCGCTGCAGCATGTGCTGCCTTGGAGAGAATCATCCCGCCTCTTGGTCCGCGAAGAACTTTATGAGTCGTGAACGAGACAACATCTGCGTACGGAACAGGGGATGGAATCGCCTTTCCAGCAACTAGGCCAATGAAGTGAGCCGCATCCACCCACATGATTGCGCCAACTTCATCGCAAATCTCTCGAATCTTTTTGAAATCAATCAATCTCGGATATGCAGTAGCTCCCGAGCAGATCATTCTCGGCTTCACCCGTTTAGCAGTTTCGCGAAGTTCGTCGTAATCAATTAATTCATCGCCACTTCGAACTCCGTAAGATTCAATATTGAACCACTTGCCGGAGAAATTTACTTTAGAGCCGTGCGTTAGATGGCCGCCATGCGGTAGTGACATCGCAAGAACGGTATCGCCGGGTTTTGTGAATGCTAGATAGACCGCAACATTGGCGCTAGCGCCTGAATGAGGTTGGAGATTCGCATGCTCGGCTCCAAATAATTCTTTCGCTCGTTCTATTCCAATAATTTCAACTTTATCTACCTCTTCGCATCCCCCGTAGTAACGCTTCCCTGGATAACCTTCGGCATATTTATTTGAGAGCGTAGAACCCATGGCAGCAAGAACTGCTGGTGACGTTAGATTTTCACTTGCGATTAATTGAAGATTAGTTCTTAACCGAGAAAGTTCTGATAAAAGTACTTTTGCAATATCGGGATCTTGTCTGCTTAAAGCATCAAAGTCGGGTCCGTAGAATTCGGTCATACCGGAATCCTAAGCCGGAACCGCAATATTTGGTGTGACAGTTCGAAGATCTTCTAGTGAAATTGCGCCTTTACGTACCAGGGTGAGCCCATCTGATTTAACAGAAATAACAGTAGAGGTTGGACCTTCGGGTAACTCACCAGCATCATAGAAATATGCATAATCAGCATCTAGCGCAGGAAAGAGTCGACCTTTTCGATTTGGTGGCGTTCCAGTCCTGGTAGCTGATGCAATTGCGAGTGGTCCGGTTTTCAACGCAACTTCACGGAGAAATTCAGAAGACGGAACTCGAATCGCAATTTCTTCGAGAGACCGACCATCTCCCAGATCCCAAACCAAACCTTGAGCAGGAGCAATCTTTAAAGTTAGTAGGCCAGGCCAGAATTTTTCACATAGCCTTCTTGTGGTATTTCCAAATTCGTTTGTGACTCCGGTAGCAGTTTTGATATCTCCAACTATGACTTGGGCCGCTACACCTCGATCATCACCCCTCAAAATATGCATTTTCTTGACTGCACCGTGATTGAATGCATCAGCAACAAAAACGTAACCATGTTCTAATGGCGCAATAATTAATTTACCTTCGCGAAGTGCGTTGCTTGCGCTAAGAATTTGAGATTCTCGTTCTACCAAATCCAATTTCAAAGTTTCAGCCATTTGAATCCACTCTTGCTTGATTTCTTGCACTAATCCATCGAGGACGCTGATTTAAGTCTTCGTAAGATAGTAAATCAGAAAAGTCAGAATTCATCTTTTGTGCAAGGGCTTCAAATTGGGTCTCATGGTGTTCCATTAGGAGCATCGCTCCGCTCTTCAGAATTCGACTAGCAGCTTCGATAAATGCAAAGGGTGAATCAAGTCCGGCTTTCCCCCCATAAAGTGAGGAACTCGGCTCAAAACTCAACTCTATTGGGAGATCAGTCTGCAATTCATTTGGAATATACGGTGGATTGGCAACCACTAAATCACACTTCACGCCCTGTAATGCCGCCTCCACTCGACTTTCGATAACACGTACATCAACTTCATGTTTAGCGATATTTCGCTTCAACCAAATTAGCGCATCAGGTGAATTTTCGACTGCGACTACTTGAACCGGCATTCTTCGTAGTTTTGATTCATGAGCAATCGAAATTGCAATAGCTCCGCTTCCAGCGCCAAGATCTACGACGGAAGTAGGTTGCTGGCTCCAGTTTGCGTCTGACTGTATCCGTTCAATTTCAACTAACGCAGCATCAACGAGAAGTTCGGTCTCAGGTCTTGGAATTAAAACACCGGGTCCGACATCAAAAACTAAATACCGAAATGGCGCGTTTCCGGTTATGTATTGCAGAGGAATTCCCTTGAGCCGCTGCTGCATTAACTCTTCAAATTCTCGCTCTTGATCTAAATCAAATTCAAACTCCCGAGCATGAAGTTGCATTCTTTCAGTACCTAATATGAAGGCTGCGATATGTTCTGCATCTGAGGCTGGAATATCAAGATCTTTGAATTGTTTTCGAGCGGCATTCAATCTCTCCTTCAACATCTCAAGCCTCTGCTGCCGCCAATTTTTCTGACTTATCTGCTTCAAGCAACGCCCCGATTACCTCATCAAGTTCGCCATTTAATACTGCGTCGAGATTATTGGCTTTAAAATTAACGCGATGATCAGTCAATCTATTCTCAGGAAAGTTATATGTACGAATTCTTTCGGAGCGATCAACTGTGCGAACTTGGCTCTTTCGGGTTGCGGCCGCTTCAGCATCGGCAGCTTCCTGGGCCGCAGCGAGCAGTCGGGCTCGCAAGATTCTTAGCGCCGATTCTTTATTCTGTAATTGGCTCTTCTCATTTTGGCATGAGACAACGATGCCGGTCGGAAGGTGTGTGATGCGAACAGCTGAATCCGTCGTATTAACACTCTGACCACCAGGCCCCGAAGAACGATAAACATCGATTCGCAATTCATTCATATTTATTTGGACATCTATCTCTTCTGCTTCTGGAAGAACGAGTACGCCCGCAGCTGAAGTGTGAATTCGCCCTTGTGATTCCGTCTCCGGAACGCGTTGGACGCGATGCACTCCACCTTCAAATTTCAACTTTGCAAATGGAGCGCTTGCCGGATTTGAATTCCCGCGAGACTTCACCGCGACCGAGACATCTTTATATCCACCTAGATCGCTCTCTGTAGCGTCAATAATCTCCGTCTTCCATCCTTGGCGTTCGGCATATCTCAGATACATTCGCAATAAATCACCTGCGAATAGCGCCGATTCATCGCCACCAGCCCCGGCCTTAATCTCTAAAATTACGTCTCGATCATCATTTGGATCTTTGGGTAATAACAATTCTTCAAGTTCATTTGCAGCTAGTTGTAACTCCGATTGAAGTCCCGGAATTTCTGAAGCAAAATCTGGGTCATCTGCCAACTCTTCGGCAGCTTTCAGATCATCTTCACACTTTTTGAATTTTCGATAGCCAGCAATGATGGGTCCGAGTTGGGCGTATCGTTTTCCAAGTTGACGCGCTTTTCCTTGATCAGCATGGATTGCGGGATCTGCCATCTGGGTTTCTAAGTTTTCATACTCGCGAAGTATTTCCGGCATACTCGCAAATCTCTCTTGCTTACTCATCATCACCACCTGTCACTCTTGCTCTTAAAAAGTATCTATAAATAAAAGAAGACCGGTGCCCCAAGGGGCGGCTCGGTCTTCTTTAGAAAAGCTACTTGTTAGTTGTCTTGTTAGTTGACTTGGTGCTTGCCTTTGTTAAACGCTCTTGGAACTTGGCAACTCGGCCACCGGTATCAAGGATTCGTTGCTTACCGGTATAGAACGGATGGCAGACAGAACAAACTTCTACGAATAATGAGCCTGACTCAATTGTGGAGCGAGTTTGAAAAGTCTCGCCGCAACCACAAGTTACAGTCGTCGCGACGTAATTTGGATGTATCTCGTTCTTCATTTACTACTCCTTATAGTTTCGCTGGGCCGGCGAGCCGGTGAACCAGCAGAGCGTTAGGTTACCTAACCAAGTTGGAAAGGGCTAATTTCCGTTCTGGTCTGGGCCAACAGTGGTCTTCTGGACTTGCATCAAGAATTCCACGTTGGACTTTGTGCCCTTCATCTTCTCTAGCAATAGCTCAAGGGCTTGTTGTGAATCAAGAGCGTGGAGAACTCGACGAAGTTTCCAGACAATATTTAATTCTTCTGGGCCCATCAAAATTTCTTCTTTTCGAGTACCAGATGCATCAACATCGACCGCTGGGAAGATTCGCTTATCGGCAAACTTGCGATCTAGTTTCAACTCCATATTTCCAGTGCCCTTAAACTCCTCGAAGATAACTTCATCCATCTTGGAGCCTGTCTCAACAAGAGCAGTTGCCAAAATTGTTAGCGAACCACCGTCCTCGATATTTCTAGCAGCTCCAAAAAACTTCTTTGGTGGATATAAGGCAGCTGAATCGACACCACCCGAAAGAATTCGACCAGAGGCTGGCGCCGCAATGTTGTAAGCACGGCCAAGTCGAGTTATCGAATCTAGAAGCACAACTACATCATGTCCTAGTTCAACCAGGCGTTTGGCGCGCTCAATTGCAAGTTCAGCTACCGAAGTGTGGTCATCAGCGGGTCTATCGAATGTTGAGGCAATAACTTCACCCTTTACAGAGCGTTGCATATCGGTAACTTCTTCCGGACGCTCATCAACCAATACGACCATGAGATGACACTCTGGATTATTGGTAGTAATTGCGTTAGCAATTGCTTGAAGAACCATTGTCTTACCAGCTTTAGGTGGCGAAACAATTAGACCTCTTTGGCCTTTACCAATTGGTGAAATTAAATCAATCACACGCGTAGTCAGCACATTTGGTTCGGTTTCTAATCTCAATCGCTCTTGCGGATATAGCGGAACTAATTTTGAGAATTCGACTCGGTCTTTTGCAGTTTCTGGATCGTTTCCATTAACCGTATCAACGCGAACTAGCGCATTAAATTTCTCTCTACGTTCACCTTCGCGTGGTTGGCGAACTTGTCCAGTTACAACATCACCTTTGCGCAATCCGTAGCGTCTTACTTGGTGTAGTGAAACATAAACATCATTTGGTCCTGGGAGGTACCCGCCAGTTCTAATAAAGGCGTAATTTTCCAATATGTCTAGTAGGCCGCCCACGGGAATCAAAACATCATCTTCAGATAAAACTATCTCTCGATCACGCTCTCGGCCACGATCGCGATTTCGGTCTCGACCTCGATGACGATCTCTTCGCCATTCGCGATCTCCGCGATCTTCA
>JBEANJ010000004.1:0-44861 GCA_041165565.1 Actinomycetota bacterium | reverse complement strand
AAATATCTCACCTGGAACTTTAGATTTCCGAAATGGACCAGCCATGTCTGAATCACAGCTTTATCAAGCGCTCGAAACAGGTGCCATGACGGCTGAGCGTTTAATTGCTGGAGGCTCAAGGAGTATCTGTGTCGGTGAGGTAGGAATAGGTAATACAACTTCATCTGCAATTTTAATTGCCAAATTATGTGGAGTATCGGCTGCTGAAGTTACTGGTAGGGGCTCTGGGATACCAGATGAAGTCTTTGAATCTAAGTTACATGTCGTTTCAGACCAGATAAGTAAATTAGTTTCAAAAGATGATCCGCTGAAATTACTTTGTAGTTTTGGAGGTTTTGAAATAGCGGCGATGGTCGGTTTAATTGTTAGATCAGCTAGCCTTAATGTTCCTGTTGTTTTGGATGGAGTATCAACGTTGGCAGCGGCACTTCTTGCTGTTGCATTCAAACCAGAAGTCCGAAGTTCAATTCTTTTAGGTCATATCTCTTCTGAGCCTGCCAGCAAAATTGCAGCTGGTCAGTTGAAATTAGACCCAATTCTAGATTTAGAACTTAGATTAGGGGAAGGCACTGGAGCAATTTTGAGTATTCCGATAATCCGTGCGGCATGCAGACTTCATTCTGAAATGTCGCCGCTATCTGCTGTCGTGAAATAACCTAGACTAAACAGCATGCCACTTGCATTTGTTACCGGCGGAAGCCGAGGCCTCGGTAAAGAGGTCGCACTTGCGCTTGCAAAACGCGGAGATAAAGTAGTTATCGTCAGTAAAGATAAAGATAGAGCTGCTGCGACGGCCAAGGAAATCGGTTGTGATTTTGAAATTGTTGATTTAGAAATTCAATCTCAATCACGTGCAATTGCGGAGAATATGCTTGCGAAATATGGCGTACCGGATATAGTGATACTGGCTCATGGCGTAATGAGTGAGAAGATGGCAAAGACATTGCGAACAACAGATTCTGAATGGAATCGTGTAATGAATATAAATTTAAATTCCACATTTACCCTAGTAAATGTATTTGGCTCAAAGATGGCGGAGGCTCGAAAGGGGCGAATCATCATTTTTTCAGCCTGCCTAGGAAGAATGTCTGGACCAGGAAATGCCGGCGGTTTAGCTCCCTATCGAATTTCTAAAGCTGGTGTAAATGCATTGGTGCGAAATCTCGCTCACGAGACCGGCCACGGAAGTCGTGGATTCTTAGTAGATGCAATCTGTCCAAACCATAGCCGCACAGATATGGGAGGTCCTGACGCGCCGCGAAGTGCGGCCGAGGGCGCCGAAACCGCAATCTGGCTAGCAACAAGAGAATTTAGCGCGGGCGATACCACAGGAGTTCTTTGGGAAGATCGGGAAATAGTTCCCTGGTAAGAAACAAATCTGCCTCGAATGTTTTAACAGATTAGACTTGCGAGGTGTTGATGCGCCAACTCGATTTCCGTGGAAAAAAACTAAGTAAATCTGAACTCAAACGAGCGTTACCACGAGGAAATTTTTCGATTTCCGATGCACTCAAGAAGATAGATCCAATTCTGCAACGCGTAGCAAATGCTAGTGAAAATGACCTTCTAGATATCTGCCAAGAGTTTGATGGAGTTCGACCAAACTCAATTAGAGTTACTAGCGAAGCTTTGGATATTGCACTTGAAAAGTTAGACGTCGATCTCAGGCGCGCTTTAGAAGAGAGTATCCGCCGAGTTAGGAAAGTTCACGCCGATCAATTGCCGAATTTGAAGGCAATTGAAGTTGTAGAAGGTGGAAATGTAACTCGAAGATGGATTCCGGTTGATCGAGTTGGAACATATGCTCCTGGGGGTCTAGCCACCTATCCCAGCTCGGTAATTATGAATGTGGTCCCAGCCCAAATTGCGGGCGTAGCTAGCATTGCGGTCGCCTCGCCGCCACAAAAGAAGAACGGTGGGCTGCCCGATGAGGTTGTCTTAGCCACATGCCGGTTACTTGGCGTTGATGAAGTTTTTGCAATTGGCGGGGCGCAAGCTGTTGCCATGTTTGCTTATGGCGTTCCAGGATTGTGCGAAAGCGTAGATATCGTAACTGGGCCAGGAAATATTTATGTAGCGGCTGCAAAGCGCGCATTGCGAGGATTAATTGGAATAGATTCTGAAGCTGGACCTACTGAAATTATGGTTTTGGCTGATGAGGGAGCAAATCCGAATCACGTCGCAGCAGATTTAATTAGCCAAGCAGAACACGATGAACTCGCAGCCGCCATTCTCGTTACCAACTCCGAGAATTTAAGCAATAAGGTTCAAGAAATAGTTGCGAAGAGGTCTGCTGCAACCAAGCATGCAAAGCGAGTTCAAACTTCGCTTAGCGGTTCACAATCTGGAATCGTGCTGGTTGACTCTTTAGATGATGGCTTCGCAGTCATAAATGCTTATGCCCCAGAACATTTAGAGTTACTTATAGATAATCCAGAAACTCAATCCACCAAAGTGCGCAATGCAGGAGCGATATTCCTCGGAACTTATTCGCCGGTTTCATTGGGGGACTATGCAGCTGGTTCAAATCACGTACTCCCGACGGGCGGCTGCGCTTGCCACTCAAGTGCTCTATCTGTGAACACCTTTCTCAAAAATGTTTCCCAGATCGATTACAACAAGCAGGCGCTCTCAGAAATTGCGGCTCAGGTGGTCAAACTGGCTGAGGCCGAAAATCTGCCAGCGCACGGTGAGGCGATTACCGCTCGATTTGAGGCTTAGCTCCGGATGCCTGCACCCAGGTAATTTGGTAAGTTTTCGCTCCTCAAGGGCCATCGTCGTCCCAATGTAGTTACTCTGAAAATTTCGAGATGGAGAACGATGGCAAAGCAAAATCGCCTTTTCAGCGCTCTGCCGGAACGAAGCGGTCTTTACGATCCTTCTTTTGAGCATGATGCCTGTGGCGTTGCCATGGTCGCAACTTTAAATAAAAAAGCCAGCCATGAAATCGTGCAACAAGGACTCCAAGCTCTTCGAAATCTAAACCATCGCGGTGCTTCGGGAGCTGAACCAAATAGTGGAGACGGCGCCGGGATTATGGTGCGGATTCCTGATGAATTCCTTCGCGCAAACGTTAAATTTAATTTACCAGCCGCGGGAAGTTATGCGACTGGAATAGCATTTGTTCCTAAGAATTTTGGTGATTTAGCAGATTTAGAAAAGTTTGCATCTGAAGAGGGACTTCAAATTCTTGGATGGCGAGATGTACCAGTTGACTCCTCAAGTCTGGGCGAAACGGCTCTTTCGGTTATGCCAGATTTTAAGCAGATATTTCTCTCAAGCCTGACAAAAGATACTGGTATTGAATTAGATCGCCGCGCTTTTGTTTTCCGAAAGCGAGTTGAACATGCGCTGCCAATATATTTCACAGGATTATCAACTCGTACTTTAGTTTATAAGGGAATGTTGACTACCTATCAACTTTCTGACTTTTTTTCTGACTTAAATGATCCAATATTTGCCTCTCCCTTTGCATTAGTGCACTCAAGATTTTCTACTAATACTTTTCCATCTTGGCCGTTAGCCCACCCCTATAGATTCATCGCTCATAATGGCGAGATCAATACTTTAAAAGGAAATAGAAATTGGATGGCTGCAAGAGAGGCTTTGTTAGAAAGTAACTTGATACCTGGGGACATCAAACGCTTATTCCCGATAGTAAACCCAGACGGTAGCGATTCATCTTCGTTTGATGAAGTTCTTGAATTACTTTATCTGGGAGGTAGATCGCTTCCACATTCAGTTTTAATGATGATTCCGGAAGCATGGGAAAAAAATACAACCATGGCACAAGAGCGCAGAGATTTTTATAAGTTTCATGCCTCATTGATGGAGCCATGGGATGGACCTGCTTGTATAACTTTTAGCGATGGCCAATTTATTGGTGCAGTTCTAGATCGAAACGGTTTACGCCCAAGTCGATTCTGGGTCACAGATGATGGGTTAGTTGTCCTTGCTAGCGAGGTCGGTGTTTTGGATATTGCACCAGATAGAGTGATTCGCAAAGGTCGACTACAGCCAGGAAAGATGTTCTTGGTTGATCTTGAAGCAGGACGCGTGATTGAAGATGATGAAATAAAGGATGAATTAGCGAGCGCGGCCCCGTATGGCCAATGGTTGAAGGATGGTTTGGTAGACCTCAAAGATATTCCTACGAGAGAACATATCTTCTATCCGCATTCATCAGTTCTAAGACGTCAAAGGGCATTTGGATACACAGAAGAAGAGTTGCGTTTAATCATCACTCCGATGGCTAGGACTGGCGCTGAACCAATTGGTTCTATGGGAACTGATACTCCAGTTGCAGTTCTCTCTGAGAAGCCGAGATTACTCTTTGATTATTTCAGCCAAATCTTTGCGCAAGTAACAAATCCACCACTAGATGCAATTCGAGAAGAGCTTGTCACTTCACTTGGTGGCTCAATCGGACCAGAACACAATCTACTTGACCCTGGCCCAGAATCCTGTCGCCAAATTACTCTTGATTTTCCAGTTATCGACAACGATCAGCTAGCAAAAATCATTCATATAAATGCTGATGGAAACCGACCCGGATTGACTGCTTACAAAGTTAAAGGCCTTTTCCCAATCTCAGAAGGTGGCGAAGGTTTAAAGAATCGTATTGAAGAGATTAGAAGGGAAGTTTCCCAAGCGATTCGGGAAGGTGCGCACATCATTGTTCTATCGGATCGTGATGGAGATGCGGAAAATGCCCCAATTCCTTCCTTGCTCTTAACTGCTGCAGTTCATCATCATTTGATTCGCGAAAAGACGAGAACCCAGGTTGGTTTAGTAGTTGAGTCTGGTGAAGTTAGAGAAGTTCACCACGTTGCGCTATTGGTTGGCTATGGCGCAGCTGCGGTAAATCCATATCTCGCTATGGAAAGTGCGGAGGATCTCGTTTTCCAAGGCGTAATAACCGATGTGACCCCGGAAGCTGCGGTTTACAACTTAATCAAATCTCTCGGTAAGGGCGTACTGAAAGTTATGTCCAAGATGGGTATTTCAACGATTGCTTCTTACACGGGAGCTCAAACCTTTGAAGCGTTAGGACTATCGCAAGAAATAATCGATGAATATTTCACCGGCACCACCTCTAGATTGGGTGGAGTAGGTATTGATGTGATTGCGGAAGAGACAATTAAGCGCCACCACATCGCTTATCCACCTGGTGGCGAAATTCCCAACACGATGCGCCTTCAGATTGGAGGCGAATATCAATGGCGCCGCGATGGCGAACCACATTTATTCGATCCGGAAACCGTATTCGCTCTACAGCACGCAACTCGAGCAAAGCGCTACGACATTTTCCGCCGTTACACCTCTCGCGTTGATGAACAGGCGAAGTCTTTAATGACCTTAAGAGGTCTATTTACCTTTAAAGAAGGTATTCGTAAGCCAATTTCAATCGAAGAAGTTGAACCTATAAGTTCTATCGTAAAGCGGTTCTCTACCGGCGCAATGTCTTATGGATCAATCTCGCAAGAAGCTCACGAAACGCTGGCAATTGCAATGAATCGTCTCGGTGGCAAATCAAATACTGGAGAAGGTGGCGAAGATCCTGAGCGCTATACCAAACTGCCCAACGGAGACTCCAAGCGCTCTGCAATCAAGCAAGTCGCATCAGCCCGATTTGGTGTCACAAGTGAATATCTAGTTAATGCTGATGATTTACAGATCAAGATGGCGCAAGGTGCAAAGCCTGGTGAAGGTGGACAGCTACCTGGAAATAAGGTTTACCCATGGATAGCTAAAACGCGTCATTCAACTCCGGGAGTTGGATTGATATCGCCGCCGCCGCATCACGATATTTATTCCATCGAAGATTTGGCCCAATTGATTCACGATCTAAAGAATTCAAATCGTGACGCAAGAATTCATGTGAAATTAGTGGCACAAGTCGGAGTTGGAACGGTAGCTGCCGGCGTAAGCAAGGCTCATGCAGATGTAGTTTTAATTTCTGGACATGATGGCGGAACCGGCGCTTCACCCCTTACTTCACTTAAGCATGCTGGCGCACCCTGGGAGTTGGGATTAGCTGAAACTCAACAGACTTTAATTCTCAATGGATTACGTGATCGCATTGTGGTTCAAACCGATGGCCAGATGAAGACCGGCAGAGATGTAGTCATCGCGGCCCTGCTTGGTGCCGAAGAATATGGCTTTGCAACCGCTCCGCTAGTCGTATCAGGGTGCGTCATGATGCGCGTCTGTCATCTCGATACTTGCCCGGTAGGCGTTGCAACTCAAAATCCAGAATTACGTAAGCGATTTACCGGAAAACCTGAATTTGTTGAGACATTCTTCGAATATATTGCGGAAGAAGTACGTGAGTGGCTGGCTAAGTTAGGTTTCCGCTCTTTAGAAGAGGCTATCGGCCAAGTTGAATTATTAGATACCAAGAAAGCGATTGATCACTGGAAAGCCTCTGGGCTTGATCTTTCTCCAATTTTGGAATTTCCAAGCGAGAGTAAATTCCCCGCCCGAAAGCGCGAAAAATCTCAAGACCATGGATTAGCAAGTGCTCTTGATTTCGAACTACTAGAGCTAGCTAAACCCGCTTTAGAATCAGGTAAACACACAACAATTTCGATGCCGATCACCAATAGAAATCGAACTGTGGGAACAATTCTCGGATCTGAAATAACTAAGCGTTATGGCGGCGAAGGCCTACCTGAAGACACGATAGAGGTGACTCTTCATGGATCTGCCGGCCAGTCCTTAGGTGCATTTATTCCGCGCGGTTTGACTATTCGCCTCTACGGAGATGTTAATGATCACCTTGGAAAAGGAATCTCCGGAGGTAGATTGATTGTGCGGCCTGATGAAAAAGCTAAATTGGATTCAGAAAAGAACATAATCGCTGGAAATGTCGTCGGCTATGGCGCAACGAGCGGTGAAATTTTTGTTCGCGGAATCGTTGGCGAGCGCTTCTGTGTAAGAAATTCGGGCGCCACAGCAGTTGTGGAAGGTACGGGTGATCACGGTTGTGAATACATGACCGGTGGAACCGTCGTAGTTCTTGGGAAAACAGGTAGAAATTTTGCAGCCGGAATGTCTGGAGGAGTTGCGTATTTACTCGATCTTGATGCGAGATTAGTTAATACCGAATTGGTTGATTTGCAACCGGTTCCGGCTGAAGATAGCGATCGACTCTTGGCAATAGTTTCGAGATTCTTTGCTGAAACTGGCTCGAAAGTTGCTGAGTCACTCATGAAAGATTGGCAAAAATCGTTAGCACGTTTCACTAGAGTAATGCCGCGAGATTACGCTCGAATCTTGAAGGTAATTTCCAGCGCAAAAAGTTCAGGTAAATCGGTTGATTCCGCAATAATTGAGGTGCTTAATGGCTGATCCCAAAGGTTTCTTACGATTCGATCGCGAGACGCCAAAGCGCCGACCGGTGGATGTGCGAATTCGAGATTGGAGAGAAGTTTACGAAGAGCAAGAGTTTGGCGCCCTTCGCAATCAAGCTGGAAGATGTATGGACTGTGGAATTCCTTTCTGCCATCAAGGCTGCCCACTAGGAAATCTCATTCCGGAGTGGAATGACTTAATTTGGCGGAATGAAAAATTTGAAGCAATTAACCGTCTCCATGCGACAAACAATTTTCCAGAATTTACGGGACGACTTTGTCCAGCTCCTTGCGAGACCGCATGCGTACTTGGTATCAATCAAGATCCAGTAACCATCAAACAGATTGAGCTACGCACAATTGAAGAGGCCTTTCAATCAGGCACCGTCCGCCCGCTTCCCCCAGATCGAATCACCGGAAAGACTGTCGCCGTTATTGGTTCCGGTCCAGCTGGACTTGCAGCCGCGCAACAACTTACGCGGGCAGGACATACCGTTGTTGTTTACGAGCGAGCTGACAAAATCGGCGGATTACTGAGATACGGAATTCCCGAATTTAAGATGGAAAAATCGATACTTGATCGTCGACTAAATCAAATGAAACAAGAAGGTACACAATTTCGAGCCGGTGTAAATGTCGGCGTTGATTTAACTGCATCAGATTTGAAAACTAGATATGACGCCGTTGTACTTGCAGTTGGCGCTACCCAAGCTCGCGAATTGAATATTCCAGGAAGAGATGCCAAGGGCGTTTATCAATCTATGGAATATCTCCCATGGGGAAATAAGCAAGCGCTCGGAGAGTTGAAAGAGGAGCCAAAAATCTCTGCAAAAGGTAAACGCGTAATTATTTTGGGAGGTGGCGATACCGGTGCCGATTGTCTCGGTACAGCTATTCGCCAAGGCGCTGCTGAGATTACTCAAATTGAAATTTTGCCTAGGCCATCTGATGAAAGACCAACTTCTCAACCATGGCCAACTTATCCAGCCGTTTATCGAGTTAGCAGCGCCCATGAAGAAGCCGGAGAACGTCTGTATTCAATATCAACCCAGGAATTTATAAAGGATAAAGAAGGCAATTTAACCGGATTGAAAATAGTGGAGACCAAGTATGAAAATGGCAAGTTCGAGCCGGTTTCTGGAACTGAGCGAATTCTCGATGCTGATTTGGTTCTACTTGCCCTTGGATTTACTGGGCCGGAGCAGAATAAATTAGTACTAGATCTTGAACTCGCTCTCGATGAACGTGGTGCCATCAAGCGAGATAAAGATTTTGCAACAAATATTGAAAATGTATATGTCTGCGGTGATGCCGGACGCGGCCAGTCCCTAATTGTGTGGGCGATAGCTGAGGGCAGGAGCGCTGCAGCCGCCGTAGATCAATTCTTAATGGGACGGACCCAACTCCCATCTCCAATAGAACCGTCTAGCAAGCCACTAACCGTATAGCCGACTACCCTTACGTTATGGATATTTCAGCGATGGACATTCTCTATATCTTGGGCGTCTTCACCTTTGCCTGGTTATGGGGTTGGTCGTTTACCCACTTCATAGATAAATAAATTGAATACTAAAAGTCGATTAAAACTCTCCTCCATATTATTTTCGACGCTTATTTTTGCAGTTGGTTGTTCGAACGAAACGGAGGAGCCAACCGATATTGAAGATAGTTCAACCCTAGAGCTCCAGAACAATTGCGATCCAAAATATTTTGAAGAGGGATCGCGGTGGATCAAAGGGCAGTTAAATGCCTTTAGCGATCCGGATCCGAAAGTTGCTTATGGATTTGCATCTGCTGATTTTCGCGCAACTAATTCAATTGATCAATTCGCCTCGATAATAACTAATCAATACTCAATGTTGCTCGACCTTGAGAAATTTGAGATTTACTCTTGTGACTCAAGTGAAGATTACTTCGTCTTCGGCGTAAAAGTGACAGGAAATGACGGTAAGGCTTATTGGATGGAATACCTATTGTCTAGGATTGATGGCGCATGGGGCGTGGATGGAGCGACATTAGCCCCAGAAGCGCAAACTTGATTGGAGTTCACAAATGCCAAATTGGCCTAGCTGGTTGCCCATCAAGGACTCCCTTCGGGATAGCCATATTTATGGCGCACCACAAATTGAAGATGTAACCAAATTAAATACAAATGAAAATCCTTACCCGCTTCCCATATCTGTTGTAACAGAACTTACCCGAGAAATTGAATCTATTTCGAGCGATTTAAACCGATATCCCGATCGAGATGCAGTAAAGCTAAGAACTGCTCTTGCAAATTACCTTTCATTCGATGATTTAACGAAAGAAAACATTTGGGCTGCAAATGGCAGCAACGAAATCTTGCAGCAAGTCTTCTTGGCGTTTGCACGTTCGGGTTGCATCGGTCTCTCACCCTCATATTCTGTGCATCCATTGATTGCCAAAATAACCGGCGCTCAATGGATTTCGCTTCCTCTAAAGGATGATTTCACGGTTGATTTATCCGCTCTATTTGAAAGAATCGATGAAATAAATCCATCTCTCGTATTCATCACCTCTCCCAACAATCCAACTGGCGGCGTCGTTGCGTTTAATCAACTCGAAAGAATTGCAGAATTCCTTAAGGGAAGAAGCACGCTATTAATCGTTGATGAGGCGTATGCCGAATTTTCAGATGAAAAATCGGCGATTGAATTGATTAGAAAACATCCTCAAGTAGCGGTGGTTCGGACTATGAGTAAAGCTTTTGCATTTGCTGGAGCAAGAGTTGGATATCTAGTTGCGGATTCAAGCGTTATCTCAGGTTTAAAGATTGTTAGACTTCCTTATCACCTAAGCGCTCTCACTCAAGCAGCAGCTTTGGTTGCGCTAAGAAATGTAAAAGTGATGCAATCTGAGATCCAATTAATTGTTGCCGAGCGAGCTCGATTGCGAGATGAGCTGGTAAAGCTTGGTCTAAAGGTGATGGATAGCGGAGCTAATTTCCTTTTCTTTACCGGATTTCGGCTCAAGAGCCAGGCACTTTGGCAAGAAATATTGGATAAGGGAATCTTGATAAGAGATGTGGGAATTGAAGGTTATCTTCGAGTAACAATCGGCACACCTGAGGAGAATGATCAATTTCTTAACGCAATCAAAACCTCGCTACGCTAGAATTGCGCACCTCACTTAGGAGACTTATGAGAATAGCGTCAGTAAAGAGAACTACTAAAGAGTCTGACGTCTCGGTCAAATTGAATCTTGACGGTACTGGAAAAATTGAAATCTCTACCGGAGAACCGTTTTTTGATCACATGTTGAGCCAACTCGGTAAACACGCGAGTTTTGATCTTGAGATTAAAACTGTAGGAGATATAGAAGTTGATTCACACCATAGCGTTGAAGATACTTCGCTCGCGTTGGGACAAGCTCTAAGAGAAGCTCTCGGAGATAAATCAGGAATTCGAAGATTTGGTGATGCTCTCGTTCCTCTCGATGAAGTATTGGTCCAAGCCGCAGTAGATCTATCCGGTCGCCCGTATCTAGTTCACCAAGAACCAAATATTGTTGAGTTAATTGGAACTTTCGATACAACTCTCGGTCGCCACATCTGGGAATCGTTTGTAGCCGAGGCCCGTATCGCTCTACATATAAGAGTTCTTGAAGGTAGAAATGCTCACCATGTTTATGAAGCCCAATTTAAAGCTGTTGCGCGTGCTCTAAAAGAAGCAGTGTCGTTAGATTCTCGAGTAGGTGGGATACCTTCAACTAAGGGCTCTCTTTGATAGCAATCCTTGATTACGGTTCTGGAAATATTCGCTCAGCTGAACGTGCATTCGCAACTACATCTCAAGAGGTAATCGTTACCTCTGACCCAAATGTCTGTGCATCAGCCGAGGGGTTGGTAATTCCGGGAGTAGGAGCGTTTGCAGCCTGTATGAATCAACTTCGTGCTATTGATGGCGAGAAAATTATTCAAAAACATATTTCATCTGGGAAAAAAATACTTGGAATCTGCGTAGGAATGCAGATCCTCTTCACCAAAGGATTTGAAAAAGAGATTAGCAATGGCCTTGGCATACTAAAAGGCGAGGTGGAAATTTTGCCTGCAAGAATACTTCCTCATATTGGCTGGAACCAGGTAGAAGTAAATGAGAAATCTAATTTGTTTCGGGGGATTGAAAGTGAGAGATTTTATTTTGTTCATAGCTATGGGACTCTCTCGCCCATAGCAGGCGCTGTAAATTCATATACTGATTACGAGGGCAAATTTATTTGTGCGGTAGAAACTGAATTGGTGTCTGCCGTTCAATTCCATCCTGAAAAATCGGGAGCTGCCGGCTTAAAATTGATAAAGAATTGGGTCGAGAGCCTATGAGCGAATTTGAAATTCTTCCGGCCATAGATGTTAAGGGCGGTAACGCCGTTCGTCTCGTTCGCGGTGAACTTTCCGCAGAAACACAATATGGCGAACCGGTACAAGTAGCTGAAGAATTCGCCCGTGAAGGAGCTAGATGGATTCATTTAGTAGATCTTGATGCCGCCTTTGGTCAGGGTGAGAATTTTTCTCTAATCAAGAGAGTTATAGAAAGTGTTAATCTCAACATTGAATTATCGGGCGGAATTAGAAATGAAGTTTCATTAATTAAAGCGCTATCAACTGGTTGTCGGCGAGTCAACCTTGGAACGGCAGCGCTAGAAGATCCTGAATGGACTGCCGATGTAATATCTCGTTTTGGCGATAAAGTAGCCGTGGGCTTAGATGTAAAGAATCGCGAACTATCTAGCCGGGGTTGGACCCAAACCGCAGGCGAACTCTTTGAAACTATCGAGCGTCTAGACCGAGCAGGCTGCTCGCGTTATGTGGTCACTGACATCTCAAGAGATGGAACCTTAACCGGACCTAACTTGGATTTACTAAGAGAAATTACTCAATTCACTAGCACTCCGATAATTGCAAGCGGAGGAATTTCTTCGATTGAAGACGTGAAGAAAGTTTGCGAACTGCAAGATTCGGGAGTAGAGGGTGTAATTATTGGAAAAGCTCTGTATTCAGGAGCCTTTACTTTACGTGACGCTCTAACAGTTGCTAATGGAGGCAAATAGTATGAGCCTGGCAACAAGAATTATCCCGTGTCTTGATGTAGATGCCGGACGGGTAGTTAAAGGAATTAATTTCATCAATCTTGTTGATGCCGGAGACCCAGTGGAGATGGCGAGGAAGTATCAATCAGAAGGCGCAGACGAACTAACGTTTTTAGATATCTCAGCTTCGGCCGATGGCCGCTCAACCACACTAGAAGTCGTTAAGAAATGTGCCGAAGAAATATTTATTCCGCTAACTGTCGGCGGCGGAATAAGTTCTGTGGCTCAAGTTGATTCGCTATTGCGTGCCGGCGCCGATAAAGTCTCAATCAATACTGCCGCAATTTCAAATCCCGAATTGATTAATCAAATCAGTGAGCGCTTTGGCAACCAAGTTCTTGTATTGTCCATTGATGCACGCCGGACGAAAGACGGTCAGTTTGAAGTGACCACCCACGGTGGCAGAAATAGCAGTGGTTTAGATATGCGCTCTTGGATTGAGGAAATCGAAGTCCGAGGCGCTGGCGAAATACTTTTAAATTCGATGGATAAAGATGGAGTTAAATCTGGTTATGACCTTGAAATGATTCGAGTTGCTCGGGCGCATTCAAATCTACCGATAATCGCAAGTGGCGGAGCCGGATCGTTACACCATTTTTCAGAAGCGCTTTCAGCTGGCGCCAATGCTCTACTTGCTGCATCAATTTTTCACTTTGGTGAAATTCGAATAAAACAGGTAAAAGATGCGCTTAAGAAAGGCGGAATTCCAGTCCGCATGGAAAAGATTGGATAGTTAATGAGAGGATACAGAAATGATTCCCGAGTCTCTGATTCAGCGATTTAAGGCCGGCGAATTAATCAACGTTGTAGTTCAAGATAGTTCCACTAAGGAAGTTCTAATGGTTGCTTGGGCAAATCAGGAAGCGCTCGAGAAATCTATAAAATCTGGAAACGCTACCTTTTGGAGCAGAAGCAGAAATAGGATTTGGATCAAGGGTGAGGAGTCCGGTAATTATCAGCGCATCATCAATATAAAGCTTGACTGTGATGGTGATTCACTACTTTATTTGGTTGACCCAGCAGGACCGGCTTGCCACAACGGGACTATTACCTGTTTTGAAGAAAAAATTATCTGACTCATAAAAATATTCCTTGCGGTAAACTTTACTATGAAATCTTTTGACCAGTTATGGGAACAACTCGTTAAGACGTCGCAGGAACGCCCTAGCGGTTCACGAACCGTTTCCGAGCTCGATTCGGGCGTGCATGAAATTGGTAAAAAGATTATTGAAGAGGCGGGCGAAGTCTGGTTAGCAGCCGAACATGAATCTAAAGAAGATTTAGCTAAGGAGATCTCTCAGTTGCTCTACCATCTCCAGGTCTTAATGATCTCTCGGGGACTTTCATTAGATGACATTTATAAGGAGCTTTAGATGAGATTGAAAATTGCTCTTCCCAATAAAGGGAGTCTCGCAGAAGCTGCTGCCCAAATCTTGAGGGAATCTGGATATAGACAGCGAAATGATGATCGAGATTTATCTCTTATCGATAATGAAAATGACGTTGAGTTTTACTATTTACGACCACGAGATATCGCAGTTTATGTCGGAAATGGTGAGTTAAACCTTGGAATCACTGGCCGAGATTTATTACTCGATAGCGGAGCCCAAGCTCGTGTAATTCTTGATTTAGACTTTGGTAAATCGACATTTAGATTTGCTGGACCTCAAGGTAAGAATCTTCAGCTTAAAGATGTCGCAACCAAGAGAATTGCAACAGCTTACCCACGATTACTTAAGAACTATCTGGAAGAAAAGAAGATTGAGGCTTCGATCGTCGAACTAGATGGCGCGGTCGAAAGCGCCATTGCCCTTGGCGTTGCCGACTTAATAGCGGATGTAGTCTCAACTGGTAGCACTCTGCGTGCGGCAAATCTAGAAAGTTTTGGAGATGTAATCACTAATTCCGAGGCGGTTCTAATTCAGGGAAATAGCAAAGTTGATCAGAGCTCCGTCGATACACTAGTAAGAAGACTCTCTGGGGTTGTTATCGCTCGCCAATACGTACTAGTGGACTATGATGTTTTGAAGAAGGATTTAGAGAAAGCCTGTGCTATCACTCCAGGAATCGAATCCCCAACTATTTCACCTCTACAAAATTCAGAATGGGTTGCCGTTAGAGCGATGGTTAAACGCAAAGAAGTTAACTCGGCTATGGATAAACTGTGGCAATTAGGGGCAAAAGGAATCCTGGTAAGCAATATAAATTCGTGTCGCCTCTAATTAAGGAGTTTTGAGCAGGGACTTATATTTTCCTAAAGCTTTAATCGTGAGATCTATATCTTCCATATTGTTGTAGAAGTGAGGTGAGATTCGAAGATTTCCATCTCTGCAAGAGGTGATGATCTTTTCAGTCTCTAAAGCTGCAACAAGTGCGTTTTCATCAGTCGATCTAACAGCCAACATTGCAGCGTGGGCATGGGCGGGAGTGGCTATGGAACCACCTAACTCTTCGATTCCAGACCTTAGTGCTTCATGAAGATGGCTTACATAATCCACAATCTCTTCCATTCCAACCTGTAAGAGGTATTCGAGGCCGGCAACAGCTGGGTACAAACTTGGAATAGGGGGAGTTCCGCTCTCAAAACGTCTAGCATCTAGTGCAGGATCGTATTCATGAATTCCCATTTTAAAAATATCTTTTGCGGCAAACCATCCAGTAGAAGTTGGAATTAAATTCTTTGTGGTTTCAGCTTTTGTGTACATGTATCCAACGCCGGGGGCGCCTAACATGTATTTGAGGACTCCACCTACGACAAAGTCAGCACCTATTTTTGAGAGGTCAAGATTCATAGCGCCCGCACCTTGATAAGAGTCGAGTAGTACCAGAGCGCCAACGCGTTTTGCAGCTTCAATGATAGGAGCGATATCGGTGAGCGCGCCATTTCGGAAGCAGACTAGAGTTATTGAAACGAGAAGTGTTTCTTCATTGATTTCTTTTAAGATTGCGTCGACATCAACTGTGTTATCGCCTCGACTCGGCACATGAGTAACTCTTGCGCCACGACGTTCTTGCGCATGCCAGATCTGGCCAATTGCGGGGAACTCATTATCCGTTGTAACTATTCGATTTCGTTTAGTTGAAAAATCGAGGGCGGAAGCAAGCGAACTGACTGCTGCCGAAGTAGAGGTGGTTACTGCCATTTCGCCGGGAGATACATTAAACAACTTTGCGAGAAGCCCGCGTACTTTCTCTTGTTGTCCCGCCCAATCACCCCAGGTGGAACCATGAAGCTCTAATGAATTTAAATATGTCGTAAAGCTCTGGCGGACTGATTTAGATATTGCTCCTTGGGAACAAGAGTTCAAATAGGTAACATGTTCAAATACCGGAAAATCCACTCGGTATTTGACCGACAAATCAGTCTTAACGTCCAAGGTATGCCTTTCGTAACTCTTCGTGGCCAGATAGCTCTTTCGCACTTCCCGTCAATACTACTCGCCCGGTCTGTAGGACATAACCGCGATCCGCAATAGCTAACGCCATATTTGCATTCTGTTCGACCACCAACATCGAGACACCGCTCTTATGAAGATTTGAGATCATCTCAAAACTTTGTTCAACGAACTTAGGCGCCAATCCCATCGAAGGTTCATCCATGAGAATTAATTTTGGTCTAGACATCAAAGCGCGACCGACCGCAACCATCTGCTGTTCGCCACCAGATAGAGTTCCTGCTAATTGACTCTGGCGGTCGCGAAGTTTTGGAAAGAGTTCGAAGACTCTCTCTAGATCAGCAGGGTCTGCTTCGCCTCGAACGTATGCGCCTAACTTTAAATTCTCAAGGACTGTCATTGGGGCGAAGAGCCTTCTATTTTCAGGGACTACTGCCATACCCAATTTCACTCTTCCAGGGGTGCCTACTTTTGTGACATCTTCGCCTGCAAATGTGATGGTTCCAGATTTTGGTTTCACTATTCCAAGAATGGTTTTAAGTGTGGTTGATTTGCCGCAAGCGTTACCGCCTAAGAGACAAACGAGCTCGCCGGTTCCAACTTCTAGATTTACTTTCTGGAGAATATGGATAGCTCCATAGAAAGTATCGACATTTTCCATCTTTAATAATGATTCACTCATTTAGTAGCGGTACTCCCTTTTCCTAGATAAGCCTCTACTACAGCGGGATGCGTTGCCACCTGATCAAAATCTCCTTCAGCTATCTTTACTCCGTAATCTAAGGCAACCACGCGATCGCTAACGCCTTCAACAACGTGCATATCGTGTTCAATAATTAAAATCGTCAAGCCTCTTTCGGCTCTAAGACTTCCCACAATCTCGGTTATCTCTTGAGTCTCTTTAGGATTCATACCGGCGGCTGGTTCATCTAAAAGTAAAACTTTTGGATCAGTCGCAAGCGCCCTTGCAATTTCAAGGCGACGTCGATTTGCGTAGGAAAGTGAGTAAGCAGGTTGATCCCAACGGTAGCCAGTAAGTCGGGTACCAAAAAACTTCAAAAGTTCCTGGGCCTTCTCTCTTACTTCAGCTTCCTCTCGTCTGCTTCGCTTCAAGCCTAGAGCAGAAGAGAATATGCCGGATCGGGTTCTACCGAAGGTCGCGGACATAACGTTCTCTAAGACAGACATATTTAAGAAGAGCCGTACATTTTGGAAAGTTCGAGCAATTCCCGCGCGATTAATCTCAGCCGGCGAAAGCCCCAGAATCTCTTTCGAATCAAGTTGAACGCTGCCGCTAGTCGGTTTGTATAACCCGGTAATGACATTGAATAAGGTAGTTTTTCCAGCGCCATTTGGCCCAATTACGCTAACTATTTCTCGCTCTTTCAATTCAACACTTAAATCATTTAGAGTTTTTAGCGCCCCAAACTCCATAGAAATGTTCGATAATTTCAGCATTAGAGGATTTCCACTCTTGTCTGTCCGAATAGACCTTGTGGGCGCAGAATCATAAGTACAACTAACATCGCTCCAATGATTAGCTGACGCGTGGTGCTTACATCAGCAATAAGCCTTACCTCCCATAAGAAAATCGCGGCGAAGCCGATAAACGGCAGAAGCAATTTCTTCCAGATAGGTTTTGAGATCGAAAAAATTGCGACCAGAGTAAGTAAAACTATAAAGGCAAAATTACCCCAAAGGATTCTATTTTCTGGAACGAATAACCAATTCTTAAGGAGGTTTCCAGTAAATCCAACTACCCAATCTTCCGCGTTTGCCTGATTGATAGTTAGTGCTTTCATCAAGAATTGAAATACAAAACCTATTGCAATAATCGAGGCTATATTAATTAAGAAGCGCGAGAATTTCTTGCTGATTACAAAGAAAGTTAATATCAAAGCAACAAAGAATAATATTGCGCCGTAATTAGGAACACGCAGTAATTCAGGAAGAATTGTCATGATAATCGCACCAATTAGCGCTCCAGCAAGGCTACCGCTGCCACCTAGAATTACAGCGGCATAAATCATGATCATAAGCGGTAAGTCGAAGCCATTTATGAAAACTGCAGTCTGCATTCCCGCAAAGATCGTTCCTGCAAAGCCGGCGATGGTTGCACCAGCGACAAATGCAATTGTTTTAACACGATTAACGCTAACGCCCATGACTTCGGAGACCAATGCATCTTCGCGGACAGTTCGCCAAGCCCTTCCAATTCGCGTTGCGCTCACTCGATGGATTGCAATTGTTAGAAATAGGACAATAGCCATAAGCAACCAGTAATAATCTTTAATATCATCAAAGACGAATCCAAAGAGATTAAAAGTATCTAATCCGGGAATTCCATTAGAACCTGCGGTTATATCAACATAATCATCTGCCCACGGAAATGTGATGTTATCTGACGCTAAGACAAGTTGAACAAAAACTTGGCCGAAGAAGAGAGTTACGATTGCTAGATAATCGCCAAATAGGCGGCGCGAAGGCAGTGAAATTAGGTATCCAAGTAGCGCCGTCAAAATTGTGATAAATGGAACTGTTATATAAGTGGGCCAATGCTGTCCTAGTTGTTCTGAGGAAAGTAGCGCATATCCATATGCACCAAATCCATAAAAAGCGACATATCCCAGATCTAAAATTCCCGCGTAACCAACCACAATATTTAATCCGTAAGACAACATTATAAAGAGAGCCAGATTTACACCCACGCGAAGCAAGTACTGGTTATCTGAGAGAGCTCCAAAGATAAAAGCAATCACGAAGAATGATCCCCACTTTGCCCAGAGTGGTATCCGATCAAATAACTTCTTCAGTGGAGATTGGCTAGCTAGGCGCTCTTCGTGCTGGGCGACCCATTCATCTGTTCCAATTCCTAAGTTACTCATACCTTCACCATCATCGGACGTCCCAATATTCCATTTGGTCTAAAGAGCATAAAGGTGATTAACAAGATGAAAGTAATCGTGTCGGCGAAGTTTGTAGATAGATAACCTTGAGCCAAACTCTCAATTACGCCAAGTAGTAAACCGCCGAGCATCGCACCAGGCACCGAACCAATACCTCCGATAACTGCAGCAGTAAATCCTTTTAGCCCAGGTATTAAGCCCATACCGCTAGATACGCCACGTAGAAGAAGTCCATTCATTACCCCGGCAGCTCCAGCGAGAGCGGCGCCAACGAAAAACGTCCAACGAATTACTCTATCGACATCAATTCCCATCATTACTGCGGCATCTTTATCGTATGCGATAGCTCGCATTGCGCGGCCAACTTGGGTTCCATTCACCCACTTAGTAAGAAGAATCATCAAGAGCGCTGATAGAGCAAGTACGCCAAATCTAACTGAATCAAGTGTTACCCCTCCTACTGAAATGCCAGCTGTTGAGGGTATGTAGGAAGAGGTGTCGTACGATCTAATACTTGGTGAGAAAATTAGAAGCGCGCCATTTTGAAGCAAGATAGAAACTCCGAGAGCGCTTATCAGCGGGGCGATTCGCGTGGAATTTCTTAACGGTCGATAGGCAAATCGCTCAATTACTATTCCTAATAGGCCAGTTCCCATCATTGCAACCAAGAACATGACCAAAAGCATCAGCGCCACCGGTACCGTTGGAGCAAGTGGTCCGCCCAGCCAAGTCATTGCAAAGAATCCAAGAAACGCCCCGATCATATAAACATCGCCGTGGGCAAAATTCAAAATCTGTAGCACCCCGTAAACCAAGGTGTAACCCAAGGCAATTAGCGCGTACACGCCACCGAGCGTTAACCCATTGATTAATTGTTGACCGAGGTATTCCATCCGCTTTCTTTCGCTAAAAGAACTAGGAGGTGGCAATTCAAGACTGCCGCCTCCTAGTTCATTAATTATTCAATTAGCGACTAGCCAATTGACTTGCGTGAGCCATCTTTCTGAGTCTGGAAGATGTAGAAACGTCCACCCTTCACATCGCCAGTAGCGGTGAATTCGAGTGGGCCGCCCAAGATCGTCTTCTTAATCTTGGTCTTCTTGATTTCAGCTAGGACGGTTGCACGATCGCCAGTTTTTCCGGCAGCACATGCACGAACTGCAGCCTCAGCAATTACCTGAGCTGCTACATATGCAGGTGGTCCGAAAGTGGTGATGCTGGTCGCGCCAGACTTTGCCTTGTAAGCAGCAACTGCGGATGCAGCAACCTTTAGACCGCTAACATCAGGAGCGAATCCTGAAACATATGTTCCAGGAGTCTTGAAGGTTGGTTGATCAGATCCGTCAGAGCCGAATACAACTGCCTTCTTCTTCTGCTTAATCAATTCCTGTGCAACTTGCTGTGACTTCGCTGCATCCTGGAAGGTTACGAATACGAAATCTGCAGTCTTTGAAATACGAGTTACGACAGCTGCATAATCTGCATTCTTTTCATTAACTGCGTAATTGGTTGCTTTGACGCGAAGCTTCTTCATCTCATCCATAAATTCCTTGGCGAGACCAGTTCCGTATGCAGTCTTCTCTTCAATAACTGCAACTTCCTTAGCCTTCAATTTCTGGACCATGTAACGAGCGTTACCAGGGCCTTGTAATCCGTCATTTGGAATTGGGCGGAAGAATGAAGGATAAGTTCCTGCAGTTAGGTTGGTACGAGTTGCTGATGGGCTTACTACGGCAATGTTATTTGCGCCGAAAAGACCGCCGACAGCTAGAACTTCCTGGCTACCTGCTGGACCGACAACTCCGATTACATCTTTATTTGCGACGATGTTTGGGGCTTGTGTGGCTGCTTGAGCCGCATCAAGCTGGGTGTCGTACTCTTTAAAAGTAATTTTTGAACCATTCTTGGCATTGACATCATCAATTGCAACTTGTGCAAAACCTGATTGTTCTTTACCAATAAACGCAACTCCACCGGTTAGTGGCGCCATGATGGCGATAGTTCCGGTGCAGTCTGCCGCTTTAGCGGGAGTTGCAATCGCAACGAGGCCTGTTAGTGCAAGTGCACTAGAAGCCACGACTGCGCCGAGCTTGGAGAAAAGCTTCACGTAGAAGTTCCTTTCGTGTAGGGATTGTGGATTATCGTGCCGTAAATGAGCCTGGGAAGCAATGTGATTGATTAAGCAGCAATACGAGCGAAGCCTGGGCGCGCGCTATGCCTCGGTATAGCCGGGGGCAGGCCTGCCATCGGGGTAATAGGCGGCGGCTGGGGAGCCCTGGGGGCGAAATACTCCGAGCACCCAAAGATCTTCATCACGATTGTTTATAAGGGAATGCAACATTCGAGGCACTACAGCAAAAGTAGAGCCGGGAATTAAGTCTTGTACTTTGCCATAAGTTTCCAGTTGTCCTTGACCTGAAATTATTTGGCAGATTTCATCATAAAGATGAAAGTGAGCGGGCGCTCCTGAAGTGGGAATAAATCCAACAAACATTGTTGCGCTGGCACAACCTCTTTCAGCGTCAAATAAAACTTCGAATTCTCGATTGCCGGTAGCGCTGCCTTTTGAAGAAATTCCCTGCTGAACCGAGCGAACAAATCCAGAAGTCGGTGAAGTTAATCTTTTTCCGAATGGCCCACTTGCATCTGGTATGTATACCTCAATCAGTTTTAGATTATCTCCATTTTCGTATTGAAAACTCTCACCACTTTTTATTTGTACAGCCGTGCCTCTGGAGAGTTCGATTATTTCACTACCAGTTTGAAGTACTCCGTTTCCTTCTCTAACAAAGATAAGTACATCAGATTTATCAGCCTTGACAGACGGCGTACTTCCTGAAAGGTGTAAGTCAATTGCGCTAATAGCTTCTACATAAAAATCTGTTTTGACGATTTCGTAACAAGTTGCGTCACCGCGACGCTTGATTCGATCCTTTGCTAAGGTTTGGGAGGTATAAACAACTCCAGGCTCCATGAGAGCTCCTTTCGAAAGGTCGGCATATGAAGATACTTCGCTACGCTAGCGCGATTTGGAACGGACCGGTACCCACAGGAACTGGATCGATGACGCTTGGCCGAAATGGAACCACAATTCCGTTCTCCCTAAAGTCTCGCACCGAAGAAAATGCCGGTACAAATCCGGAAGAGATGTTGGGCGCAGCCCATGCTGGTTGTTTTTCGATGGCGCTCACCAGCATTTTGGAAGATGCAGGCTTAAATGTTGGGTCGATTGAAACTTCAGCCAAAGTTACTTTAGAACAGAAAAGCGATGGCTTTTATATAACCGAAGTCCATTTAGTTGCGCGAGGCAAAAACCAGTCTTGTTCTAATGATGAGTTTGTTTCCTATGCCGAGAGAGCTAAGAAGACTTGCCCAGTCTCGAAACTTTTTTCAAGCGCCGTAATTACGCTGGATGCCGCGCTAGCTTAAGAGTTACTTGTTCTCTTCCGAGAGAGCGTAGTTTGTAATCTCAGTTCGAACATCCCAAAGCTCCGGGAAGAATGTTTTATCTCTTAACTTTCCTATAACTTCAACAGGTGTGCCTTGGGTTCCCGATACATGAAGACCGATAGAGCGCTCGACCACCTTGAAATGTCGAGCCCTCCAAGTAATTAGCCGCTCATCTATTTCAACGAGCGCTTCTGCGAGTCGATAGATTTCATCGTGCTTCTCATGATTTACATACATTTGAAGCAACGTAAGTTTCGCTTCGCTGAGAATCCTAAAAAATTCGACTCCTAATTTAGGAATTGCTCTACGGATTGCGTTAAAACCTGGCGAGTCAAATCCTGATCCATGGCCGAGCGCCCTACGAACTTGTTGATAATCCCAGGGCGACATCTGCTCCAACATATCCAAAGCAATAGTTGCATTTGTTATGCAGAGCGGGATGCGCGGCAACAATCGGAGCGCTCCTAAAAGCTCTCCGGCCTTTAGTTTGATAACAATTTCATCACATTCTGCAACGGCTAATTTCAACCAAAGTTCGGAAGATTGATGAACAATCGTGAACAAAAGTTCGTCCCTATGCTTCCAGCTCTCGGGCTCTGGTTGCAGCTTGAGTAAATCAACTGTTCTTATATATCGCTCGTAATCGCTATTGCCCTTACCCGTCAGTATTTGATCTGCGCCGTATGACATAGCGTCAGAATACTTCAACGCTTTGCTGCTACCTAGAGCCCAAGCAGAATCCTCTAAAGAATCACCTCCAGGCAACATTGACCTGATGGCGCTCAGGAGCGAAGATAAGGCATCCGCCTGGAGCCAAAACTCCGTAGCGGTCCGTACGGAGCGCGCTTATTTGTGCGTTCAACTAACTCGAAGGAGAGTAGATGAAAGAGAGTAAGAGATTCGCAATCAAGATCTCTGCGTTATTACTTGTACTCGCAGGTCTTACTGGTTGCTCATCTAATAGCAGCGAAGAAGCAATCGACTGTACAGAGCCGATTTTAATTGGCGCAGCGATGGCACAGACAGGATTTATGTCGCCATTTGATGCACCGGCTCTAACTACCGCACAAATTGCCGTAGATAAGATCAATGCCGAAGGTGGCATCAATGGTTGCCAGGTTGTCCTTGAAGCAGTTGACACTGAAACAAATCCTGACAAGGGACAGCAAATCGCAACTGACTTGATTGCTAAAGGTGCCAAGTTGCTATTAGTTACTTGCGACTATGACATCAATGCGAAGTCATCGCAGGTTGCAAATGATGCCGGCGTACTAGTTGTTGCTCCATGCGTTGGTTCAACTGCAATGGGCCCAGATAATGGACTAGATCTCGGTTACTCAATGGGATCTGCAGTGCCAGGCGAAGCTGCAATCATGGCTGAGTATGCATTCGAAGCTCTCGGCAAGACTGCAACTTTGTTCAAAGATATGTCCATCGCATACACAACTTCACAGTGCGATGCTTTCGAAACCCGCTACACAGAACTTGGCGGAACCATTAAGTCCGTTCAACAGTTCACGCAAACTCAAGCTGGAGCACTTGATAAGCCAGTAACGGCACAAGTTGCTAATGCCAAGAAGGATGGCGCGGACGTTATTGCCCTCTGCTCATATCCTGGTGGTGGCGCTCAAGCGCTGGCAGCTATTCGTAATGCTGGCGTGGAGACTCCGGTAATTTCCGGATTCGGAATGGATGGTGCTTTCTGGCTTGGCGCAGTTCCAAACCTAAGCAACTTCTACACCGTTACATATGCATCAGTATTCGGCGATGATCCAAATGAGAAGGTAGTAAGCCTGCTTGCTGCTTTCAAAGAGAAGACGGGTCAGGATGCTGCAACCGGTGGTCTAATTACCGGTGCATCAACAATCGAAGCTTTCAAACTTGCTGCAGAACGTGCTAAGTCATTTGATGGCGCAGCGCTAGCAGCAGAGTTCAACAAGTTCGATAACGAGGACCTAACCGCAGGTCCTACATCATTTACTCCTGATCTTCACGTGAATGTGAAGCGACCAATGGCAGTCATTACCGTCAATGGTGGCAAGCACCAATTCGTGGAGTACCGAGCTGCTGAAAAGCCAGTTCTATAAGGGTAAATAATCACGGTTAGTGATGAACGGGGCGCCCGCCAATAAGCGGTGCGCCCCGTTCTTTATACTTCATTCACGAAGATATAAATGAGAACTTTCGATGAATTGCAAACAGATGGGGAATGACTTAAATGCTCAATCAGGGTTTTAGCGCCCGTGAGATTAGTAAGGCATTCGGCGCGCTCCAAGTTCTAGATAATGTCTCTTTAAGCATCAAACCTCGAGAAACTGTGGGATTACTTGGACCTAATGGTGCAGGTAAAACCACTTTGATAAATATTGTCGCTGGATATGAAAGACAAGATGGAGGAACGGTCACAATAGATGGCGTTCCGCTAGATAACCTATCTCCAGATAAACGTGCTCGAGCCGGAATTGCTCGCACTTTTCAATCAGGAAGACTTTTTAATTCTTTAACGGTTGCTGAAAATATTGCTCTCGGAGCTCTTGGAATCGGTGAATCGCACAAAGTGGCAGAAGAGCGCGCGAGTTCAATCATTGAAATCTTAGGTTTAGGAAAACTAACCACACAGCCTGCGGGCAGTCTTAGCCATGGAAATGCACGCTTAGTTGGCCTAGCTCGTGCGGTCGCCTCTCAACCCAAGTATCTAATCATGGACGAGCCGGCAGCAGGTTTAAATGAAAGTGAAGTTCCAGGTGTTCTTGAGGCGTTAGCAACGATTCGAAACAACATTGGATGCGGAATGTTTTTAGTCGATCACAATGTAGGACTAGTTGCCGAAGCTTGTGATCGTGTTATTGTTTTAGCAACAGGCGTAATTATTTTTAATGGAACTCCAACGGAAGCTCTCACTGATCCAGAAGTAAAGAGTGCATATCTGGGCGACGCTACATTTGGAAAGGTCAGTTAATGGCAATTTTGGATGTCAGCGATCTCCAGTCTGGATACGGAAAGGTCGACGTTCTCTTTGGAATTTCATTTACTTTGGAACCTGGAGAATCTCTTGGAATTGTTGGTCCAAACGGCGCAGGAAAATCAACTTTACTTAAAACTATTGCTGGTGAAATAAATACCAAATTAGGTAACGTAAATTTACAAGGCGCATCAATTACCGGTAAGAAACCTGAAGATATTGTGAGACTAGGGTTGTCGCTAGTTCCAGAAGGTCGACAAATTTTCAGCGGACTTACTGTTACGGAAAATCTATTACTGGGATTGACTGGAAGGCGTGATAAGTCATCTGCGAAAGCAGCAGTTGAACAAGTTAAATCTCTCTTTCCCGTTCTCAACACTCATGCCGACTATCAGGCGGGCATGCTCTCTGGTGGCCAACAGCAACAACTAGCGATTGCTCGAGCGCTCGTTGCTGATCCGAAAGTTTTACTACTCGATGAACCTTCACTTGGCCTTGCGCCAACGGTTATTGCTGACGTTTTCTCTAAATTAAAAGAGATTACAGCTCTGGGAACTTCAGTAATAATTGTGGAGCAGCGAGCACATCTTGTAACAGCATTTGCCAATAAGACCTTAATTCTGCGAGCTGGGAAAATTCAAGCCAGCCTGACACCTGAATCTGCAAAAGATGAAGAAGGCTTGCGCCGTGCCTATTTTGGAGCGAATTAATGCAGCCATTTCTTGATGCGATATCACTTGGCGGCACATATGCATTAGCCGCCCTTGGCTTAGGGCTCGTGTTCGGCGTCATGCGTCTTGTTAATTTTGCGCATGCTGAATTAATTACGATTTCCGCCTATGTCATCGTAGTAACTAACGATTTACCGCTGATTGTCTCGTTCGGTATCGCCGCTCTGACTGCGGCGCTACTTGCAATACTTACTGAATTGACTATATATCGAAGGTTACGTGGGACTGGCCCGGCCATTATGCTGATTGCATCTTTTGGTCTCTCAGTGGGATTACAAAAATCATTTGAATTAATTTTTGGAGCACTTCCAAGATCGGCTGCAGTTGCACCATGGATGACTGGGTCCTCGCAAATTGCTGGGTTGAATATAACTGTTTCAAGTATCGTCACAGTTGGTCTGACTGTATCGATACTTCTAGCTATGGGATTTCTTGTAGAGAGAACCAATCTTGGCTTGCAACTTCGTGCGGCAGCAACAGATTTCAAAACCTCTCGACTATTGGGGGTACGTTCTAATCGATTAATAGGTTCGGCATTCGCTATATCTGGCATCTTGGCGGCATTTGTAGGATTCATTCTGGTTGTAGAGAATCCACAAGTCGATCCTATGTTTGGTTTGAACATAACTATCTTGGCACTTGTTGGAATTGTGATTGGTGGAATTTCGTCACTTCGCGGAGCCGCCCTCGGAGGATTTATCGTTGGCTTCATTCTTAGCATTCTTAATACTTTCCTTGGCAATGCTCGCGTATATGCCTATTCGTACTTATTCCTAGCAGTCGTAATTATTCTTTTAGTTAGACCAGGTGGACTTCTCTCGAAGCGTAATGAAATGGAGCGAGTCTGATGAGCCAAAAGTTGAAGGGACTTACTCGATTCAAGAGCGAGGAAATTCTGGGACCACTAATTACCGTGGTAATACTTTCTATCGGGGTGGGCGCTATTTCGGCAAGCTTGCAGTTAGCAGTTCAATTTGCACTCTGCAACATGGTCATGGTTCTAGCGCTACAAATATTTGTTGGTAATTCCGGAGTTCTCTCTTTTGGCCATGGAGCCTTCGCCATGGCTGGTGCATGGATATCTGGCATGAGCACCGCAAGTGAAAGAGTTAAAGCAAACGCGCTTGCTCTACAAGATTTATGGGAGCCACTTGTTGGTTTCAAATTAAATCTATACGTCTCGATTTTTGCTGGCGCCTTAATTGGCGCCCTAATTGCAGCAATCACTGGAGCATTCTTGATGCGATTAAATGGACTCGCAGCCGGTATTGCAACTTTTGCCCTACTGGGATTCTTTTACAACTTCTTTTTTAACAACATCACACTTGGCCCAGGTTCACAGGCTCTACCTGCGGTTCCAAAGTTCTCTGGAATCTACGAGCCACTTGTGTTGGCGTTATTGGCGATTGTTATTGTTTATTTTTTCAACATTTCTCCGACAGCTCGCAGTTTACGGGCGAGTCGCGAAGATCTTCTCGCAGCTCCAGCACTTGGGGTAAGCATCCAGAAAGTTCGCTGGATTGCGTTTACTATTTCCGGAGCGCTGGCTGGCTTATCCGGCGCTATGTATGTTCATGTTGCGGGAACCTGGCAGGTCCAGGACTATTACCTTGTCTTCACTTTTATAACTCTTGCGATGCTTGTCATCGGGGGATCAGCAAGTCTCTGGGGCGCAGTCGTAGGAACCCTCGTAGTTACAGCAGTTGGCCAAATACTTCTCCTTTGGGAGCAGGGTAAATCAGTTCTAGGAATTCAATTTGATCTCCCGAATGGAGCGCGCTCATTGATTATTGCCGGTAGCCTCGTTGGAATTTTGCTTTGGAGATTTGCTGGCCTTACTGGTGGACGAGAATTCAGAGTTCCCAAACTGAATCGCTCAAAATCAAGCAGAAGTTGAGAGTAAGGAACGTAGTTTTGTGCCGCTCTCATCGGCAAGAGCTGCTTTTCTTAGGTTTGCTACCTGTGAGGCGGCGTCCGGATCTTTCTTTGCCCGCAAGAGATTTACTTCCCTCATTATTGCGTTGAAATTATTTAGCCCATTTCGATGGGTATCGCCATATCCCTTAATTACATTCGCGGTTTCTGCGATTTCCACAGCAAGGCTGTAGTTCTCACTTACAGTTTCAAAAATCTGATCGAGCCAGGCATCAATCCGATTCTGTTCCAGTGAGAACCTGAGAGAGCGCCGTCTTAGCGGGCGAAGTCTCGACAAGGTGTATAACAAGATGTAACCATGAAGAGATGTTGTGTGCAGCCTTAATCCGTCCTTTGTCACACGTTCAATAATTTTTGTTGCAAATTGTGATTTCAGAATTGCGCGACCAAGCGGCCCGGGAAGAGTATCGGTGATTTCCTCAACTCCGGGATGGAAAAATTCTCTAACTTGCGTAATCTGATTTTCATTTACTTTCGCCTCTTTTTTAACTCGATCAAATCTTCGTCGTCGCGCTTTGAGATCTGCGACTCGGATGGTGTCCTCGTATGTCATCCAGAGCGCGGTATACCGAGCAACTTCGGACAGTAATTGGTACCTGCCATCACCGAACTTCTCATCTTGATCCTTTATCCGAACTAATCGATCTAGATATTGCGATGCATATTTGACATCTTGATATTCGGCGCAACGCTTGATTCCGTGAATCAACATAACTCGGACTGGTTCAGGAAATTCGGATTTAATTCTTTGAGCGAGGTCTTGTAGCGCTGGACCTACGCCAGAAGCGGGATCGCTTATCAGCGCTAACTCTTCTTGCGGCGAGAGGCCAGATGGACGAGGCTCTTCTGGACGCTTACCGATTTCGATTGAAACAGGAGCTGTTTTAGTTCTCTTGGGCGCTTTTGCAATCTCGAAAGAGCGCTCAAATGCTTTTAGTGATGCAGCAACTCCGACGCCACTTCGCTCTACCGCCGCGATGAAATCCTCTTTTGACCAAGGAAGCGCACCCGAACTTGCTAGCGCTCCAAATAAAGAGGCAGAGATTACGGTTCCAGATTCTTCAGCAATCTTTGCAAAATCTTCACCGATAAACCTTCTGCTCGCAGCTTCGCACGATTCCAATATTTCTTCAGAAGAGATTCGACCATCACCCATTGCAGTCTTTTCTTGCATGGAGTACATCCGGTTAGTTGAAGTAATTAAGGTTGTTGCTTCAGGAGTAACTAGACCACGAAAAACTGCGCGACCGGCCTCCATTAATTCTGAGGCGAGAACAATGTCAACCTCACCAGGAGTTGGCATGGTTGAGAGAATTGGTTCTCTACCTGAACCATCATTCTCCATAAACTCTAGGTAATAAATTGTGGAGCCAGTTCGCTGAGCTACACCTGGAACTGAAGTAGCTTGTGCCCAGTATCCCTGCTTTTCAGCTAAGTCGACTGCCCAATCTGCAAGAACTCCGCCGCCTTCTCCACCCATCGCGACGATTGCCATAGTAATTGGTCGCGATTTCTCAGGCATAAGCCTCAATCTTTGCGAGCCGTCGATCAATTCCATTCTGAAGAATTGAAATCACAAACTTCCTGAAAGATAATTTCAATTTATCCCAGAGACTTGGATTAGAAATAACTTCGGTTCGATAGAACGAAGGACATAACACCGCGGCATGTGCCGCTTCTCCGCAGAGCCCACAACCAACGCAACTAGAGAGAATTGTGGCGATTGGATCTTTTCGCATCGGATCTGGGTTATCAGTGATGGTCAACGAAGGGCAACCATTTATTCGAATACAGGAATGATCGCCAGTACAAGTTTCCGGATCAATACCGAATCGCTCCTTGACTACCCGCTTTCCCTCTTTTATGCGCTTTGCCATAGCTGGCTTTTCTCGGCGCATACGATTCAACGTGCACTCACTTTGGGCCACTATGACTTTCGGCTCGTCATCTTTTTTCTTAAGGGCATCAATAAATAAATCTCGCAACTCACTTACTTTGTAAGTATTAGTAACTGTTTTTGCCCATTTGACCCCCACGCCGCGGACAGCGCGTTCGATTGGATGCTTTGTGGAGCGAATCTCATTTTCAGCTTTCGATGAAAGAAGATCTTGACCACCGGTAGCGGCTGAATAAGCATTATCAACGACGACAGTTAAAGTTCCATTCTTATTAAAAACATCATTTCCAATACCTGAGGTGAGACCGTTATGCCAGAAACCACCATCACCCATAAATGCGATAGTTGCGCGGTCCGTATCCTTTGATTGCAACGCAGAAGCTCCGGCTGAACCGAGACCATAGCCCATAGTTGTTGCACCGATATTGAACGGCGGCAAAATCGAGAATAGGTGACAGCCAATATCTGCTGAGACGTGATGCTTTCCGGTTTCGCGTTCGGCAAGTTTTAGCGCGGTGAAAATTGGCCGTTCTGGACATCCGGTACAGAATGATGGGGGACGACCGTGGACGTTCTCAGCTTTGATTCGAGGCGCTGCTGGTTTTACAACCGATGGAAGAGCTTCCTCATTTGAAATCAAATCAGGGCGATACTTCTTTATGAATTCGAGCAAACCTTTTGTGACAACAGCGGGCGTATATTCGCCAGCAACTGGAAGGAAATCTTTGCCGTGTAGCTTGGTGGGGACATCAGCACGTCTCAGAACCGCATGGAGATTCTGTTCTATGTAGTCAGGCTGACCTTCTTCAACAAGTATGAAGGCCTTCTTGCTCGCGGCAAACTGGACAATTTCGTCGTCGATGACGGGGTAAGTGACATTCATGACGTAAAGCGGGATTTTCGTATTTCCATATACATCAGAGAGGCCTAGCAACTGGAGCGCGCGGATCACTATGTTGTATAGACCGCCCTGGACTGCAATTCCGATATCTTGAGTACCGTCATTGAGAAATTCATTTAATTTATTATCTTTTATGAACTTAACGGCTGCTGGCCAACGTTTCTGAACCTTCTCTTGTTCGAATGTGAATGATGGTCGCACGTTATTCTTCGCGATAAATTTTCCATGCATATGACAGGAACGTAAACGTAGTTCCAGCATGACCGGAGTGTTGCTCACCTCAGATAGTTGAAAACCTTTTTCTACTGAATCAACAATCGCGGTTAAATTTGGCCGAGGATCCATTAACCAAATTTGCGATTTCATAGCAAAGGCATGTGAACGCTCTTGCATGATTGAAGAACCTTCGCCGTAATCTTCACCCACAATTATGAGAGCGCCACCAGTCACGCCACCTGAAGCGAGATTGGCAAGTGCATCTGAAGCAACATTTGTACCAACAGTTGATTTGAAGGTTATTGCTCCACGAAGTGGATAATGAACTGAAGCTGCTAATGAGGCTGCAGCAGTTGCTTCTGAAGCGCTATTTTCAAAATGGACGCCTAATTCATCCAAAATCTCTTTTGCATCGCCAAGAACATCCATCAAATGTGAAATTGGAGCGCCTTGGTAGCCTCCAACATAAGAAACTCCAGATTGAAGCAGGGCCTTTGTGACTGCCAAAATTCCTTCGCCCGCAAATTCCTCACCGGCGCCAGTCCGTAACTTCTTAACCTCTTCTAGGAATGACCGCTCTGCCATCTCACTCCCCTTTTTACTAAGCAACCTAGCCAGGCAGTAGCCAAGCCTGGAGGGAAGTCTCGCCAATGGTGTGCGCCATGTCTAGTGGAAACCCCCTTGTGAAGATATCGAAATGGTGACATCTTTACTCACGAATGGGTCGACGGAAGGCCCCGATAAAGGAGATATTGATGGCTGATCTATCCGCTCTCGCCAAGGAGATTGTGGCCGGCTCGGTCAAGGTCGTTGACCTGACTGCACCGCTACATGAGAACACTCCAATTTTGATGTTGCCAGAACCAATGGGCCAAACCGCTCGGTTTAAATTAGAAGAGATTTCTAGTTACGACGATCGAGGTCCTGCTTGGTACTGGAATAACTTCCGCACCGGCGAGCACACAGGTACCCACTTTGATGCGCCAATTCACTGGGTTACCGGGAAAAATCTCGATGATGTTTCCCAAGTTCCTGCGCAACGCTTAATCGGTCCGGCATGTGTCTTGGACTTCACCAAAGAGGTAGAGGCCAATCCAGATTTCCTACTTGATGTTCCTCATATCAAAGCCTGGGAAGAAAAGAATGGCGCAATTCCTAAGAACGCGTGGATTATGTTCCGTACCGGTTGGTCAAAGTTCGGTGAGGATGCCGCAAAGTATGCGAATGCTGACGCAAATGGCCCTCATACTCCCGGCCTTTCGGTAGCCGCTGCAGAATATTTTGCAACTAAAACTGAAATTCTTGGAATGGGTGTTGAGACTGTTGGAACTGATGCTGGAGCCGCTTTTGGATTCTCCACTCCGTTTCCATGCCATGCCCTCTTCTTAGGAAACAATAAATATGGATTAACTCAGCTCCGTAACTTGGACAAGTTGCCTACTACCGGAGCTATAGTTATTGCAGCTCCGCTAAAAATTGTTAAAGGTTCGGGCAGCCCATGCCGAGTCTTGGCACTTGTTGCTAACTAAAAATTAGCTAATACCCCGTCTAAGAAATTAGGCGGGGTATTTTTATTTTCTACGTAGAACGCGCTCGATAAAGGTACGTTGAGTTAATCGTTTAGCGACCATAAAGCCACTACCACCGCCTAGCCCTGGACCTGGGTGGGTAGATGCTCCGATGTGCCAGAGTCCATCGAGAAATGTTTTGTGTCCAGTCGCGGCGGAAAGTGGTCTCCAAGGAGCATATTGATCGACCCGACAATCGCCTGCATAGGGATCGCCCCCAACAAGATTCTTATTCATCGCCTCGATTTCATTTGGTCCAAGCACTAAGCGCGCCTTAGTTATTGAAGCAAGATTCGGAATTTGCTCCGAGAGTTGTGAAAGCACTCGATCTGCATACGCATTTAATCTCTCAGAATTCCAGCTGCCATCACCCGGATTTATTTCACCAGCAAGATCACCCTTAATTGTGCGTGGATTTTCTTGCAACTGAATCCAGAGAATAGATCCACCTTCTGGCGCACGTGAAGCATCAACCGCGCAAGGTTGTCCCACGACGATGGTGGGTCGCTTTGGAAGAAAACCTCGATTTGCAGCATTCACAGATTCGGAAAGTGAATTTACATCGTCCAGCACGTGGACAATTGCTACATCACTTAGTCTCGGATCGTTTTTCCATTCTGGTTTTCCGCTAAGCGCTAAGTGAATCTGTATCGCTGATCTTCCATATCTAAAGCTAGCTACTGAACTGGTGACTTCTTTGGGCTTATCAATTTTAGCTAGTAACTGGTTATATAGCGAGGTCGGAGTAGTTGAGGCAATCACAGTTTCACTATCAAGTTTCCTACCGTCACTTAGAAGAACGCCTGAAACATGGCTGCCGGTTGCTAATATTTCTACGACATCAGCGTCGGTCTCAATTTTTCCTCCATGATCGGTAATTATTTTTGCCAGCGCTTCAACTAAGCGAATACCTCCGCCCACAGGAACTGGCATACCACCAAACGCAATTGCTGCGCTGATTACTTTTGTTATGAATGCGCTCGCAGCATCATCAGGGCCTAGACCATTATGAAGTGCCCACGGCGCAAGCAGCGCTCGGGTAATTTCTGAATTGAATTGTCTTTCTAGCCATGAAGTTGCTGGTTCCAATAATTCTGAGCCGGTAGCTAAAACGCCTCGGCGGCCTAATCTTTTTTGTGCAGTCCGCGCAAGTTTAATTGCGCTAGGCCGCCAAAAATCAGTTCCAAGAAGCCCGAATGCTAAATCTATTTTGCTGCCAAATTCGGCCATGAAGTTAGACCAATTCTCACCATCTCCAAGTCGTGACATCTCAGCGCCAAGTTGATTTGGATCTGTAAATAGAATTGCACCGCCAGCCTTACAAATTACACCAGTCGGCATCGGTGTATTTTTATAAGTCAATCCTCTCTTCTCTAGTTCATCTTTTAATTCGGCATATGCAGGTCCACCAACAAATAGTGGGTGCCAACTTGAAAGCAGTTCGTGAATATAACCAGGCAGCGTCGCAGGCTCGGTTTTAATCGCGCCACCAAGTTGTTTGTTACGCTCGAGAACTCTTATCGGTACTCCCGCCCGTGCAAGTATTGCGCCGGCTACGAGGGAATTTATTCCACTTCCTACGATGATTGTTTCTTTGGTCATAAGTCCTATCTAAGCGGGATTCTGCATGGCAAGATAGAGCACATGAGCGCTTTTGACGTAATTATTATTGGCGGCGGAGTAAACGGTATGGGCGCAGCAGCGCTCTTGGCAAAGCGCGGAAAGAGGATCCTCTTACTAGAGGCTAATGAGAAGTGTGGCGGAGCAATAAGGACTGAGGAAGTTACTTTGCCGGGCTTTCGTCACGACCTCTTTGCCACAAACCTTTCACTTTTCGCAGGCGGACCAATAATGGCTGAATTGAAAGATGATTTGGTTGCTGCGGGACTGGAATTCGTACCTTCGAACAAACCATTCTGCTCTGTTTTTCCAGATGGCAAGGCGCTAGGAGTAGTTCAGGATTTCGCGGCAACCGAAGCCAATATAAATCGCATAGCACCCGAAGATTTAGAAGCCTGGCGCGCCTTGTCGGCTAAGTTAGGTCAATTAGCACCACACATCCTGCCAATACTGGGAAATGAATTACCATCATTTAATGTTGCGAAAGCGCTTTTTAAATCTTGGCGCGCTCTTGGAACCACCGAATTTCTATCTTTGATTCGACTCTTGTTGCAATCAACCAGATCATTTACTTCTGAGAATTTTCGTGCGCGCGAAACTAGAGCGCTAGCCGCGAGCTGGGGAATGCACCTCGATTACGGCCCGGATATTGCGGGCGGGGCGCTATTTGCTTTTCTTGAATCAATTGGCGGCCAGATGTTTGGAATGGTACTTGGAAAAGGCGGCGCTGATGTTATTCCAAATGCGCTCTCAAAAGTTATTAAGAAATACGGTGGTGAAATTAGAACTGGCACACCAGTTAAATCAATTACTTCCGAGAATGGAAAGGCAACGGGTATAACTCTAGTAAACGGTGAAGTAATCCCGGCTCAAGAAGTAATTGCTAATATAAACCCGGCCTTGATACCTAACTTATTAGATGGTAACGAACGCTCTCGACCTGAAATTCAAGAGATAAACAAATTTGCACCGGGTCTTGCAACGATGATGATCCATCTTGCAATGGATAAATTGCCACAATGGACTGCACAAGAGGCTCGCGAATATAACTACGTTCATATTGGCCCCTATATCGACGACATGGCATTGGCATATGCTGAAGCTGCAGCTGGCAAACTTCCCAGAACCCCGACTCTTGTTGTCGGTCAACCAACTTTGACCGACCCATCTCGCGCTCCAGAAGGTAAACACGTCCTTTGGATTCAAGTACGAGTTCTACCTCATGGCATTGATTGGGCCAAAGAAGGAGAGCGCTACGCCGATCAAGTTATCGAGATAATTGAAAGTTATGCTCCTGGAACCAAATCTTCAATTCTTAGTCGAGCAGTTCTTACTCCGTCAGATTTAGAGCGATACAACGTAAATCTCATTGGCGGAGATTCTCTTGGTGGCAGCCACCATATTTCGCAATTCTTCTTCTTAAGGCCGCTCCCAGCATGGAGTCGACATCGAACTCCACTTAAAAATCTTTGGATATGTGGTTCAGGAACCTGGCCCGGAGGCGGCGTTGGGGGAGCAAGCGGCGCAATTGTCGCGAATTCTTTAGCTTAAGGTTTCCAGGTTCCATAAACTTTTGATAAGACCGAGACGATTTCGCCAACGGTTGCATACGACTTCACAGCATCAATAGTTGCCGGCATAACATTCTTGTTTGATTTAGCATCTTCATGAAGTCTGTTAAGGGCACTTTCAACCTTCGTATTATCTCGGGAGCTTCTCAATTCTTGAACGGCAGCTACTTGAGCTTGCTCACTATCGGGATTAATTGTGAATGGCACGAATTTCTCTTCCTCATCAGTTTCAAACTTATTTACGCCAACCAAAGTTCGCTCGCCACTCTCAATCGCTTGTTGGAACCTATAGGCTCTCTCGGATAGCTCTTTGCTAAACCAGCCACTTTTTACACAAGAGAGCGCACCACCTCGATTCTCAATCACTTTCAGCAACTCCCAAATCTCATCACATAATTGATCAGTCAGTCCTTCGATATAGGGGCTACCGCCAAGTGGATCTGAAACTTTTAACAAATCTGTTTCGAAGGCAATTACTTGTTGAGTGCGTAGCGCCAGAGTGGCTGCATCCTGGGTTGGGACACCTAAAGCTTCGTCATATGCGGAAACGTGCATCGTTTGAATTCCACCAAGCGCTGCTGCAACCATTTCTGCGGCGGCTCGAGTCACATTGTTCATCGGTTGTTGGAAAGTTAGCGAAGAGCCTGCAGTGAAGGCGAAGATGCGCAGCTGTTCTGATCGTGGATCCTTAGCCTGATATTTATTTCTTATTAATTGGGCCCAAACTCTGCGGGCAGCTCTGAATTTCGCTACCTCGTGAAGAATTTCGATATTTGAAGAGAGAAATGTAAAAAGTGTTGGCGCTACTTGATCAACCGCGACACCTCTCGATATGGCAGCATCAAGATATTCTTGTGCGTTTGCAAAAGTGAATGCAATTTCCTGAGCGGCGGAGGAGCCTGACTCACGTATGTGATAACCGCTCATAGCCAGCGGGACCCACTTTGGTACGTTGGCAGAAATATATTCAATTACATCAACCGATAACTTCAACCCGGCTTCAGCGGGGAAAATTTGAGTTCCTCTCGCGATGTACTCTTTCAAAACATCATTCTGGATGAACATGCCAAAATCATTCGGATTAACACCTCGAATTTCAGCAAGTGCGATGAACATGGCTGCCCAGATATATCCAATTGAATTAGCTGTTGTTCTAACTTGATTAATTTTCTCAAGTGGGATTTGGCCCATCAGGATTTCAATATCACGCAACGAATCAATCGCAACGCCAACTCGACCAACTTCTCCGAAGGCGCGAGGATGATCTGAGTCGAGACCAAGTTGGGTCGGTAGATCTAAAGCAACGCTAAAGCCGGTCAGGCCTTGTTCTAACAAAGTCTTAAATCTTTGGTTTGTCTCTTTTGGCGTTCCAAAGCCGCCATATTGGCCCATAGTCCAAACTGATGGTTCCGCCTTTATACCTCGCGTATATGGAAATTGACCAGGCGACTCCATTTTCTTATGCACCACGATCTTTCTCGAGTTGTAGTTTCAAAGTTTTCTTTGAAATTTTTCCAGTTGAGTTCAGCGGAAACTCTTTAACAACAAACACATCCTTCGGCTTTTTGTATGACGCCATTTTGGATTTGCAGTGCTCAAGAATTTTTTCGACAACGATTTTCTCATCTATCGAAGAATTTGGCTTAAGTGAGACAAAAGCCGTCACGCGCTGTCCCCATTCTTTGTCCGGAGCTCCCAGAACGGCTACTTCATTTATTTCAGTTACTTCGGCTATGACCCATCGCGCACCACTTTAGTTACGTTGGGATCACTTCCGGCCGCGCCAAAGTAACCACGCATCACAAGATCGCCGCGAGTTATTACCTCGCCGATTTCACCATTAGCAACTTCTTTTCCGTCCTCATCTACGATTTTAATTTCCACGGTCGTGCAAGGATTTCCCGCGCTCGTTAAAACTTCTGGAGATTTTTCTAGACCCAACCGATGGTCAGCCTCACTTAATACGGTGACTGGGGGAATAGCTTCAACTAATCCGTAGTACTGGACCATATGGGTAGTTATATTTTCAAAACATTCTCTAATCTGTTCGGGAGGCATTGGGGCGCCGGCATAACCAAGCATCTTAAGATTCTTAAATCTCTCAGGGGTTACTCCATCAAGAGTTAGAAGTCTTGCCACCATGGTAGGGACAAGCGCGGTGGCATTTGCGCCTCGCTTCTCAATCTCCTCCAGAAGTAACTCAGGTTCATATTTTGCGTGAATAACTTGTTTGGCGCCGAATGTGAAGTATGGCAGCACAAAAAGGCCACTTGTGTGAGTGACGGGGCCGGCATGTACCCAAATGTCATTCTCATTTGGCGTACGTTTAAAAATATCAGTGACAATATTTCCAAGACTTGCCATCCGATTTCTATGTGTGCGAATCGCACCTTTGGGGTTTCCGGTTGTACCGCTGGAGTAGTTGAGTGAAACCAAGGTGTCAGGAGAGATCGCAATCTTCAACGGCTCGGTTGATTCTTTCCCAAGAAACTTCTCATAGGGGATGGCGCCATCTCCATCACCATTGATTACGATTATGTGTTCAACCAATTCTCGTATGGGAGCAGCGTCATCCCAAAATTTCGCATCAAGTATCAGGACTCTTGCTCCACAGTCTCTAGTAATGCGGACCCAGTCATTTGGATGAAGTCGATAATTGAGAGCAACGCGACAAAGACCGGCAGAAGAGATACCTAGATCAGTTTCAATGTAGGTATTCTGATTAGATTGAAGGTCAAGAACTCGATCTTCTGTCTCAAGTCCTAATGAGCGAAGTGCGCGCGCGAGTTGAAAAATTCTCGCGCCAACCTCACCATAAGTTTTTGTTCCGTCTGGGCCAATAAGCGCAACGCGATCTCGATATCGCCGCATGGAGCGGGCGACTATCGTTCCAACGTCCACTTACTATCTCCTTTCGAAATTTTCTGCGTTAATTCTTGCGTCTGACATACGCACTATCAAGGACCCAAGCTCCCTCAGTAGTGACCGTTACAGGGTTTACATCCAATTCGAAATCTCCCTGCCAGTTCGCCGTTGCCTCACTAATGCGAAGGATAGTCTCAACTAGAGCGGCTCGATCTCCCGGCTTTTCGCCACGCACCCCCTCAATTAATTGCCCTAAACGTGTCTCATTCAACATCTCTTCAACATCATCTTTAGTTACGGGAAGAATTCTAAGAGCAGAATCACGAATAACTTCTGTGAGTACTCCACCTACTCCCACAGTAAGTACTTTGCCAAGAGGGGAAGTTGTGATTCCAACCAAAGCTTCAACTCCTTTGGGAACAAATCTCTCCACCATCACTTTTGCGGAATCGCTTAGTGCAAATAATTTTCTTGCCGAACTCTCTGCGGCCCTCTCGTCAATATCAAGAAGTACGCCTCCAATTTCAGTCTTATGCATTACGCCGGGGATAACGACTTTCATAACTGCTCTGCCACCAACTGACTTGACCGCGTCACTCGCTTCGGAAGAATTTTCTATCAATATATTTTCAGGTACCGAAATACCTGATTGTCGCCACAATTCCTTTAACTCCCGCTCGGTGACTCCCGAGGTAGGTTCCGAAAGCGCAGGAGTAATTTGATTTTGAGCTCTAGAAACGCCTTTTGAATTTAATTGGGAAATTCTTCTTAGCAAAGCGAGCGCTCTGACTGCTCGTTCGGGCACTGGAAAAGTCGGCAAGTTTGCTTCACTAAATAATTTTCCTGCGGAAGGCGCAAGAGATGGCGATCCAGTGCGCGCAATAACTATGGGAAGCTTTTCACCTGCCTCGCGATTTACGGAATCTAAAGTATTTGCAATCATTTCTACATCTTCGCCAACCAGCACACAGAAGGCCGCGACAATTGCATCGATTCCAGGATCCTGGCTCAATACCCGAATTGCTCTTTTGAATAGTTCTCTATCTGACATGACAGCCGCGGTGAGATCAACTGGATTGGCCGAGGAGCCGTAAGAAGGAATTATTTGATCGAGTTCATCTCGAGTTTGCTTTGATAGCCGAGCTAATTCAAGACCATACTTCTCTATCGCGTCGGCTGCGAGAATTCCGCTACCGCCTGAGGTAGTTATTACTGCGATTCGATTTCCAAGAAGACGTTTCTTGGTCGCAAAAATTGATCCGGCATCTAACAACTCTTCTACATCATTTACCCTAACCGCACCAGCACGCTTTATTGCCGCATCCATCACTCGATCGCTAGTAGCGAGAGCGCCAGTATGTGATTCAGCGGCTCGCGCACCAGCCTCAGAACGACCGGATTTCAAAACGGCAGTTGGTTTTGCCTTAGCAACATATTCCAACGTATCTAAATCATCGATGGATTCCGCATAAATCAAGATTCCAGCAACAGAACCATCATCAGCGATAGTTTTTGCAACGTCTAGCGCAGTTACATCTGCCTCATTACCGGTCGTTACTACAATTCCGATCGGAAGCGAGCGGTCAATACCAAGAGAATAGGTTCCATAACCAAGAGCACCTGATTGACTTATTAAGGCTAATCCACTTTTTGCCAACTCGGTCGAATCTGAAGCGAAGACTGGTGAAAAAGTAGCTAACAGTCTGGCTTCGCTTCCAATTGAGCCGATGCAGTTAGGTCCAACCACACGCATCCCGAATTCTTTTGCTATCGAAACAATCTCATCTTGAAGCTGTTTGCCAGATTCGCCACTCTCTGCGAAACCAGATCCCATAACCGTAACAATTGCGATTCCGGCTTCCGCACATTCTTGGACTGCAGATTTAGCCGCATCCACTGGAACCATAATCAAAGCTAATTCGACTTGCTTTGGAATATCCTTTACAGATTTATAGGCAGCAATTCCAGCAATTTCGCCACCTTTGGGGTTTACCGGAAAAATTTCGCCTTCAAATCCATATTTCTTTAGGTAGGAAATTGGGAGTCGCGACATTGCTCCTTCGCGCTCTGAAGCACCAATTATGGCGATGGATTTAGCGCGCCAAAGTTTTGCGATTGCCTGCGACATTAGATCGCGGCATACCCTTCAATCTCGATTAACGCCTCTTTATCCCATAATCTCGTGACTCCGACGAGCGTCATCGCTGGATAATCTCTACCTACCAATCGTTTCCAGACTGACCCGATTTCTTTAGCATGAGCTCGATAATCTTCTGGGTCAACAGAAAAAATAGTTAATTTTGTTAGTGAGTCAGGTGTGCCACCTGATGCTTTTAGTGAGATTAAAAGATTTGATAGAGCTCGCTCGAACTGTTCGACAATTCCATTACCAACAATTCCACCACTCTTTTCCATTGAGGTTTGTCCGGCTAAGAAAATTATCCGCTTACCCTCAACAGCGACGGCGTGCGAGAAGCCAATTGGCGCAGCTAAATTTTCTGGATTAATTCGCTCGAAGTTCATCTACTTGCTCCATTCGTATTACTACCATCTAGATATTTCGCTTCACCAGAAGTATCAACATTCAAATATGAAACTACAGCAGAAGCGACTTCTTCTGGAGTTAAAACTCGACCACCTGGCTGGCGTGAAGCCAATGTGGTTCTTACTTCATCAACGCTCTTACCAGTTCTTGCAGCAGCAGCTTCGACGCTTCGTTGCATCATTGGGGTATCGACAAATATTGGGCAGACCGCATTTACTTGAATTTTATCTCGAGACAATTCAGCGGCCGCGCTACGCATCAATCCAACGATAGCGTGCTTGGATGCCGAATATGCCGCGACATTAGCGGCCCCATGAAGACCCGCCTCGCTAGCCACAATTACAATCTTTCCGCCGCCTTGTTCGCGCATAATTGGAGCGACAGATCGAATAAAGCGGAAAGGCGCCGTTGCATTTAATTCCATCGTTCGATTCCATAATTCGTCATCAGTAGATTCGATAGTGGCAGAAATTCCATCTCCTGCATTTAGAACTAGAAAATCCAAACCGCCAAATTTCTCTACGACCTTTTCAATAATTTGGGAGGGTGACTTGGAGTCAAGCAAGTCTGCTGCGATAACTAAAGTTTCTCCGGAAGCGCCCTTTATTGAATCCTGTAATTCTGATTCTGTTCGCGCAGTAACTGCAATTTTGTGTTTTAGAGGCGAAACCTTGAGCTCATTTACGATTGCACGTCCAATTCCGCGACCAGCACCCGTAATGAGCACACGTAACTGCCGGTTGTTGCTCACAGAGCTTCCTATCCTTAATTTGTCTGAGAACCTTAACTTATCAGGGATAATCATCCCCATGAAGGTCTTCATTGCGCAGGCCGCTCGCACACCTTTCGGCGCATATTTTGGAGCGCTCTCAAATATTCGTCCGGATGACCTACTCGGTGCAACCATAAATGAATTGGTTTCTAAAACTCCAACTTTAAATAAGAGCGAGATCGATGATGTTGTGATTGGCGATGCAAATGGCGCCGGTGAAGATAATAGAAATGTGGCAAGAATGGGTGCGTTACTTGCTGGACTTCCAGAAACAGTCCCCGGAGTTACTATTAATCGTCTTTGTGGGTCTGGTGCAGAAGCGGTTATACAAGGCTCTCGAGCAATCAAGACTGGCGACGCCAAATTTTTAATAGCCGGTGGAGTTGAATCTATGTCTCGAGCTCCATGGATTGTTCGCAGGAATCAGAAGAAACTCCCCGAGAAAGTTGAAGTCAGCGAGCTAAATCAATCTACGGTCGGATGGCGAATGACTAATCCGAATTTTCCAGGAAACTGGACTGAAAGTCTGGGTAGATGTTCCGAAAAAGTAGCGGCGAAATTAGGAATAACTCGAGCTGAACAAGATGAATGGGCGTTGCGCTCGCATCATTTGGCCGACCGCGCGTGGACTTCAAAACTTCACGATGGGTTTGTCTTTCCATACGGTGGTTTGACTAGAGATGAATCGATAAGAATTGATACCTCACTTGCAAAACTTGCAGAACTGCCGTCGGCATTTTCTGAAGGCGGCTCCGGAACGGCGGGAAACTCATCTCCAATAAATGATGGCGCGGTAACCATGTTGTTGACCGATGAAATGGGTATTCAGGATTTGAATATTGACAGGAATCACTCGGGCGGATTCGGTGAAATCTTGGGAAGCAAGGTCGTTGCGCGATCTCCTGATGAATTTAGCTTGGCTCCGGTTGATGCAATCAATGGACTACTCTCAAAACTGTCACTTGCATTTAAAGATATTGCAATCTGGGAAATCAATGAAGCATTTGCCTCTATGGTGCTAACGGTCTTGAAGGAGTTGCCAGAAATAGACCGCAACCGAGTAAATGTTAATGGGGGAGCGATCGCGATTGGTCATCCAGTTGGCGGATCTGCGGCCCGAGTGATTGTAGATACCTCACGAGAATTAAGAAGGCGCGGCGGCGGTATTGGCATAGCAGCCGCATGTATCGGAGTAGGGCTTGGAGTAGCAATTGCAATTCGAGTCTAGTTTCTGGTTATTCAATTCAACTTCGGAGTAGTATCTCGACATGATTGAGAAATCCGACTTCACTGATATTAAATACCAAATCAGCGATGGGGTCGCCACGATCACTATCAATCGTCCGGATCGATATAACGCACTTCGCGGTCGCACAGTTGATGAGTTGCTCTCCGCGTTCAAATTTGCTTGGGTAGACAAAAAAGTTGGAGCAGTAATCCTTACGGGTGCGGGCGAGAAGGCATTTTGTACCGGCGGCGATCAAAAAGAGCGAGCCGAAAAAGGAAATTATGGTGAGACTGAAACTGGAATGTTTGAAATTGAAGCATTACATAAAATAATTCGTGCGATTCCCAAGCCTGTGATTGCAGCTGTAAATGGATTTGCAATAGGCGGAGGCCATGTTCTTCATGTTCTCGCTGATCTCTCTATTGCTTCTGAGAGCGCTCGATTCGGTCAAGTTGGTCCAAGAGTCGGTTCTTTTGATGCCGGATTTGGTTCTGCCTATTTGGCGCGAGTTGTTGGCGAGAAAAGGGCAAGAGAGATTTGGTTTCTCTGCGAACAATATGATGCCAATACTGCTGAGCGCTGGGGGCTAGTTAATAAAGTGGTCCCTTCAGATAAATTGATGGAATCAGCTATGGAGTGGGCGAAGAAAGTTGTTGCGCTATCTCCCACTGCTATCAAGGCGTTAAAGCACTCATTTAATGCAGATACCGATCACATTATGGGCATTCAATCTTTAGCTTTTGATGTCTTAGATCTTTACACCGCAACAGATGAATCCAAAGAAGGTGGCAAAGCCTTTACGGAAAAGCGCCCACCTGACTTCTCGCCTTACCGTTAATTTTCAACAAAACTGCTTATCCGAATTTAGCTTGGATTTCCTCAAAGGTCATACTCGATTTAGCTGCTTCTGCAATTAACTTCTCGCGCTCAAGATTTCGCTCAAGTTGCACCTTTCCAGATAGATATTGTTTCGGCCAACCAATATCTAAGAAGCCGGATTTTGCACTTTCCATTAACGTCCAAGCTGGATTTGCTAGATGTGGTCTTGCTACCGCGCATAAATCAGCTCGACCTGCCGCGATGATGGTATTTGCGTGATCGGCCTCAGAAATTGCACCAACTGCGATTGTCGAGATTCCAGCTTCATTTCTAATTCGATCAGCAAAAGGAGTTTGGAACATGCGTCCATATACAGGTTTTTCCTCTTTTGATACCTGGCCCGATGAAACATCGATGAAGTCAGCCCCTGCTTCTTTGAATGCTCTGCTTATTTCAACAGCATCATCCGGGGTAATTCCGCCATCAACCCAATCGTGAGCGCTGATACGAACGCTCATGGGTTTGCCATTTGGCCAGACGGCTCGCATCGCTTTAAAAACCTCAATTGGATAACGCAACCTATTTTCAAGAGAGCCACCGTATTCATCAGTTCGCTTATTTGTAAGCGGTGAAATAAATGATGAAATGAAATAGCCGTGTGCTGCGTGAAATTCCAACCAATCGAAACCGCATTTGTCGCCTTCTATTGTGGCACGTACAAAGTCAGCTTTAATGCGTTCCATATCTTCTTTGGTTGCTGCTCGAGATTTTTGGGAAATTCCTGGAAGATATTGTTGTTCAGAGGCTGAGACAAGCGGCCACCCGTCTTTTTCAACTGGCTTATCGATTCCTTCCCAAGCCAACTTAGTTGCGCCTTTCGCACCAGCGTGGCCAATTTGTAACGCGATTTTGGCATCGGTGTTGTTATGTACAAATTCAACTATTCGAGTCCAGGCATCAGTGTGCTCTTTTGTATACATTCCCGGACAACCCGGAGTAATGCGAGCATCAGCAGTCAC
>JBEANJ010000003.1:0-32724 GCA_041165565.1 Actinomycetota bacterium | reverse complement strand
ACGAGAAGATGGGCTCCTTGGTTGGGAGAAGCGCCCTTATAAACATAGCGTCGGCCACTGCTCACGTTGCAACACGATTGTTGAACCTCGACTCTCATTACAGTGGTTTGTAAAAGTTGCACCCTTAGCGAAGATGGCAGGCGATGCGGTTCGCGATGGCGTTGTGAAAATTTCACCAGTTGAAATGGAGCCACGTTATTTCGAGTGGGTAGACAACATGCACGATTGGTGCATATCCCGACAACTATGGTGGGGACATCGAATTCCAGTTTGGTATGGACCTAACGACGAGATGAAAGTAATTGGACCTGATGAAGTCGCTCCACAAGGCTGGGTCCAGGATGAAGATGTATTGGATACCTGGTTTTCATCGGCACTCTGGCCATTCTCAACCTTAGGTTGGCCCGATGAGACTGACGATTTAAAGAAGTTTTATCCAACTTCAGTTCTTGTAACTGGTTATGACATCCTCTTTTTCTGGGTCGCGCGCATGGTGATCTTTTCGTTATTTGCGATGAATGGAAAGCATCCCTTCGATGTCATCGCCCTCCACGGTTTAGTGAGAGATAAGAATGGTAAGAAGATGTCGAAATCCAAAGGCAATGTCATTGACCCATTGGAATTCATGGATAAATACGGTTCGGACGCGCTGAGATTTGCTTTAGCCCGCGGTGCGAATCCTGGAACTGATCAAGCTCTTGCTGAAGAGTGGATCGCCGGAGCCCGTAATTTCGCTACCAAAGTATGGAACGCAACTCGCTTTGCGATAATGAATGGAGCAACAGTAAACGGAGAGCTACCGGAAAAGAATTCACTAAATCATATTGATCGCTGGATATTGAACGAACTAGACCAGACAATCATCTCAGTCGATGAGTTATATGAAAATTTTGAATTCGCAAAGGCAAGCGAGATTCTCTACCACTTTGCCTGGGATGAAGTTTGTGATTGGTATCTTGAATTAGTTAAAGATGTTTTTTCAAAAGGCGGACCAGAAGCTGAAAAGTCTAAGCGCGTACTTGGTCATGTACTAGACAAACTTTTGAGATTGATGCATCCCAACATGCCATTTATCTCAGAAGAGCTTTGGGTTAAATTAACTGACGGAACTTCATTAGTGGTCGCAGATTGGCCTATAGTCTCTGAGTTCTCTCAAGATAATGAAGCCAAAGAAGTAGTTGAAAATATGAAGCAACTAATAACCGAAATCCGTCGCTTCAGGAGCGACCAGGGAATCAAGAACTCAACGCGGATTCATGCCAAGATATCTGGACTTGCTGGTCCGGTTGCTCAGTATGAAGCTGCAATCAGATTCCTCGTCCGCCTCGATGAACCTAAAGAAACTTTCGCGCCGAGTGCAAAGATTGAAATTGGAGCATTCACAGTCTCTTTTGATTTAACGGGGAGCGTTGATGTCGCCGCAGAAAGAGCTCGTCTTACGAAAGATTTAGCCAATGTCAAGAAAGATCGTGAGACGGCTCAAGTAAAACTAAGCAACGAAAACTTTATGGAAAAAGCGCCTATGGAAGTGGTATCGGAAATTCGCGAGCGAATGGCATTCTGTGATTCTGAAATTCAGCGCATCGAGTCGCTTCTCTCAGCGCTACCCAGCGCTTAATTATGTCAATGAACAATCTCCAGGAAATTGAGAGAGCGTTATCAGCGCGTTGGCCAGAAACGAAAATAGACCCAACTCTAGAACGTATTGCTCTTTTAGTTGATTATCTTGGCTCTCCTCAACAGTCTTATCCGAACATTCATATAGCCGGCACAAATGGCAAAACTTCGACTTCAAGGATTATCGACTCGCTCTGCCAAGAATTAGGTTTGCGAACTGGAAGATTCACAAGTCCACACCTTGAAAGTATTCTGGAAAGAATTGCAATAAATGGCAGCCCAATCGATGAATTGACTTTAGTTAAGTACTACCGGGAAATTGAACCTTATATACCTCTAGTTGACGCCAGAATGTCTCATCCACTTTCATTTTTTGAAGTCATGACCGCGCTAGCTTTCGTTACCTTTGCAGAATTTCCAGTTGATGTCGGAATATTTGAATGCGGAATGGGTGGCGAATGGGATTCCACAAATGTTATCGATAGTAAAGTTGCCGTATTAACTCCCATTGGATTTGACCATATGGAGTATTTGGGAAATACGTTGGTTGAGATTGCTACTACAAAGTCTGGAATCATCAAAGAAGGTGAGTTTGCCGTCTTAGCTCGTCAAGAGCGCGATGCCGCTCAAGTTCTATTAAAACGGTGCGCGATGATGAATGCCACACCACTTCGCGAAGGAATTGAGTATGAAGTTGTAAAGCGTGACATTGCAGTTGGTGGTCAACTGCTCACCATTCGAGGCATTTACGGAATTTATGAAGATCTATTTCTACCGCTGCACGGCAAACATCAATCTAGCAATGCGGCCACTGCGTTGGCTGCAGTCGAAGTTTTTGCAGGCGAGAAACAACTATCCAATGAAATCGTTTCTAGCGCATTTGCGAATGCAACGTCACCGGGACGTTGTGAAATCATCTCAAGAGAACCCACCATCATCATTGATGCAGCTCATAACCCACACGGTGCCATTTCTCTTAAGCAAACTTTGACTGGCGAGTTCAGTTTCGAGAAAATCATCTTAGTTTTTGCAGCTATGGCTGATAAAGACATCCCAGGCTTCCTTGGAGAGATGCAGCCCATAGTTGACGAATTGATAATCACGAAGAATTCTTCCCCGAGAAGTGCGGATATTGAACAGGTAAAACAATTTGCCTCAGGAATATTTAAGGATACTCAAATTTATACCGCTAGAAATTTGGAGGAGGCTTTGCAACAAGCTAAGTCAAGAGCCTCTGAGATGCAGGAGGGGAGCAGTGTTGCGATACTGGTAACGGGATCTGTAGTAACTGCTGGCGAGATGAGATCGCTCGTTAAACGGAAAGGACAGTAAATGAGGATGCTGGCGCGATCGGTTTTGTCGATGGAAATCCTGCTTCTTGGGTTTGCGCTTCTTCTCGCGAAAGACCTTGATTCAAGAAATGGTTTATGGCTTGGTATTGCGCTAGTCGTATTAGCAGTATTAGCACTCGGATCTTTGAAGAACAAAATCGGATGGATTCTGGGTTGGATTCTTCAATTTGGCATAATTCTTTATGGCTTCTACATTTTTTCGATGTTTTTCATGGGGGCACTTTTTCTTGCGCTTTGGATTGGCGCAATCGTAATTGGCCGAAAAGGCGAGGCGCTCAAGCGGGCTCGCCAAGGGGAAAATCCACAATAGACTTGGTCCGTGATGACCTCCCAAAAAGAACAAACTTTGGTTCTTATCAAGCCAGATGGAGTTCGACGTGGCCTCATTGGCGAAATTATTCGCAGAATTGAAGCTAAAGGTTATGTTGTAGAAAATTTAAAGATGTCTTTTGCAGGTGTAAGTCAGTTGAAGGAACACTACAAAGAGCACGAAGGTAAACCCTTTTTCGAGCCACTCCTAGAATTCATGCAAAGTGGTCCAATAGTTGCGATGGTTGTAACTGGAAATCGAGTTATCGAGGGTTTTAGATCCTTAGCAGGCGCAACCGAACCAACAAACGCCGCACCGGGTACCATTCGCGGTGACTTGGCAAGAGACCAAGGAACTAAAGTGGTTCAGAATCTTGTTCACGGTTCAGATTCTCCGGAGTCAGCCCAGCGTGAGATTTTGATTTTCTTCCCCGAACTACAAGGAGTGAAATAATGGCCGGCATGAAATCTCGAGGAAGTTTCTTTGGTCGCGATATGGCGATCGATTTAGGGACGGCCAACACGCTGGTCTACGTTCGCGGCAAGGGAATTGTATTAAATGAACCTAGCGTGGTTGCTGTTAACCAAGACACCGGTGCAGTACTTGCTGTTGGCGCGGAAGCCAAACGAATGATCGGAAGAACTCCTGGAAGTATTGTTGCGATTCGTCCACTCAAAGATGGTGTCATCGCGGATTTTGATACAACTGCGTTAATGATTAAATACTTCATTCGCCAAGTCCATAAACATACATACCTGGCAAAACCTAGAATTGTAATTTGTGTCCCATCGGGAATTACTGGTGTCGAGCAGCGCGCTGTAAAAGATGCGGGATATGAAGCAGGAGCTCGAAAGGTTTACATCATTGAAGAGCCGATGGCCGCAGCAATAGGAGCAAATCTTCCGATTCATGAACCAACAGGAAATATGGTTGTTGATATTGGCGGAGGAACTACCGAAGTCGCTGTTATTTCGATGGGCGGAATAGTTTCCTCTGGCTCCATCCGCGTCGGTGGAGATGAACTAGATCAAGCAATTATTAGTTGGATAAAGCGCGAGTACTCAATGCTCCTTGGTGAGCGCACTGCCGAAGAGATAAAGATGGCGGTCGGCTCGGCATATCCATTGCGGGATGAACCAGACGCCGAAATTCGTGGTCGGGATGTAGCAACTGGTTTACCGAAGACAATTGTTATCTCAGCGGAGGAAATTCGCAAAGCATTGGAAGAGCCGGTTACTGCGATAGTAAATGCGGTTAAGGCAACCTTAGATAAGACCCCACCTGAACTGTCCGCGGACTTGATGGATCGAGGAATTTTCCTTACCGGCGGGGGAGCATTACTTCGAGGACTTGATGAAAGGTTGCGCCACGAAACCAATATTCCGATTCATATTGCTGAGAGACCACTGTTAGCGGTGGTTGAAGGCTCTGGAAAATGTATCGAGGAATTCGAAGCGCTAGAGAAAGTTCTAATCTCCGAGCCTCGTCGATAGGAAGTAATGACGACTAAGCGAACCAATCGCACTCGACTACTTTTGGTCTCGCTCTTGGTTACGTCTTTATTTCTAATCACTTTAGATCTTCGTGGACTGAGCGTTGTATCGTCACTTCGCACGGCTGCCCAGAGCGTACTTACACCTTTTCAATCCCTAAGCACTTCCATACTTTCGCCAATCTCAAGCTTTCTTGATGACTTAAGCGGTTTGAGAAATGCGCAAAGTCGTATAACAGAACTTGAAAAAGAGAATCAAGAACTGCGAAACCTAAACATTCTTAATGAAAACGTAGAAGGCGAGCTTAAGCAGCTAAAGGGCGTGCTAGATCTTGCTGGAAAAGCAAAATACAAGACAGTGAGCGCTCGCGTGATTGGGAAAGGCGGCACCGCGGCGATTGGTGAAACAATTATCATCGACAAGGGAAGTACATCTGGAATAACAGTTGACATGACAGTTATTTCGGAAAGTGGTTTAGTTGGGGTTGTTAAGTCAGTAAGTAACAGCGCTTCCATCATTATGTTAATGAGTGATCCAAATTTTAGGTTAGGTGTAAGAGTGGCCGGCTCTCAATTTATGGGAATACTTTCCGGCGAAGGTGGTGGTAATTTCTCACTACAAATGTTGAGTGCCTCTTCGGACTTAAGCGTCGGAGATGTTTTGCTTGCCAGAGGTAGCTCTGGAGATAAACCATTCGTGCCCGGGGTTCCGGTGGGACGAGTAAGTTTTGTTGAAAATAGTTTAGGTCAACTAACTAAGCGAGCTAAGGTGGAGCCCTATGTAGATTTCAATTCGCTTGGAATCGTAAGCGTCGTCTTGGAGTCGGTTGCTGGAGATCCGGGAGATGCGCTGGTGCCACGGGCACCTAAACCAGCCCCAACCGTGACTGTATTTGTAACTCCTACTCCAAATGAATAGCGCCAGGTTGCAGCCATGAATGTAATGCGAATTCCTTACATTCTCATCACATTATTGGGTGTATTTATATTTCAAGAGTCCCTCTTAAATAGAGTGAATTTCTTGATTGGCGGCTTTTCAATTTATCTCGTATTTGTAATTGCTTGGACGTTACAAGAGGAACCAAGTAATGCAATGTTAATAGGTTTTTTCGCTGGGTTTATCGCCGATTTCTCGCCAACACTCGAGTCGCCTTTCGGCCTATGGACGCTAATACTCACTGGATTCTGCTATTTCTTAGCGACCACGGTAAGAGGTAATTTGGATCCTCAAATTAGCCCGCTACAGATGACTCTAGTAACCGCATCAAGTTCAGCAGTTCTGCTAATTCTGTTCATATCAATCGGGGCAATTCTTGGCCAAGAGCTTTCATCAATAAGCATTCTGCTCTCAGAAATAATTGGGAATACGCTTTGGAGTTTGGTTTTGGCACCAATTTATATCCCCATGACAATAAAGTTCCATCAATTATCTTTGACCGCGAGGGAAAGATGAGAGACAGAACTTCTATCGCAATTCTTGTAGCTCAAGTTTTCGTAATTTCATTGATGATTGCATTATTCGGAAGATTGTTTTACCTGCAAATCGCAGATGGACCGCGCTATCAGGCAGCAGCTCTGGATATTCAGAGCAGAGATATTGTCACTCCTGCGCTTCGAGGTTTGATAGTCGATATTACCGGAGAGAAATTGGCCACAAACAAAGCAGGATTAATGGTTACGGCGGATCGCTCTATCCTTGATCAACAGAGCGACAAAGGCAAAATAGTTCTTGAACGTGTTTCACAAATTTTGAAGTTGGAATACAGTGACGTATTAGCGCGAACACGACTTTGTGGAGAGTTACCGAAAGAGGAGCGAAACGGTTGCTGGACTGGAAATCGTTATCAACCAATTCCAATTACGAAAGAAGCCACCGAAGAACAAGTATTAAAGATTGTTGAACGATCTGATCAATTCCCAGGTATTGGCGCTGAACCTGTCTCGATTCGAAACTACCCATCTAAATCGGATGAACGTGCAACCCACATTCTCGGATATGTGGGACCAATAACTGAGGACGACCTAAATAACGAGCTGGGTAAAAAGTATTATCGCAACGAACTAGTTGGGAAGGCTGGAATTGAACTTCAATATGATGACGCCCTTCGCGGTGTTCCCGGTGTTCGCACTGTAATTGTCAACAATAAAGAGTCAGTAACACGTGAATCTAGAAATATCGCCCCGATACCTGGCAATCATCTAGTTCTTAACATAAACGCCAAACTCCAGGCTGCCGTGGAAAAAGAACTTCGAGATTCAGTCTTTCGCGCTAGAGCTAATGGCTATCGAGGAGATTCTGGTGCGGCAGTCGTTATGGATTTGAAGGGCCGAGTTTTGGCGATGGCGTCATACCCAGATTACGATTTAAATATTTGGGAAAATGGCATAACTGTCAGACAGGCGAAAGAGCTATATAGCGAGCGCAGTGGAGTTCCAGCGCTTTCCCGTGCGATCCAAGGAAGCTTTGCGCCGGCCTCGGCATTCAAAGTTGTTTCGCTGGCTGCGGCCGGAGCTGCAAATTACAACTTATCAAGCACTTATAACTGTCCTAGCGAAGTTACTTTTGGTGATCGAACTTTTAGGAATTACGACAGCAAACCCGCAGGAAGAATCAATCTAGTAACTGCAATGGCTATTTCGTGTGACTCGATCTGGTACCAGATCGCATACGATGAATGGGTTAGAGATGGTGGTTTGAAACCTAAGCCGACTCCAAACGACCATTTCTTTAAAGCCGCAGCCGGTTTCGGTGTTGGAAAGCGCACTGGAATAGATTTACCTTCTGAAGTTAAGGGTCGTTTGCCAGATCGTGATTGGAAGAAGTATTGGTATGCACGCAATAAGGAATTTTTCTGTGACTACCAAGCACGAGCCCAAAAATCACAATTAACGCCCTATTTGATTGCGCTAGCGCGCGAAAATTGCCTTGATGGAGATCGAGTTAGAGCAGGCGATATGGTGAACTTCTCAATTGGCCAGGGCGATGTCTTAATGACTCCAATCCAAATGGCAGTCATGTATGGTGCAATTGCCAACGGAGGAAAATTAATGAAACCTCAAATTGCCAGAGCCGTAGTTTCTCCGGCAAACAGAGTAATTAGTGAAGTGACTCCTGAAATAACCGGCGAGTTACCAGTCTCAAATTCGACGCTAGAACTGCTTAAGCGATCTCTCAGAGCAGTAGTTACCTCTGGAACTGCGCGTGGAGTTTTTTCCGGACTTCAAGCAGAAGTTAGTGGAAAGACTGGAACTGGTCAGGTATTTGGAAGGAATCTAGATGGCTCAGCAAAGGACGACACTTCTTGGTTTGCATCTTATGCACCCTCTAAGAAACCAAAATATGTTGTAGTTATGATGGTAAGCCAGGGTGGATTTGGAGCAACGACAAGCGGTGCCGGAGTTCGTAGAATTTATGAATATATATTTGGCGAAGGCGGTAAAGAAGCAATTTTTCCAAACGGACCGGTTTCGAAGATACCAACTATCGATAGCAAGACTTCGTAATGCTAAGTTCTAATTTATCCCGAAGAGTCGAGCGCAAGCGATTTTTGCTTGGAACAGATCCGATCATCAACATCTCGGTACTTCTTCTGACTGGGATTGGGATTTTGCTCGTCTACGCAGCCACGCGTGACTGGTTTGCCGCAAATGGTCAGGATCCTGAGTATTACCTAAAGCGCCAACTCCTAAATGTAATTATCGGACTGGCGTTGGCATATGGCGTTACTTTGGTTGATTATCGATTATTACGTGCTTACACACCTGTCATTTGGGGTCTAGGAGTCTTTGGTTTGCTTCTAGTTCTAATCCCCGGAGTTGGAAGCATCGTAAATGGAGCCAGGTCCTGGATCTCATTTCCCGGTGGATTTCAAATTCAGCCTGCGGAGATTGCGAAGTTAACGATTATTGTTGGAATGGCGTTAATACTTGCCGAACGTGATGCTGGAGCAAAGCACCCGAGTGATCGACAGGTTCTGTATGCACTTTTAGTCGCAGCGGTCCCAATTCTTTTAATTGTGGCTCAGCCAGACCTCGGCACCGTCTTAATTATTTCAGCATCTGTTATTGCAATAATTGCAACATCTGGAGCAAAACTTCGATGGGTGATTGGTTTGATTGCATTGGGAGTTTCCGGAGCTTGGCTTGCCGTCGCCAGTGGTGAAGTGAGCGAATATCAACTTAATCGTCTCCGCTCTTTTGTCGATCCGTTTGCAGATCCCCAAGCAACTGGTTATCAACTTCGCCAAGCGCGAATAACAATCGGATCTGGCGGACTCTTTGGAAAAGGTCTTTTCGAAGGCCCCCAGACAAATGGCAGATTTGTGCCGGAACAACAGACTGACTTCATTTTTACTGTTGCCGGAGAGGAACTTGGATTTCTCGGATCTGCCTTGATACTCATTCTTTATCTATTAATTCTAATGCGCGCATTTGCTATTGCTCGAAGAAGCAATGAAATATTTGGAAGAATCGTTACGGTAGGCGTCATTGCCTGGTTTTCGTTTCAAATATTTCAGAATATTGGAATGACAATGGGATTGATGCCCATGACCGGCGTACCATTGCCATTCCTCTCATACGGAGGTTCAAGTATGTTTGCAAATATGATTGGCATTGGCTTGTTACAGAACGTTTACCAGCGATCCAGATAACCTAAATTTCCCGTTAAAAACGCGGAAATTAGGACGACTTCCTAATCTGTGTCATACTTTCCATGTAATCGCCTCGAAAGAGGTCGCCAGACCGCTCTATAGGTGCGGTCGGCTGATCCGGAATAAAGGCGCAACCGAAGATTTCACCCGCGAGGGTGCAGAAAAAGGATTTTGCTATGGCCGATGAGCCAAAAAAGACGCGCAAGCGCGCAGTAAAAAAAGCAACCCCTGAAGCAGTCGTGGTTGAAAAGTCTTCTGATAAGAAGAGTGAAAAGAAGTCGGATCGAAAGAGTAACTCTGCAATTCCAACCCCGATATTCCAAGCGCCAACTACAGCTCCAGCCGGAAGCAAAAAAAGTACTGAGAACCAGGAATCCGAAAATCGCCGCAGACGTCGACGACGTGGTGGACGAGGACGCCGTAGGTCGGATCGAGAAGAGAGCTTTGAAGCAAATGAAGTTGAATCCAAAAACGATGCAAGTAATAACGATGCAGGTAATAAGGAAAAGAATGAACACCAGATTGCTGGCGAACCCGTTTTTAAGAAACGTCGCAGGCGTCGCCGTTCAGGTTCAGATGGCGTAACTCCAGGTGAAAGTGTCGAGGAAGACGGCGTCGTTACCGTCGTTAAAGTACGAGAGTCAAGACCGCAACAAGAACGCCCCAAGGATCGAAAGAGTTTTGAACGTCGAGATCGACGAGAGCGATTCCGTGATCGAGATAGAGGTCGAGATCGAGGCCGATTTGGTGACTACAAAGAGAATCGTCGCCGCGGAACAATTCTTACTGATGCAGAATTTCTCGCTCGTCGCGAATCAGTAACACGCGAGATGTTAGTCAGACAGACTGGCGACCGAACTCAGATTGCGATTCTCGAAGATAATATTTTGGTCGAGCATTATGTGAATCGAAGTAGCAATATCTCATATGTAGGAAATGTTTATCTCGGCAAGGTCCAGAATGTTCTGCCCTCTATGGAAGCCGCATTCGTAGATATAGGTAAGGGACGGAATGCAGTTCTTTATGCTGGTGAAGTTAACTGGGATGAATCAGGATTATCTGATAACAAAGAACGGAAAATTGAGAGAGTTTTGAAGACCGGCCAATCGGTATTGGTCCAGGTAACCAAAGATCCAATCGGCCAAAAGGGCGCTCGTTTAACAAGTCAGATTTCCCTTCCGGGACGATATTTAGTTTACGTTCCTGGTGGCGGAATGAGTGGAATTTCAAGGCGACTTCCCGATAGCGAGCGCAATCGCCTTAAAGATGTTTTGAAAGATTTAATAACTGACGAAGAAGGTGTAATTGTTCGAACCGCAGCTGAAGGGGCTTCTGAGGATGAGTTAACTCGCGATGTCGTCAGATTAAAGGCGCAATGGGAAGACATAAAGAAGAAGTCTGAGACTACTTCGACTAAAGCACCCTCTCTTCTTTACGGCGAACCAGACATGACCATCAGAGTAATTAGAGATATTTTCAATGAAGACTTTAATAAAATGACGGTTCAAGGAGCTGATGCCTGGGATGATATTCAAAACTATCTTGGCCATATAGCTCCAGAATTGATGGCTAAAGTTGAAAAATGGACCGGATCTAAAGATGTATTCACTGAACACCGGGTTGATGAACAGCTCGCCAAGGCGCTAGACCGAAAAGTATTTCTCCCATCCGGCGGATCACTTGTAATCGATAGAACCGAAGCCATGGTGGTTATCGATGTCAACACCGGTAAATTTATTGGTAAAGGTGGAAATCTCGAAGAAACCGTTACTAAGAATAATTTAGAGGCGGCAGAAGAAATTGCTCGCCAACTTAGACTCCGAGACTTAGGCGGAATTATTGTTATCGACTTTATCGATATGATTCTGGAATCTAATCGAGAGCAAGTGTTGAGAAGACTTGTTGAATGTCTCGGCAGAGATCGCACTAAGCATCAAGTTGCTGAAGTAACTTCTCTAGGACTAGTCCAAATGACTCGAAAGCGAGTGGGCCAAGGTTTGATCGAAGCTTTCTCAACGACATGCGATAACTGTGGTGGGCGCGGAATTCACGTTCACATGGAGCCAGTCGATAAGAAGAAATTGGACCGCGAGATAACGCCAACAACTGAAGTTGAATTAGATACACCTGAAGAAAGTCCCGAACCAATAGCGGAAGCAAAAGATGAGAGCGAAGAAGCTCGTCCTAGGTTTGGAAGAAGGCGGCGACGAGCTGCTTCATCAGGGGTGCTCACGCCCAAATCATGAACTCAGTTTGACCCTAACAACCATCAATCTCTAACCTAGGCCCCTAGAAATAAGGAATCGGAAGGAAACCGTGTACGCGATTGTGAAGGCTGGCGGACGCCAGGAAAAGGTTGCAGTTGGCGACACTGTATTTGTAGATCGCATAGACGCCGCACCAGGATCAACTGTCACATTCCCTGCGGTACTTGTTGTCGACGGTGACGCCGTTACTTCTGACCCGAAAGTTCTTTCTGGGGTAAAAGTGACCGGAGAGATTGTTTCTGAAGTTAAGGGTCCGAAGATAAACATTCTCCGCTATAAGGCGAAGACTGGGTATCGACGTAGACAAGGTTTTCGTTCCAAGAACACGCGGGTAAAGATCACTGCGATTAATGGCGTAAGGAGCTGAGATGGCATCGAAAAAAGGCGTATCGTCGACTCGAAATGGTCGTGATTCGAATCCGCAATATCTCGGTATCAAAAGATTCGGTGGCCAAGTCGTAAACAGCGGAGAAATATTGGTACGTCAACGCGGTACAAAGTTTCACCCAGGCAAGAATGTGGGAATTGGTAAAGATGACACTCTATTTGCTCTTGCTGCTGGCGCTGTTGAGTTTTCAAGCGCTCGTGGTCGACGCGTTGTAAATATCGTTCCGGTTTCGTAACACAACGGGCTTTTAAAAACGGGTCCGTATCGACGGGCCCGTTTTCGCTTTTCTGAGGAAGGAGCGCAATGGCTACATTCGTAGATCGTGTGACGCTCCATGCTGCCGCAGGTAAAGGTGGCGATGGTTGTGTTTCAGTGCACCGTGAAAAATTTGTCCCTCTAGGCGGCCCAGATGGCGGTAGCGGCGGCAGAGGTGGCGACGTAATACTCGCAGTTGATCCAGGCGTAACAACTCTTTTGGATTTTCATCATTCGCCACATCGAAACGCAACTTCAGGACGACAAGGTTATGGATCTCTCAAGAATGGACCCGATGGTGAAGATTTAATTCTAGGCGTGCCAAATGGAACTGTAGTGATGACTAAAGATGGGAAAGTGTTAGCCGATTTAGTCGGAACTGGTTCAAGATTTATTGCTGCACGTGGCGGACAAGGTGGCTTAGGAAATGCTGCTTTAGCATCTTCGCGCAGACGCGCACCTGGATTTGCACTCTTAGGCGAACCCGGTGAGAAGCGAACTTTGATTTTAGAACTTAAATCAGTTGCGGATATCGGCTTAATTGGATTTCCAAGTGCGGGTAAATCTTCACTAATTGCTGCAATATCTGCAGCGCGCCCAAAAATAGCTGACTATCCATTCACCACCTTGGCGCCAAATTTGGGCGTTGTTCAAGCAGGCGAATCAAGATTTACCGTTGCAGATGTACCTGGCTTAATCCCTGGCGCATCTGCCGGGAAAGGTTTGGGGCTAGAGTTTCTTAGACATATCGAACGTTGCGCCGCCTTGGTTCATGTTTTAGATTGCGGAGCGCTAGAAAGCGATCGAGATCCGATCAAGGATTTTGAGATTATTGAAAAAGAATTGAAAAATTACTCGGAAGATTTAAGTGATCGTCCGCGTTTAATAGCGCTAAACAAAGTAGATCTTCCTGACGGAAAAGCGATAGCAGATATGGTGGAACCCGAATTTAAAGCTCGCGGTTACCAAGTTTTTCAAGTTTCGGCTGCAGCGAGGATTGGACTTTCTGAGCTTCTTTTTGGAATGGCAAAAACTGTTAATGAGTATCGAACTGCCCAGGAGAATGAAGAGAAAGCAAGAATTGTCCTTAGGCCAACTCCTATTGATGACCGCGGTTTTGAAGTAATAGCAAACGCTGACGATTCATTCACAATTCTCGGAACAAAACCTGAGCGCTGGGTTCATCAGACTAATTTCTCAAATGCGGAAGCAGTTGGATATCTGGCAGACCGATTGGCAAGTCTTGGCGTTGAAAAAGAACTTTTCAAAAAAGGAGCAAAGGCTGGTAGCGAGGTTCGAATTGGAAGCGGTGATGATGCGGTTATTTTCGACTGGGAGCCAACCATAGAAGCAGGCGCTGAACTGTTGGCCGGGCCAAGAGGAGATGATTTGCGCATTCCTCGCGGGTGGGAAAAGTTTGATGAAGAAGCAATTGACCAACTTGATGATGAAGAATTAGCGCTACAGTGGGAAAACCAAGTGGCTAACCCAACATCACCAAGAATTGAAGGTGAGATTCGATGAACGCTAGATTCAATAAACTTCATCGAGTAGTTATAAAGATTGGCTCATCCTCATTAACAGGTGCGAATGCTGAAAACCTAAGCCCCGCAGCCGTTGATAATTTAGTTGACGCAGTGGCAACGCTGCGAAAAAATGAAATCGACGTCGTAATAGTCTCGTCAGGGGCAATTGCAGCCGGAATCTCGCCGTTAGGTCTTTCGGCAAGACCAAAAGATTTAGCAACACAGCAAGCGGCAGCTGCCGTTGGCCAAGGTCTTTTGATACATCGATATACCGAATCGCTAGCGAGACATTCTTTAATCGGTTCCCAAGTACTCATAACAATTGAAGATGTCGTTCGAAGATCTCATTATCGAAATGTAAAACAGACTTTAGACCGATTATTACAACTTGGCGTGGTGCCAGTAATAAATGAAAATGACTCAGTCGGCACTCAAGAGATTCGATTTGGCGATAATGATCGAATAGCTGCGCTAATTTCACATCTAGTCGGTGCAGATTTATTGTTGATCATTACTGACGTCGATGGTTTATATGATTCAGCGCCATCAAGCGCCGGAGCCAAATTAATAAGTGAGGTAAATGATTTTAATTCAATTGCTAACATTCGGATTGGAAGTAATTCGCGTATAGGTAGCGGTGGCATGGCTTCAAAAATAGAAGCAGCAAGAATTGCTAGCGTCGGAGGCATATCTACGATTATGACTTCACTTCCAAATGTAGCTAGCGCATTACGTGGGGAGAATGTCGGAACGTTCTTTAGAGGTTCCGATAAGAGGCAGCCTTCAAGACTGCTTTGGCTAGCGCATGCTTCGACAATTAGCGGACAATTACATGTCGATCAAGGCGCCGCTTCAGCGCTTCGTGAAAAAGGAGTTTCACTTTTGGCAGCTGGCGTCACGAAGGCCACAGGTGACTTCAATGCCGGAGATGCAATTGAAATAGTGGCGCCAACAGGAGAAGTTATTGCTCGAGGTTTAGTTGGTTTTGACTCTTCAGAAATTCCTCAGATGTTAGGTAAAACAACTCGAGTTCTGAAAGAGGAATTTGGCGCTGAATTCGAACGTGAATTAGTTCATCGAGACGATTTGGTGATGCTATGAGTAATGACTTGTTGATAGCTGAGTTGGCCAAGAGAGCCCGTGAAGCCTCTATTACTCTGCGTGGAAGCAGCATTGAATCGCGCCGAGGAGTTATAAATGCAATTGCTAGCGCTCTCGAAGAAAATATAACTGAGATTTTGAAGGCTAATCAAGAAGATATGGCGCGCGAGAGAACCGCAGGTCTCTCCGAAAGTCTTCTTGATAGGTTGGAATTGACCAGTAAGAGGATTGCAGGAATTGTTGAAAGCAATAGAAAAGTCGCATCGCTTCCAGATCCTTTGGGAAGAGTCCTTAGATCCGGTACTTTGCCAAATGGATTAAAACAAAATTTAATTACAGTTCCATTTGGAGTAGTTGGCATGATCTACGAGGCTCGCCCAAATGTAACCGTAGATGCTTCAGTTATTCTTTTAATGTCCGGAAATGCAGTTCTACTTAGAGGATCTTCAACAGCAAAGTGTAGTAACGAAATTCTTGTAAAAGTAATGAAAGCTGCTTTAGCCAAGACCGAGATTTCACCTGAAGTTATCCAATTAATTCCATCCGATGATCGAGATACTGTGCGAGCATTGCTTCACGCTCGAGGTAAAGTTGATTTGGTAATTCCGCGCGGATCTGCGGCACTCATTAGGACTGTGGTAGATGAGGCATTGGTTCCCACAATTGAAACCGGCGCGGGAGTCTGCCACGTCTATGTTGATCAATATGCCGATATAGAGAAGGCAATACCAATAATTGTTAATTCAAAGACCCATCGCCCTTCAGTATGTAATGCGGCAGAAACTCTTCTCGTCCATTCAGCAATTTCGAAAGATTTCTTGCCTAGAGCTCTTCAAGAATTGAAATCAAGAGGGGTTACTTTGAACTGTGACGCTCAATCATTGGAAGTTGCCAAAAATAATATGGTTGAGGCCAAGTTGGCCACAAATGAATCTTGGGGAACTGAATACGGAACTCTGGAGATGAATGTCGCTACTGTTTCAAGTGTTGATGACGCTATCAGGCACATAAATGAATTCGGTACACAGCACACGGAAGCAATAGTCTCCGAGGACGAGCCCACAATTGAACGATTCGTCTCACTTTTGGATTGCGCCGCAGTTATGGTTAATACCTCTACAAGATTTACAGATGGTGAAGAAATGGGATTTGGAGCTGAGATTGGAATCTCAAACCAGAAACTTCATGCTCGCGGCCCAATGGGTTTAGAAGCGATGACCACCACAACTTGGATTGTGAGGGGCGAAGGCCAAATCCGAGAGTGATTTGGCTTCGGTAAGGTAACCCCATGATTTCTCGTGAAGATGTTGCAAATCTCGCTAACTTAGCCCGAATAGATATGTCAGATGAAGAATTAGATCATTTAGCAAGTGAATTGTCAGTAATCCTTGATGCAGTTGCGAGGGTTCAAGAAGTAGCAAATTCAGATGTGCCTCCAACTTCACATCCGATTCCTATGACCAATGTTTTTCGAGTAGACGAAAATAGACCAAGTCTTTCACCAGAAGATGCTCTCTCTGGAGCTCCCGCAAGTGAAGGTCAGCGATTCAAAGTCCCTCAGATACTTGGTGAAGAGTGATTGTTGAAAAGAGTGCGATGGAGATGTCGCAACTACTAAGTAGTGGACAAATCTCGTCAGTTGAATTAACGAAGGCTCATCTTGAGAGAATCGCCGAAGTCGATGACCAAGTAAAAGCATTTCTTTATGTCGACCATGATGGAGCTATCGCTCAAGCAGAATCAGTCGATGCAAAACGTCAGTCTGGCGAAAAACTTTCGCCTTTGGCCGGCGTTCCGCTTGCCCTAAAGGATGTGATGACCCAGAGAGGGATACCAACAACTTGTGGATCAAAGATGCTGGAAGGTTGGCGACCACCGTACGACTCAACTGTTGTAACAAGACTCAAATTAGCTGATGTCATAATTCTGGGAAAGACAAATTGCGATGAATTTGCGATGGGCTCATCTACTGAAAATTCTGCATATTTTCCGACCCGAAATCCTTGGGATCTAACTCGCATTCCGGGTGGTTCTGGCGGCGGATCTTCAGCATCTTTAGCAGCATATGAAGCTCCGTTAGCGATTGGAACTGATACAGGTGGCTCGATTCGGCAACCGGCTGCCGTTACCGGAACTGTTGGAGTCAAACCTACTTATGGCGGAGTTTCTCGATATGGGTTAGTCGCTTTCTCGTCTTCACTTGATCAAGCCGGTCCTTGCGCTAGAACTGTTTTGGATGCGGCATATCTTCATGAAGCGATAGCTGGACATGATCCATTAGATTCAACTTCGATTAAGGCTCCAGTTCCTCCAATTGTTGCCGCCGCAAAAGATGGCGATGTAAAGGGAATGAAGATCGGAGTCATCAAAGAACTCCAAGGCGATGGCTATCAACCAGGAGTTTTGAAACTCTTCAATCAATCTCTTGAAGAATTAGCAAAACTTGGAGCTGAAATTGTTGAAGTCTCTTGCAAATATTTCGATTATGCCTTAGCCGCTTACTATCTAATTGCTCCAAGTGAGTGTTCCTCTAACTTAGCTCGATTTGATGCGATGCGATATGGCCTACGCACCGGCGATGGATCCGCCGAAGAAGTTATGAACGCAACTCGAGCGGTGGGTTTCGGCAAAGAGGTAAAACGGAGAATCATTCTGGGCACATATGCTTTATCGAGCGGTTATTACGACGCTTATTATGGAAGCGCCCAAAAGGTTCGAACGCTAATTTCACAAGATTTCAAGGATGCGTTTGAGAAAGCTGATGTCCTAGTGTCTCCAACGGCGCCTACGACCGCATTTAAAATTGGCGAGAAATCTAATGATCCAATCGCTATGTACCTCAATGATATTGCGACTATTCCTACCAACCTTGCGGGGGTATGCGGGATGTCTTTGCCATCTGGTTTGGCCGAAGAGGATGGATTACCGGCTGGCTTTCAAATAATGGCAGGTGCGATGAAAGATGATCAACTTTACAAAGTAGGTGCAGCTTTAGAGAGCGCACTCACAAAAAAGTGGGGCAGCGGAATTCTTGAGAAAGCTCCTAAATTGGGGGCAAAGAAATGACATTAACTTACGAAACTTTGCTTGCTAAATATGAACCGGTTTTAGGTTTGGAAGTTCACGTTGAGTTAGGCACAAATTCAAAAATGTTCTGTGGGTGTAGCACTATCTTTGGTGCGGACCCAAATACTCAAACCTGTCCGGTATGTTTAGGGCTTCCCGGATCCCTTCCAGTTGTAAATGAAAAAGCAATTGAGTACACCATAGCAATCGGTTTAGCTTTGAATTGCACAATCGCACCATATTCTCGATTTGCGCGAAAAAACTATTTCTATCCGGATATGCCAAAGAATTTTCAGACATCCCAATACGACGAGCCAATCTGTTCTAATGGATTCCTAGACATCTCGGTAGAGACTGAAGAGGGAAGTAAAGATTTTCGCATCGAAATTGAACGAGTTCACATGGAAGAGGACACCGGTAAGTCACTACATATGGGAGGGGCTACTGGAAGAATTCACGGCGCCGATTACTCACTCTTAGATTACAACCGAGCCGGAATTCCTTTGGTAGAGATTGTCACAAAACCTATTGAAGGAACTGGGAAGTTTGCTCCAGAAGTTGCTAGAGCATATGTAGCAGAATTACGGGATATTTTAAGAGCTTTAGGCGTTAGCGATGTAAAGATGGAGCAAGGCTCACTTCGCTGCGATGCAAATGTCTCACTTCGCCCAATCGGAGAGAGCAAGTTTGGTACTCGAAGCGAAACCAAGAATGTTAACTCACTTAGAAGTGTTGAGCGAGCGGTTCGAAGTGAGATGTTACGTCATGGTTCACTTTTGATTGACGGAAAACGTGTTATCCAAGAAACCCGACATTTTCATGAGAATACCGGCGAGACTACAGCTGGACGGTCAAAAGAACAGGCAGAGGATTATCGTTATTTTCCAGAACCCGATTTGGCCCCAATCACTCCGAGTAAAGATTTCATTGAAAAGATTCGCTCCTCACTTCCAGAAAAGCCTTCAATAAGAAGAAAGCGTCTTCAAGAAGAATGGCAAGTTCCTGATAAGGAAATGGCGGCCATGATTAATGCAGACGTCTTAGATCTTGTCGCTGCCACAGTTACATTGGGTGCTGATCCAACAAGATCTCGGGGTTGGTGGTTGGGCGAAATAGCTCGACTGGCTAATGAGCGCGAAGTTTCTGCTGGCGAATTACCGATCACACCAAAAGATGTCTCTGAAATTGTCTCGCTAATTGAAGCAGGTGAATTAACAGACAAACTTGCTCGACAAGTTGTTGAGGGAGTAATAAACGGCGAAGGTAGGCCAAAAGAAATCATCTCTAGTCGTGGGATTAAGGTTGTGAGTGATGATTCTGCTTTGTTGACTGCGATTGAACGAGCAATCGCTGCTCAACCTGAGATTGCTGAGAAAGTCCGGGGAGGACACATTCCGGCAGCGGGCGCGCTGATTGGCATGGTCATGAAAGATACAAAAGGCCAGGCAGATGCCGCTAAAGTAAGAGAATTACTTCTAAAACATTTAGGACAAGGCTAGTTCGAGCGAGTAGCCTCACGATTTTAAAGGGGAAAAGGAATTATGGCGCGTAATCCGATGAAGCCAAGGTCTTACCTTGTTACGGATGGACTTGAACGCGCCCCGGCTCGTGGCATGTTGCGAGCAGTTGGAATGAAGGATGAAGATTTTGAAAAGCCACAAATTGGAATTGCTTCGTCATGGAATGAAGTAACACCGTGCAATCTCTCACTTGATCGACTTGCCAAAGCTTCAAAGAAAGGTGTTATCGAAGCCGGCGGATTTCCGATGCAGTTTGGCACAATCTCAATTTCAGATGGAATTTCTATGGGGCATGAAGGAATGCATTTCTCTCTAGTCTCACGTGAGGTAATCGCCGATTCGGTTGAGACTGTTATGGAAGCGGAACGCCTAGATGGAATGGTCACATTTGCCGGATGCGACAAATCTCTCCCTGGAATGATGATGGCTGCTGCACGAATTAACGTGGCTAGCGTCTTTGTTTACGCAGGTTCAATTATGCCGGGCAAAGTTGATGGTCGAGATGTAACGATTATCGATGCATTTGAAGCAGTTGGTGCATGCGCACGTGGATTAATTAGCGAGGCGGAAGTTGAGAAAATTGAACGTGCAATTTGTCCAGGTGAGGGAGCATGCGGCGGCATGTATACCGCCAACACCATGGCATCAATTGGAGAGGCGCTCGGACTCTCACTTCCTGGATCGGCGTCGCCACCTTCAATTGATCGCCGCCGAGATGATTATGCAATTAAGTCGGGTGCCGCAGTCGTTGAGCTTATTAGAAAAGGTATCCGCACTCGAGACATACTGACCAAGAAAGCATTTGAAAATGCAATAACAATTCTTATGGCATTAGGGGGTTCAACTAACGCGGTATTACACCTCCTTGCTATTGCCCATGAAGCAAAAGTTGATTTAACGCTGGAAGATTTTCATAGAGTGGGCGCAAAGGTTCCTTTACTCGGCGATCTCAAGCCATTCGGTAAATATGTGATGAACGATGTAGACAAGGTTGGTGGCGTGCCCGTTGTTCTGAAATCTCTTTTGGATGCGGGATTGATACACGGAGATTGTCTTACCGTGACGGGCAAAACTATGGCGGAAAATCTCTCACAAATTAAACCACCAGATCCGGATGGAGAAATTTTAAAAGCCACAAAAAGCGCTCTCTCTTCAAGCGGTGGCATAACGATTCTTGGCGGGTCTTTAGCTCCAGAAGGCGCGGTCACAAAAGTTGCCGGTGTTGGCGTAGATATATTCGAAGGTCCAGCTCGAGTATTTGATCGAGAACAAGGCGCTATGGATGCGTTAGAGAATGGAACTATTCAATCGGGTGATGTTGTTGTGATTCGCTACGAGGGTCCAAAAGGCGGACCTGGCATGCGCGAGATGTTAATGATTACTGGCGCAATCAAAGGGGCAGGTTTAGGAAAATCAGTCCTCTTGCTAACCGATGGAAGATTTTCTGGCGGCACAACCGGTTTATGTGTTGGGCATATTGCTCCTGAAGCGGTTGACGGAGGACCAATTGCGTTAGTAAGAGATGGTGATCGAATTCGAATAGATATAAAAAATAGAAAACTAGATCTTCTAGTTGATGATTCAGAATTAGCGAAACGTAGAAATAGTTTTAAACCGCTCCCAAGCCGCTATGACTATGGGGTCCTCTCCAAATATGTGAAATTAGTCGGGTCGGCCTCTCGTGGAGCCGTCTGCGACTAATTCCACATCCTGAGATGGGTATCTCAGGGGTTGACTATCACTTATTGGTCGCGGAATAATGCGCACATGACAACGAAGACATCTTCACTTTCAGTGGTGGTGATTCGTTGCGCGTGATCTAAACCAGAGATCACGCGCACCCTCAGGAAACTGGGGGTTTTTGCATTAGTAGGGCAAATTAGCGTCAACAGAGTCAAGCGAAAGGAGTAGAAGATGAGCGAACAGATCACAGGCGCGCAATCACTTGTGAAATCACTTGAGAGCGCTGGAGTTGAAGTTATGTTCGGAATTCCTGGTGGCGCAATTCTTCCTGCCTATGACCCCATCTTCGACTCAAAGATTAGACACATTTTGGTGCGACATGAACAAGGAGCGGGCCACGCTGCTACTGGCTATGCCCAAGTAACTGGAAAAGTTGGAGTCTGCATTGCAACTTCTGGTCCTGGGGCAACCAATCTAGTAACTCCTCTCGCAGATGCTCATATGGATTCGGTTCCTATGGTTGCGATTACCGGTCAAGTTCCTGGACCTGCAATCGGAACCGATGCATTCCAAGAAGCCGATATCCGTGGCGTTACTATGCCGGTTACCAAACATAATTACTTGATCACTGATCCAAATGAGATTCCTCGAGCTATCTCAGAAGCTTTCTATATTGCAAAATCTGGGAGACCAGGACCGGTTTTAGTTGATGTTGCGAAAGATGCACTTCAAAAGATGACTGGATTTAATTATCCGAATCGACCCGAACTTCGAGGCTATCGTCCGCAAGTCGAACCAAGTGAACAATCAATTCGTGATGCTGCCTCACTTATTGCACAATCAGCAAAACCAGTCTTCTATATCGGCGGCGGCGTAATAAAAGCAAATGCTGCGAAAGATTTACTCAAACTTGCTGAATTGGTAGGCGCTCCCGTTGTGACCACGTTAATGGCTCGCGGAGCTTTCCCGGATAGCCACCGCCAACATTTAGGCATGCCGGGAATGCATGGAACCGTCGCTGCTGTAACGGCACTTCAGAAGTCTGATCTCCTAATTACTTTAGGGGCACGATTTGATGATCGTGTCACCGGAAAACTCAGTACCTTCGCAGTCGGCGCCAAAATAATTCATGCCGATATAGATCCTGCTGAAATTGGAAAGAATCGATACGCCGATGTTCCAATCATCGGAGATCTCGGCCCAACGATTCGCGCGCTAATTCCAGCCGTTGCCGCGGAGTTTAAGAAGAAACAACCTGACTATTCGACTTGGTGGCGCCAGATGGATTCACTTCGCTCCACCTATCCTCTGGGATACAACGAACCCGAAGATGGCTCGCTCTCTCCTCAATATGTCATCGAGAGACTTGGCGCAATAACTGGTCCAGATGCGGTTTATGTTGCTGGTGTTGGACAGCACCAGATGTGGGCTTCGCAATTTATAAAGTACGAAAAACCTCGTACCTGGCTCAATTCAGGTGGATTGGGAACGATGGGTTATGCAGTTCCGGCCGCAATGGGCGCAAAAGTTGGCGCGCCCGATACGCCGGTATGGGCAATAGATGGCGATGGCTGTTTCCAAATGACAAATCAAGAATTGGTTACTTGCGCTTTAAATAATATTCCCATCAAGGTTGCCATAATAAATAATGAAAGTTTAGGAATGGTTCGCCAATGGCAATCACTCTTTTATCAAGGTCGATATTCAAATACCGATCTGCACTCAAAACGCATACCTGACTTCGCAAAATTGGCGGAAGCGATGGGATGTGTAGGACTTCGTTGTGAAAGTAAAGGCGATGTCGACAAGATAATTAAAGAAGCAAATGCAATCAACGATGCACCTGTAGTCGTTGACTTCAACGTTCATCGCGATGCCATGGTTTGGCCAATGGTGGCTGCTGGAACATCTAATGATGACATCATGATTGCGCGCGAATTGGCGCCCGACTGGGATTCTCAGGAGCTATAAATGGCCCAACACACGCTCTCAGTTTTGGTTGAAAATAGCCCCGGCGTGCTGGCTCGTGTCGCAGGATTATTTTCACGGCGCGGTTACAACATAGATTCACTCGCAGTCGGACCAACTGAAGATCCAAAAGTTTCGCGAATGACAATAGTTTTGAATTTAGAGGGCCATGCCCTAGATCAGGTGAGTGCTCAATTATTCAAACTTGTTAATGTCATAGGCATCCAAGAGATGAAAGATTCCGAGACTCGACAACGCGAGTTAGCTTTTGTCAAAGTTGCGGCTGAACGTGGCAAACTGGAGCCCTTACTGTCTGGATATCAAGCTGAAATAGTTGAAGAGAAAGCTGGAGTCTCAATAGTTCAAGTTGTCGCGAACAATAAAGATTTGGTAGCGCTATTGAAGCGACTAGACTCCCTTGGGATAAAGGAATTAGTGCAATCAGGAGCAATTGCAATCGAATTGGGTAGCCAGACTTTGGTCGAGCAGACTGCGTTAGAGACAGGGCTGGCAAGCTCGGATACCCAGTCCCAATTAGAGGATTATCAGAACTAAACCTAACCAACTAGAAGAACAACTAGAAGAACAACTAGAAGAAAGAGAGAGCGAAGATGGCAACCATCTACCATGACGAGGATGCAGACCTATCTGTAATCCAAGGAAGGAAAGTGGCCGTCATAGGCTATGGATCGCAGGGTCATGCTCACGCACTCAATTTGCGCGATAGCGGCGTTGATGTTCGTGTTGGTTTAGCTGAAGGTTCAAAATCACGTGCTAAGGCTGAGCAAGAAGGATTACGCGTTGTATCGGTTGCAGATGCGGTCAAGGAAGCAACTGTCATCATGCTCCTTGCCCCCGATCACAAACAGCGCCATATTTACAAGGAATCAATCGAGCCTAATTTAAAACCTGGCGATGCCCTTTTCTTTGGCCATGGATTTAATATCAGATTCGGATATATCAAACCACCAGCGAATGTTGATGTTTGCATGGTCGCTCCCAAAGGCCCGGGCCATTTAGTGCGCCGCGAGTTTGTCGCTGGGAGAGGCGTGCCTGACATCGTTGCAGTTGAACAAGATGCAACTGGAAAAGCTTGGCCATTAACTCTCTCTTATGCAAAAGCAATGGGAGGACTTCGCGCTGGCGCAATTCTCACAACTTTTACGGAAGAAACAGAAACAGATCTTTTCGGCGAACAATCAGTTCTATGTGGCGGAGCTTCACAATTAGTTATGTACGGCTTTGAAACATTGATTGAGGCCGGATATCAACCAGAAGTTGCCTACTTTGAATGTCTCCATGAACTCAAATTGATTGTTGATCTGATGTATGAAGGTGGAATTGCAAAACAACGTTGGTCAGTCTCAGATACTGCTGAATATGGAGATTATGTATCTGGACCGCGAGTTATTGACCCACGTGTTAAAGAAAATATGAAGACAGTTCTATCAGAAATACAAAGCGGCGCCTTCGCCAAGAGGTTTATCGATGACCAGGATGCCGGAGCGCCTGAATTTAAAGCGCTAAGAGCTAAGGGCGAGAATCATCCAATTGAAAAGGTTGGTCGAGAGCTACGCTCAATGATGTCTTGGGTCAAGGCGAAGGATGATTATCGAGAGGGTTCTGCTGCACGTGAGTAAACCAGTCGTTTTGATCGCAGAGGAGTTGAGCCCTGCCACATTAAGTGCGCTTGGGCCTGACTTCGAGATACGTAATTGCGACGGCTCTGATCGCGATCAACTCTTGAGCGAGTTGAAGCGCGGTGTTGACGCGGTCTTGATTCGATCTGCAACCAAAATGGATAGCGAAGCGATTAGCGTTGCCAAAGGCCTCAAGGTGATTGCTCGTGCCGGAGTTGGATTAGATAACGTTGATATTCCAGCTGCAACGACTGCGGGAGTGATGGTTGTAAATGCACCAACTTCAAACATTGTTAGCGCAGCTGAATTAGCAATAGCACTAATACTTGCATCAGCTAGAAATATTGCGCCCGCATTTGCAACATTGAAAAAAGGTAAATGGGCTCGCTCGAAATATACTGGTGCTGAATTATTTGAAAAGACTTTGGGAATTGTTGGCTTCGGAAGAATTGGCCAATTAGTGGCGCAACGTATGCAGGCATTTGGAATGAATGTGATTGCTTACGATCCTTATTTGCAACCCGCCAGAGCAGCTCAATTAGGCGTAGACCTAGTCACATTAGACGAACTACTCACAAAATCTGATTTCATTACAATCCATCTACCAAAAACAAAAGAGACCGCCAACTTAATTGGCGTCGAGGCTCTGCAGAAAGTTAAGCCATCCGTTCGTATTATCAACGCGGCCAGAGGTGGCGTTTTGGATGAAAACGCTTTATTTGAAGCGTTAAAAGAGAATCGAGTCGCTGGTGCTGGACTGGATGTTTTTGCTACTGAGCCGTGCATCGATTCACCTCTTTTCACATTAGAAAACGTGGTGGCAACTCCGCACCTCGGCGCATCAACCGATGAAGCCCAGGAACGCGCCGGCATTGCAGTTGCAGAATCAGTAAGGAAAGCGCTGGCTGGAGAATTAGTCCCAGATGCGGTAAATGTTAAGGGTGGAGAAATTCACGAAGAGATTAGGCCTGCGCTACCGCTGGTTGAGAAATTGGCTCAAATTGCGACGGCGCTCATCGATGAACTCCCGGTTGCAATTGAAGTGCAAGTAAAAGGGGAAGTTAGCGCTCATGATTGTTCCGTGCTTGCTTCATCTGCTTTGAAGGGAGCGTTAGCAGCAACCGGTGCGGAAGATGTGACTTATGTAAATGCCCCCGGCTTAGCTCAAGAACGTGGGCTGACTTCGACCGTAATCAAAGATCCAGTAAGTCCGGAATATCGAAACGCAATTGCAATTCGAGCAGCATTTAGCGACGGTGTTCATATAACCGTCGAAGGAACTCTTATGGGAATTCGCCAAGTAGAAAAGATAATCGCAATCGACAAATTTGACCTAGACCTACAGCCTGCAGACCACTTGCTCTTCTTGCGTTACACAGATCGACCTGGTGTCGTAGGTATCGTCGGTGAGACTCTTGGAAAAGCCAGTATCAACATAGCAAGTATGCAAGTAGCGCGCAGTACTGCTGGCGGAGATGCTTTGATGGCAATCACTATTGATTCTGCAGTTTCTAAAGAGATGGTTAAGAATGTCGCAAATGCTACTCAAGCAAATCTCGCAAGAACGGTAACTCTCAAGCCATGAAGAATTACAAACTAGCTGTTATCGGTGGGGATGGTATCGGACCAGAAGTTGTTGCTGAGGGTTTGCGCGTGCTTGATAAAGTTAGCGCAAAACATAAGTTCTCGTTTGAGCGGAAAGAATTTGAATTAGGAGCCAAGTTCTGGCATAAAACTGGAGAAACGCTTCCGGACTCAATTCTCTCTGAACTAACTAAATTCGATGCAATTCTTCTCGGAGCTGTTGGCGATCCGTCGGTACCAAGTGGAATTCTTGAGCGTGGTTTACTTCTAAAGTTACGATTTGCATTCGATCACTACATAAATCTTCGACCCGCCAAACTTTATCCAGGCGTTACTGGACCCCTCTCCACCAAGTCGCCAATCGACTTTATTGTCGTTCGCGAAGGTACTGAGGGTCCATATGTAGGCGCAGGCGGAGTTCTCGCAGAAGGAACCTCATCCGAAATAGCGACTGAAGAGAGTTTAAATACACGCCGCGGAGCCGAACGGGTAATTCGCTACGCTTTCGATAAAGCTATGGGGCGTCAACGCAAACAATTGACACTAGTACACAAAAATAATGTATTGACCCGGGCCGGTGGCCTTTGGACTCGAACCTTTAGTGAAGTCGCAAAAGACTTTCCTCAAATAAAGACAGACTATCTTCACGTGGACGCTGCTTCTATGTTCTTCGTGACAAATCCAGATAGGTTCGATGTTGTCGTAACAGATAATTTATTCGGCGATATTTTGACTGATATCGCTGCCGCAATCTGTGGCGGTATTGGACTCGCTGCTTCAGGAAACATAAATCCTGAAGGAAGATTCCCATCTATGTTTGAACCCGTACATGGCTCAGCCCCTGATATCGCAGGCAAGGGAATTGCAGATCCGACCGCAACAGTAATGTCAGTTGCCATGATGCTGCGACACTTGGGTCAAGAACAAGCTGCCAATGATGTTGAACTTGCGGTCGCTCAAGATTTAGCAAACCGAGGCAATAGTAAACGCAGCACAATTGAAGTTGGTCAAGCTCTAGCTGGAGCAGTTAAATGAAAATAAATATCAAGCCAAATCCAAATCCAGTACCTGACGCTGATCGCGAAAAATTTGTTGCTGAACCTGGTTTTGGCAAGTATTTCACCGACCATATGTTGGTTGCTGAGTGGAATCAGGGCACGGGATGGAATGATGCAGAACTTAAGACTTATGGACCGATTTCATTAGATCCAGCGGCAATGGTTTTTCATTATGGCCAAGAGATATTTGAAGGAATGAAGGCGTATCGCCAGCCAGATGGATCTGTCGCGCTCTTCAGACCGGATGCGAATGGTGCACGATTTAAGAAGAGCGCTGCGCGAGTAGCACTTCCTGAATTGCCGGTAGATGACTTTGTTGCCTGTGTTGAAGAATTAGTAAAACTCGAATCGAAATGGGTACCGAGCAAAGTTGGCGAGTCGCTATATCTGCGGCCATTCATGATCGCTACCGAAGTTGGTCTAGGGGTTCGCCCATCAAATAAAGCAATGTTTTCCATAATTGCAACGCCGGCTGGCGCATATTTCAATGCCGAAAAAGCGGTCACGGTTTGGATTTCGACTGAATACGTACGCGCAGCACAAGGCGGAACTGGTGAAGCTAAATGCGGCGGCAACTATGCAGCTTCTCTTTTAGCGCAACAAGAAGCAGCAAAACAAGGTTGCGATCAAGTGGTCTGGCTCGATGCAAAAGAGCGTCGCTGGATTGAAGAGATGGGCGGCATGAATCTCTACTTTGTTCGTGGACAAGGTAAAGATGCCACAATTTTCACACCCAAATTAACGGGAACACTCTTACCAGGAATAACTCGAGACTCGATTCTTGCTGTCGCCAAAGATCTCGGTTATAAGACTGAAGAGGGGATGATAAGTATCGATGAGTGGCGTGATGGCGTCGCATCTGGAGAAATCTCGGAAATTTTTGCATGTGGAACTGCAGCCGTCATTGCACCTGTTGGAACTGCCAAGAGTGCAAAAGGAACCTGGATGACTGGTGATGGCAGTCCTGGGAAAATAACTATGCAAATAAGGAATCATTTATTGGGAATTCAACATGGAAATATCCCGGATAATCATGGCTGGATGAGAAAAGTCTGCTGATGATCTCTGATTCTTTTCATGTGTATGACACAACGCTACGAGATGGTGCTCAACAAGAAGGACTAAATCTTTCAGTACATGACAAGTTGACAATTGCCCAACACCTCGATGATTTGGGCGTTGGATTTATCGAAGGTGGCTGGCCTGGAGCCAATCCAAAAGATACGGAGTTCTTTAAGTTGGCAAAAAGTGAACTTAAGTTGAAGAATGCAACCTTCGTAGCCTTTGGAGCAACGCGTCGCCCAAATGTTGCGGCGGCCGATGATGCATTACTTCGCGCTCTCCAAGATTCGGGCGCTCCCGCAGTTACCTTGGTTGCCAAGTCACATGATCGTCACGTAGATCTTGCATTAAAGACAACTCTCGATGAGAACTTATCCATGATTAGAGACTCCATAAAGTTTCTTCGCGATGGAGGCCAACGGGTATTTCTGGATGCAGAACACTTCTTTGATGGTTATCGCTCTAACCCAAGTTACGCTCTTGAAGTGGTGCGCGTAGCTGCTGAGGCTGGCGCTGATGTTGTTGCACTCTGCGACACAAATGGGGGCATGTTGCCCGATGAGCTGTCGCAAGTAGTGCATGAAGTTCTTAGCAAGAGTTCAGCTCGACTAGGAATTCACTGCCATAATGACACTGGATGCGCAATAGCAAACTCGTTAGCTGCGGTGTCGGCGGGCGCAACACATGTTCAAGGAACAATTAATGGTTATGGCGAAAGAACAGGGAACGCAGATTTAGTCTCAATTATTGCCAACCTACAACTCAAACGAAATCAACAGGTGCTTCCTCCGGGCAAGCTAGAAGAAGCATTTAGAATCTCACATGCCGTAGCTGAAGTAACTAATGTTTCGCCCAGCGCACGCCAACCTTATGTTGGAGTTTCTGCTTTTGCGCATAAAGCTGGACTTCACGCATCTGCGATTAAAGTCGATCCAGCCCTCTACCAACACGAAGATCCCGAGCGAGTAGGGAATGACATGCGAATGTTGGTCTCAGATATGGCAGGGCGCGCTTCCATCGAATTGAAATCCCAGGAATTAGGTATCGATCTTGGAAAAGATAAGGCGGTATCTTCCAGAATTGTTGAGCGAGTGAAGGAACTTGAAGCAAAGGGTTTCACATTCGAAGCAGCCGATGCCTCATTTGAATTACTTTTGCGAGAAGAAGTCGATGGCAAACGACCAAAGTATTTTGAAATTGAGAAATGGGAGACCACTGTCGATCGCAATCCAGATGGCTCAGTAACTTCAAGAGCGACAGTTGTAGTTTTAGCTAGAGGGAGTCGAATTGAATCGAGCGGTAGCGGAAATGGTCCTGTTAACGCAATCGACAACGCGCTACGAAGTGGACTCGGAAACATATTTCCGGAGTTACTAGATTTAGAGTTGACCGACTACAAAGTGCGCATCTTGGAAGGTCGCCTTGGAACTGGCGCGGTTACGCGAGTTTTGGTGGAAACCAGCGATGGGCGAGGTGAGTGGAGCACGGTCGGCGTTCATGAAAATGTCATTGCCGCTTCTGCAATGGCGCTCGCAGATGCTCTAACCTATGGGCTACTCCGGAAGGGCGTTAGTACGGAGTAGGAGAAGTAGTAATGACTACAACAAAACGTGGCGTAAGGCTTCGCCCGGAGGAAAGCGCAGAATGGCTTCGTTCGAAATTAGAGCAACTTGGCATTTCTGGGCTGGATGAGTTGCAGCGCAGAACTGGCATAGACAAAGGTTCAATCTCGAGATACTTTCGACAGGAGAGAAATCCGGGTATTGATGTTATTGCTCCTTTGTGTCGAGCTCTAGAAGTTTCACCGGAGACTTTATTGTTTGCGTTGGGTGCGATTGATCGAAAAGCGCATTAATCGCGAGCGCGAATTATTAGCGCCTCGCCTTGGCGAGTAAAAGTTCTCGGAAAGTTATCGTCTGCCCAGAGTTTATGAACTAAAGATATTTCTTCATTCGTTAATACTCCACCGCATAGATCTAAAATATTGTCGAAATCATGGTTTAGCCCGATGACCACGCTAATTCGGTCTTGTTCTCGTCGAATCTCAGGAATGAAGCAGTTATCGTCAACAATTAGTTCTATCAACGCCAGACTCCTTTCTTTGAGCGTTATTTCTCCACCCTCATGTGACAAATACTCTGGGTTCTCCACAAGCATGGTTTTTTGTCGCTGACGAAGTGTTGCGTATTAGCAACGCTGTGTCTATTTCACGAAGAAAGATTTTTAGTCGAAGGCTGAGTAGCCTTGTTCCATGGCTTTAGATCAAGGCTTAGCGGATTCATATGCGGACCATTTGCGCAACGATAGAAATCTCTCGGAGAATTCAATTCGCGCCTATCTAGCTGACCTTGAATCACTGATAACTCACTTAAATTTAATGGGAATAGAGAGTTTCGCGGAGCTAGATTTGAAGCACATACGTTCTTGGCTGGCTAACCTGCAAAGCAGAGGTGGTGCTCGATCTTCCATTACTCGAAGAGTTGTTTCTATCAGGGCATTTACTTACTGGGGCGCAAGAAATGGCTGGCTGGCTCGCGATATTGGTCGTGATTTAGTCGCACCAAAGCCTGAACGCGTGCTTCCAGAAATACTAGATGTGGCTACTGCCGAATTAGCTATTTCGGCGATGACGACCAGAGCAAATGAGGAACCTTCTTCAATATCTTTTAGAAATCTAGCGATAGTGGAGGTTTTATATAGTTGCGCCATTCGAGTATCTGAGTTGGTTGGATTAGATTTGAATGATATTGATCGAGAAAGGTTGACCATTCGAGTAATTGGCAAAGGTGAAAAGGAACGAATCGTTCCAATTGGCGCTCCGGCCCTTCGTGCGATTGAAAATTACCTTTTGAAAGGAAGATTAGAATTAGCTAATCACAATTCTGGATCTGCGTTATTTCTTGGCGAGCGAGGTAAACGAATAAATCAAAGAATTGCTCGGGAAGTTGTTTATGAAGCAACTTCAATGGTTGGCGCTCACAATAAGCTTGGGCCTCATGCGTTGCGACATTCGGCGGCAACTCACTTGTTGGAGGGCGGGGCAGACCTGCGAACAGTCCAAGAAATCTTGGGGCATTCATCCCTTTCAACCACGCAGATTTATACCCATGTTACGGAAGAGCGCATTAAAAAGGCATACGAACAGGCGCATCCTCGGGCCTGATTGGATTTTTCAGTACCAAAATCTCAGGTAGTATGCGCTCCGCACAGATGAACTCTGTGACTTCACGCGTCTAACGCTCATTCGCCGCTCGCGAATGAAACGGGAAACCTTTTCGGTCCGGTGAAAACCGGTCGGTCTCTAGACGCTAGCGGATCAACAAATCGTTGATCCTTAACCGATGCGAACAGAAGTTCGCACTAAGGAGCGTGCCGCCATGGCGGTAGTAACAATGCGAGAACTCCTCGACAGCGGAGTCCATTTTGGACATCAAACTCGTCGCTGGAATCCAAAGATGAAGCGCTTTATTTTCACTGAGCGCAACGGTATTTACATCATAGATATCCAACAATCACTTTCGTTGATTGATAAGGCATATGACTTCGTGAAGGATGTTGTTGCCAAAGGCGGACACGTTCTTTTTGTAGGAACGAAGAAGCAGGCTCAAGAACCAATCCAATCTCAAGCAAAACGCGTTGGTATGCCGTTCGTGACCGAACGCTGGCTGGGTGGAATGCTCACTAATTTCCCAACAGTTTACAAAAGAATTCAACGCTTGAAGGAGTTAGAAGCTCTAGAGGCATCTAACGACCAAGTTTTAACCAAAAAAGAATTGCTATTACTCCGCCGCGAGCGCGAGAAGTTACATAAGAATCTAGATGGCATTCGTAACATGACGAAGTTGCCATCGGCAGTTTGGGTGGTCGACACAAAGCTTGAGCATCTCGCGGTAGCAGAAGCCAAGAAACTCGGAATACCTGTCATTGCAATCCTAGATACAAATTGCGATCCAGATGAAGTAGATTTTAAGATTCCTGGAAATGATGATGCGATTCGCTCTGTCACGCTTTTGACTCGAGTGATTGCTGATGCTGTTGCGGCTGGACTTCAAGCTCGCTCAGCAAATGTGGCTAAGGAAGCCGCTACTGCTGCCAAAGCGGGCGTCGAAGAGGTTGCTGCGGGCGAACCACTTGCCGATTGGGAGAAAGAGTTATTAGGAGCCAAGGAAACTTCGGGCGAAAG
>JBEANJ010000002.1:0-36079 GCA_041165565.1 Actinomycetota bacterium | reverse complement strand
AAACAGAAGAGTTTTGAGACGCTCCAGGATTTAGCGGAAAAACTGGCAGCCCTTGGAGCAAGTAGAGAAACGCTACTTATCGCAATCGGTGGCGGGGCCACTACAGATCTCACCGGATTCCTTGCTGCCGGATATCTTCGCGGTGTTGATTGGGTGGCAGTTCCGACAACCGTAGCGGGCATGGTTGATGCTGCAATCGGTGGTAAAACCGGGATAAATCTTGCTTCTGGGAAAAATCTCTTTGGCGCATTTAATTCTCCGATTCGGGTGATTGTGGATACATCTTGGCTCGAGACTCTAAGTAAGAGAGATAAAGCCGCCGGACTTGCTGAGTCAGTTAAATGTGGATTTATCCGCGACGAAAAGATTCTTCAATTGATTGAATCAAACACAAAGGACAATATCCGTGAAATAATCGAACGATCAATCAAAGTTAAAGCCGATGTAGTTTCCATGGATTTTAGGGAGAGTGGCGAACGAGAGATATTAAATTATGGCCACACTCTTGGACATGCCATAGAGCGACATTCTGATTATTCATTGAGGCATGGCGAGGCCATCTCAATCGGATTAGTTTTTGCAGCTAAGTTGTCACATCGGTTTGGACTTAACAAGCAGGTCGTCGATCGGCATATAAAAATCTTGCAAAGCTTAAATTTGCCAATCCAATATGAGCAAGCCGCCTGGCCAAAACTTTACGAGTTAATGGGCAAGGATAAAAAACGTCGCGCTGGTGAAATTCGATTTGTCACTATTAACGGCATCGGAATCACTGATCGAAAGAGCGCTCCAGAGGGTATCCTTAGTGAGGTATACCGAGAGATGAACCAATAGGGAGGGATAATGAAAGTTCTTGTAATCAATGGTCCAAACCTCTCTCGGCTTGATTTACGTGAGAAGAATATCTACGGTAATTTCACGTACGATGAGCTTTCTAAAGAAATCTCAAAGACCGCAGGAGAACTTTCGCTAGATGTAGAAGTCAGACAGAGCGACGATGAAGCAACAATTATCGGATGGCTTCATGAAGCTAGCGATAAGAATTTAGCTGTAATAATCAATCCGGCGGCGTTCACCCACTATTCCTATGCAATACGAGACGCGCTTGCGATGGTTGCCACACCTAAAATTGAAGTACATTTATCAAATCCATTAGCCAGGGAAGAATTTCGCCATACTTCTGTAGCTTCGGGAGTTGTGAACGGAACTATCGCTGGTTTTGGAATCGACTCGTACCGACTAGCCCTGCGTGCGCTTATTGGCATCTCTTCAAAATAGCCTCTCAATTTAAGTTTTTTGACTACGGAAGGTAATCTGCGAACATGGCAACGACAAACGATCTTAAGAATGGCATGACGCTTGATTTAGATGGACAGCTTTGGAATGTTGTCGAATTCCAACATGTAAAACCAGGTAAAGGCCCCGCCTTTGTGAGAACCAAATTGAAGAACGTTCTCTCGGGAAAAGTTGTTGAAAAGACTTTCAACGCTGGCGTAAAGGTTGAGGTTGCAATTTTGGAGAAGCGAGAAATGCAGTTTTTGTATAAAGATAGCGCCGGTTATATTTTTATGGACAACACTACTTTTGATCAAGTCACAATTCCTGAGGAGACCGTAGGCGAGAGTGCAAATTATCTGCTCGAAAATATGGTAGTTATCGTCGCAATCCATGAAGGCAATCCACTATATGTTGAAATGCCGCCCTCAGTTCCATTGCGAATCACTTACACAGAGCCAGGGCTACAAGGTGATAGATCCTCAGCTGGCAGTAAACCTGCAACTTTAGAGACCGGAATTAATATTCAGGTTCCGCTATTCATCAAACAAGATGAAGTTGTTTTGGTTGACACAAGAACTGGTGATTATCTTGGTCGCGCAAACTAAGTGAGCACTAGATCTAAAGCTCGAAAGGCTGCACTCGATATTCTCTACGAGAGTGATATCCGAAATATCTCACCCTTAAAAGTACTAACAGAGCGAGAACAAAATATTGAATTCTTAATTCGTGAATTCACAAAGAGTCTCGTGAATGGAGTTGCTAGCAACCGCGATCGAATAGACGAGATTATCCTCATGCGAGCCAAGGGTTGGGCGATAGATCGTATGCCGGTTGTTGATCGAAATATCCTGAGGCTTGCTACTCATGAACTACTTTTTGATAAAAGTACTCCGCATTCTGTGGTTATTGATGAGGCCGTGGAGCTGGCAAAATCTCTTTCGACTGAAGATTCGTCAGAGTATATAAACGGTGTGCTTGGAGCGATTTATGAGGTTAAGGATGATGTCTCTCATTGACGTTTTGACGATAGCAATAGCCCTCTTATTTCGAGTGCTATAAGGAAGGATTCGTCTAGGTACCCTGTGACTGCTCTTAGATTTTGAAAATCACTTTTTCTGAGGGTAATCAGTTCGGAATTCCAGTCTCCACGCGAAAGCTTTATATTCTGGATTAGATTCTTTATAGCGCGTGTCAAATAATCTGACTGGTCGATATTCCTCAAATTTCTTAAGTTAATAATAATTCGAGAATCTCCCATTTCAGGCAGAGGCGCCAATACTGAAATCTGGGCACCATAAAAATCGAGTAATTCAATAGCACGCTCCAGTGTCAAGAATCGGGTCCCACGTTCGTAGCAGCCAACAGCTCCGGCTTTCCAGCGCCCATCGCTCATCGACTCCACTTGCTTTAAGGTTAATCCGGCGCGCTCTCGTACCTGACGTAATCGAATTAGTGCGTTTCTATATTCATGGCCCAATTCAGACATTAGGGGCACAAGCTATGCCAAATATTTTGATCTCGGCGAAATCCACAATCAAGCCTTTTGGATGGTATCTTTTGCCGACCTTTAATGAACCGTCCCGTGAGGCGGCAAAGGAGATTTAGATGTCTACCATCATGTCCGATAGCGACATATCTCGGGCGCTTCGTCGAATAGCTCATGAAATATTAGAGCGAAATAACGGTTCTGACTCAGTAGTTCTTCTTGGAATTCCTACTCGTGGTGCAACGTTGGCTAAACGATTAGCAACTCTAATAAGCGATATCGAGGGAGCAGTTTGCGCTCTTGGAACGCTTGATACCACGCTATATCGAGATGATCTTCGACTACAAAGCCCAAGAGGGTTACTTCCTACCGAAATCCCAAATGAAGGAATCACGGAGAAGAATGTAGTCCTTGTAGATGATGTCTTATTCTCAGGCAGAACTATCCGTGCCGGCTTAGATGCGTTATCTGAATTCGGCCGACCAAAAACCGTGCAACTTGCGGTCTTAGTAGATAGAGGGCATCGGGAGCTACCTATTAGAGCTGATTTTGTAGGAAAAAATTTACCTACGAGTCGAAGCGAGCGAGTAAAGGTGAGACTACTGGAAGTAGATGGTGTTGATGAAGTAGTTATTGAAGGTGGCAAATGAGCCAACATCTATTATCAATTTCTGATCTTGACCAAGAGTCAGCGCTACATATCTTAGAGACGGCAACGGTTCTTGCTAAGGCAACTGAAACGACTGTTAAGAAACTCCCAACATTGCGAGGGAGAACGATTGTCAACTTATTTTTTGAGGATTCAACTAGAACACGAATTTCGTTTGAGGCTGCTGCTAAAAGATTGTCGGCTGACGTAATAAATTTCTCCGCGAAAGGATCTTCGCTCAGCAAGGGTGAGAGCCTTAAAGATACGGCGATAACACTTCAGGCAATGGGCGCCGATGGAGTTGTAATTAGGCATCCCGCCTCGGGCGCACCTAAAAGATTAGCTGATCAAAAGTGGATGAGTGGAAGTGTGATAAATGCTGGAGACGGAACTCATGAACATCCAACACAAGCGCTACTGGACGCTTTCACTATAAGAGAGCGATTAGGCATGACAGGTGATTTGAGAGGTGTCCGCGTAGCCATCGTAGGGGACATTCTTCATTCAAGAGTAGCGAGAAGCAATGTTCTTCTCTTAAAGATGCTGGGTGCAGATGTTAACTTGATTGCTCCAGCGACATTGCTACCGGTAAGAATTGAAGATTGGAATGTCAATATTTCACTAGATTTCGATCGAGAAATTTCAAGCTTTGATGTCGTAATGATGCTCCGTGTTCAACGCGAAAGAATGGTGGAATCTTTCTTTCCAAATGAACGGGAGTACAGCAGAATCTATGGATTGAATTCTGAGAGATTATCAAAGCTTAAAGAAGGCGCGCTAGTAATGCATCCTGGGCCAATGAATAGAGGACTTGAAATTTCTGCAGATGCGGCCGATAGTGTGAATTCGGTAATTCCAGATCAAGTTAAAAATGGCGTGTTAGTGCGGATGGCGGTTTTGTACTTGTTATTAAGTGGTGAGCAAATATGAGCATTTCGTTGAGATTGACAAAGTTAAGAAACCTCAAGGGTGAAGAGGTGACGATAGCGATAGAAAATGGCGTTTTTTCTTCTGGGGAGAACTCGGAAGCCAAAGTTGAAGACTGCTCGGGATTAACGATTATTCCCGGACTAGTCGACTTACATACTCACCTTCGTGAACCAGGGTTTGAGGATGCAGAAACAATTCTCACGGGCTCCAAAGCAGCCGCAGCAGGTGGATTTACCGCCGTTTCAGCCATGCCAAATACAAATCCAATAGCCGATACCGCTGGAGTCGTAGAGCAAATTTACCGCTTAGGTAAAGCGCACGAAATTTGTGATGTTTATCCAATTGGTGCGATTACTGTCGGGTCGCAGGGAGAGCAACTCGCAGAGTTGCGTGCAATGAATTCCTCAGCAGCTGAAACAAGAATATTTAGCGATGATGGTAATTGCTTATCAAGTGCAATCTTGATGAGACGAGCCCTCGAATACGTTAAGAGTTTTGATGGAATCATCGCGCAACATGCCCAAGATCCTGAATTAACTGTGGATTCCCAAGTAAATGAAGGCGCAATCTCTTCACGTCTAGGCTTAAAGGGATGGCCAGCAGTTGCTGAGGAAGCAATCATCGCAAGAGATGTTCTACTTGCCGATCACGTTAAAAGCCGTCTACATATTTGTCATGTAAGTACTGCGGGAAGTGTTGAAATAATTAGATGGGCGAAGGCACGCGGGATTCAAGTAACCGCCGAAGTTACGCCGCATCATTTATTGCTAACCGAAGATTTGGTTGAAAATTACAATCCCGTTTTCAAAGTGAATCCGCCACTTCGAACGCAACGTGACGTGGAAGCGCTCCGCGCCGGACTCGTGGACGGAACAATTGATGTGATTGCAACTGATCATGCGCCGCATCCAGTTGAGCGTAAGGAGTGTGAGTGGGCTAACGCAGCCTTTGGAATGCTCGGATTAGAGAGCGCACTCTCGGTATCCTTCAAGGCCATGGTCGATTCAAAATTGATCTCATTTGCCGAGCTAATCAATAAGATGAGTTCACGCCCCGCTGAAATTGCTGGTTATAGTGACCATGGTTCCATTGAGATTGGTAAACCGGCGAACTTTGCGCTGGTCAATCTAGAGAAGAGCTGGGTATCCAAGCCTCGAATGAGCAAGAGCAACAACGATCCATATCACGGCATGAACCTGCCCTTAGTCGTCCAATCCACTTTTCTGCGAGGCAGAAAGGTTTATCACAATAATGAATAAGGCATATCTGGTTCTCGATGATGGCTTGATTTTTGAAGGCCAATCCTGGGGAGCAACTGGCGAGAGTTTCGGTGAGATTGTTTTTACAACCGGTATGACCGGCTATCAAGAAACTCTTACTGACCCTTCATATCTAAACCAGATAGTTGTAATGACCGCTCCACATGTCGGCAATACCGGTATGAATGATGAAGATATGGAATCGAAGAGAATTTGGGTGAGTGGATTTGTAGTTCGAGACCCATCACCGATTGCCTCAAACTGGCGATCGAAAAGAACTCTTGAGGACGATTTGAAAAGTAACGGAATCGTCGGAATATCTGGTGTTGATACGCGTGCAATTACACTGCACATTCGGGAAAGAGGAGCCTTGCGCACCGGAATCTTCTCGGGGGTTGATTTATCCAGGGAAGATATGGTTACCAAAGTAAGAAAGACCGCGCCAATGACGGGCGCATATCTAGTCGATGAGGTATCCACAAAAGATGAAATTGTTATATCAAGCGGCAAGTCTCTAGATTTTAGAGTGGCTGCCTTTGATCTAGGAATAAAAGCTGCAACTCCGGCAAATTTTTCACGGAGGGGAATCGAAACGCACGTCCTTCCGTTCGACACAAAGTTTGAAGAGATCGAATCCAAAGGGTTCGATGGAGTATTTCTTTCGAATGGACCAGGCGATCCTTCAACCATGAATGAGACTGTAGAAACTATTCGCAAGGCGCTTTCCGCGGGAATGCCCATTTTTGGAATTTGTTTTGGCCACCAAATTTTAGGTCGTGCGCTTGGATTTGATACTTACAAACTTCGCTTTGGCCATCGTGGAATTAATCAACCCGTCTATAACCGTATTAAGGATCGCGTTGAAATTACCGCGCATAATCATGGATTTGCTGTTGATGCCCCAATTGATGGTGACTTTGCAACAGTTTTTGGTCGCGGAATGGTTTCTCACACAAATCTTAATGACGGCGTTGTAGAAGGCATCCTCATGAAAGATGTTCCTGCATTTTCTGTTCAGTATCACCCAGAGGCCGCAGGCGGCCCACATGATGCCAATTATCTATTCGATGACTTCCTAGAAATATTACGTAAAAATGCCTAGAGATTTAACAATAAAGAGCGTAATGGTGATTGGAAGCGGTCCAATTGTCATCGGTCAGGCGTGCGAATTTGATTATTCAGGCACGCAAGCCTGCCGAGTTCTGCGCTCCGAAGGTATTCGAGTTGTTCTGGTAAATAGCAACCCAGCCACCATCATGACCGACCCAGAATTTGCTGATGCCACTTACATCGAACCTATCACCCCAGAATATTTGGAAGACATAATTTCAAAAGAGAGACCAGATGCACTGCTTGCAACTCTTGGTGGACAGACAGCCCTGAATGCAGCAATGAAATTGGACGAATTGGGAATTCTCGAGAAATATCAGGTTCGACTAATCGGCGCTGATATCCCAGCAATTAAGCGCGGCGAAAATCGCGAAGAGTTTAGATCGATTGTCGAGAAAGTAGGTGGTGAATCTGCCAAATCTCGAATTTGTCATACTTTAGAGGAGTGCTTTGCTGCAGCAAGAGAATTGAATTATCCAGTCGTCGTAAGACCGTCGTTCACCATGGGCGGATTAGGCAGCGGAATAGCCAAGGACGAAGATGAATTGAGGCTTATTGCGGGCGCAGGTTTGCAATATAGCCCTGTGAGTGAAGTTCTTCTAGAAGAGTCGATAATTGGTTGGAAAGAGTTCGAGCTTGAAGTAATGCGAGACCATAAAGATAACGTTGTAATCGTTTGTAGTATTGAAAATCTAGATCCGATGGGAGTTCACACGGGTGACTCAATTACCGTTGCCCCTGCACTTACCCTCACAGATGTTGAATTTCAAAAATTGCGAGATCTTTCGATATCGATAATCCGTGAAGTTGGAGTCGCCACAGGAGGTTGCAATATTCAGTTTGCCGTAAATCCTCGGACTGGACGGATTATCGTCATAGAGATGAACCCGAGAGTCTCTAGGAGCAGCGCTCTTGCTTCAAAAGCGACTGGTTTTCCTATCGCAAAGATTGCTTCCAAACTTGCAATCGGTTATTCCTTGGATGAAATTCCAAATGACATCACTAAGAAGACGCCAGCATCTTTTGAGCCCACCTTGGATTACATCGTAGTGAAGATACCCAGATTCGCATTCGAGAAATTCCCTGAAGCAGATCCTCGCCTCACAACCACGATGAAAAGTGTCGGCGAATCAATGGCAATAGGTAGATCATTCCTGGAAGCGCTTCAGAAAGCAATGCGTTCGATTGATAAGCGGGGCTGCGAATTTGATTGGCGCCCCACATTGAGTAAGGAGCAGTTGCTTGAAGCAATAAAAACGCCGACCGAAAACCGTTTGAAATATTGCCAACAGGCATTGTTCTTGGGCGCACCAGAAAACGAAATATTCAAAATAACTGGAATAGATCCGTGGTTCTTAGCACAACTTACCCGGCTCAACGAGATCGCAAACAACCTTCAACAATTACCGGAATTAACTGTTGATGAGTTAAGAAACGCTAAGCGAGCCGGATTCTCGGATAAGCAAATCTCTAGTCTAAGGAATTCAAGTCAGGAAGAAATCCGTTCATTCCGAATAAAGAATGGAGTTAGACCTGTTTACAAAACAGTCGATACCTGCGCCGGTGAGTTTGAGGCGCTTACGCCATATCACTACTCCGCATATGACCAAGTTTCAGAAGTGAAACCAAGAACTAAACCAGCGGTGATAATCCTGGGAAGTGGACCAAATCGCATCGGTCAGGGAATTGAGTTTGACTATTCATGCGTGCACGCCGCTTTTGCTTTAAAGGATGCGGGTTATGAAACCATAATGATTAATTGCAATCCAGAAACTGTTTCAACGGATTACGACACCTCGGACCGTCTCTATTTTGAACCTCTCACATTGGAGGATGTTCTTGAAGTTGTAGATGCTGAGAGCGCAGCTGGACCGGTTTTGGGAGTGATTACACAGCTTGGTGGACAAACACCGCTCAGTCTTGCCGCAGGCTTAGCCGCTCAAGGAGTAAAAATTCTAGGTACGCCACATGAAGCTATTCACCGGGCCGAAGATAGAAAAGCATTTGGTGAGATTCTCACAAATGAAAATTTACTAGCTCCAGAATTTGGAACTGGAAAGACTTTCGCGGAAGCTGAAATTATCGCGGAAAGAGTGGGCTATCCAGTTCTTGTCCGACCTTCTTTCGTATTGGGCGGCAGAGGTATGGAAATCGTTTATGACAGAACTCAATTATCAGAGTTCATCACTAAGGCAACCGAAATAAATCCAGAGCATCCGGTTTTGATTGATCGATTTCTCGATAGCGCTGTTGAGGTTGATGTTGATGCCCTTTTTGATGGAAGCGAGTTATACCTCGCCGGAATAATGGAGCATATAGAGGAGGCTGGGATCCATTCGGGCGATTCAGCTTGCGTAATTCCCCCTCAATCAATTTCAGATGGAATGATGCGTGAAATATTTAAAGCTACCGAACGCTTAGCGCGATCAATTGGAGTCCTTGGACTTATTAATATTCAGTATGCAATTTCAGATAATCGTCTTTATATTCTAGAAGCAAATCCAAGGGCATCAAGAACTGTACCCTTTGTTAGCAAGGCAACCGGAGTATCGGTTGCGAAAGCTGCCGCTCTAATTGCTGTAGGGAAAACGATCTCTGAGCTACGCTCTGAAGGAAAATTGCCTCAATCATCATCTGGCGAAAGTCGAGGAATTGCCGTTAAAGAAGCGGTACTTCCATGGAATAGGTTTAGACGAGCAGACGGAAAGAATGTCGATTCAGTTCTGGGCCCAGAAATGAAATCAACGGGCGAAGTAATGGGAATTGCAAATGATTTTGGCAGCGCTTTTGCAAAAAGTCAGATTGCATCGTTCGGCCCACTTCCAAGAAGTGGCAAGATATTCATCTCATTGGCGGATAAAGATAAGCGCCATTCGCTAGATTCAGTCCGAGCGCTATACAACATAGGATTTGAGCTCTTTGCCACAGAAGGGACCGCAAGATTCCTCGCTGACAATCAGATCCTTTCTCGTTGGGTGCGCAAACATTATGAGGTCGGTATTAGCTCTGAAAGGGATGCCGTAGCCTTAATAGAAAGTGGTGAAATCTCGCTAGTGGTAAACACTCCTTTCGGTCGAGATACTCGCCAAGACGGTTGGCTGATAAGAAGCGCGGCAGTATCGCGCGGCATTTCTTGTATCACCACCATCCCGGGATTAAGAGCGGCAGTCTCAGGGATTAAGTCGTTGCAAGGAAACCATATAAAGGTTAAGTCTCTTCAGGATTGGATGAAATCGTGAATATCAATCCGAGAGCTCGACAGATTCAATCTGAAATAATTTCAAATAAAAAAATCGGCGCTTATAACCATATGGTGTTTGTAGTTGGAGATATCGCACAATACGCCCGCCCGGGAAACTTTGTTGCAATTGCTGTCGGGGGCGTGAATTCTTCGATGATTCTTAGAAGGGCTTTTGCGATTTATCGCGTAAATGAAAAGAGTTCATCTGGCGGAACTCTTGAACTAGTTGTTGCCGCTCACGGTTCAGGGAGCCGTTGGCTGAGCGAGAGATCCATCGGAGAGAAAGTAGACCTAGTTGGACCTTTAGGTACCAGCTTCGGCATCCCAACAGAGCCCGTAAATACTTTATTAGTTGGCGGGGGATATGGCTCGGCACCACTTTTTGGTCTTGCTGAAGTACTTAAATCTAGACTTTGCCGTGTAGATGTGGTTGTCGGTGCCTCAACAGCCGGAAAGATTTATGCGCCATTAGACGGGAAGCGCTCTGTTACGACGATGACCGTAACTACGGAGGATGGTAGCGCTGGCTCGCGCGGAAAGGTCACCGATTTTCTACCAGAAATAATCGAAAAATTTAAGGTTGAAGTCGTTTATTCGTGTGGACCGATGGCTATGCTGAAAGCTGTCAATAGCATTACCGAAAAACTTCAGATTGTTCATCAGTGCGCCGTTGAAGAATCAATGGCCTGCGGAATCGGTGTTTGCATGACATGTGTAATTCCACTTAGAGGCGCAGATGGACAGATTCGCATGAGTAGAAGTTGTATCGAAGGTCCAGTTGTAGATGGATCAAGCGTTATTTGGAGCGAGCCGAGAACTATCCCCGAAGGCACTCTAGGGACATCTTCATGATAGAGCGTGCATTTGATTTTAGAACTAAATTTGGAAATCGATATTTTCCGAATCCGGTCTTCACCGCGAGTGGTTGCGCCGGTTCGGGAAAAGAATTGTCGAACTTTTTTGATTTGACGGAATTAGGCGCTATCGTCACAAAATCAATCGCGGTCAAGCCGAGAAGTGGACGCGCTACCCCAAGAATGGCAGAAACACCCTCAGGAATGCTCAACTCGATTGGCCTGCAAGGTCCCGGCATAGATCAGTTCCTTGAAAATGATATTCCTTGGTTAGTCAGCAAAGGTGCAAGAATCATTGTTTCAATATCTGGTGAAACCGTTGAAGAATACGCCTCATTGGCCAGGCGGCTAAGAGGAATTACAGGCTTAAGTGGTGTTGAGGTCAATATATCTTGTCCGAATGTAGAAAATCGAGGTCTGGTTTTTGCGTGCGATCCGCTAGCTTCGCGCGCTGTAGTTGAATCAGTAAGAAGAAACATGGGAGGCGATTTCCCAATGATTGTAAAATTGTCGCCAGATGTAACGGATATAGTCGCAATTGCGCGAGAGGTAGTTTCTGCAGGCGCTGACGCTCTTGCCCTTATAAATACAGTTCTCGGAATGGTCATTGATATTGAAGGTAAACGGCCAAAACTGGCGGGAATTACGGGCGGACTCTCGGGGCCCGCGATCCGCCCGATCGCAGTACGAGCGATTTATCAAGTTCATAGCGCATTGAGAAGTACTCCGATTTTAGGTATGGGTGGCGTTGCAAGTGGACGCGATGCGCTGGAGCTCATTTACGCCGGAGCCAGTGGGGTTTCTGTGGGTACTGCAACCTTCGGTAATCCGACAGCCGCAATGCGCATAAAAGCCGAGTTGGAAGAACTCTTAAGAGAAAAAGGTTTTGGTAGCCTCGAGGAAGCTGTTGGGGCAGCACATGGCTGATTCACCAATTATTTTAGCGCTGGACTCAACTGATCTTAATTTATGTCGAAATTTGATCATGGATACCAAGGATTATGTATCTATATATAAATTGGGGTTGGAGTTCTTTAATCAGAATGGAGCAAACGGCGTTTTCCAATTGCAAGAAAGCGTTGGAGGCTTTCAACTTTTTCTCGATCTGAAATTACATGATATTCCCAATACGATTGCAGGAGCATCCCGAGCTATAAGTTTCTTAAAGCCTAGTTTCCTTACCGTTCATGCAAGTGGCGGGAAGGAGATGATCAAGAGTGCAGTTGCCCAACTTCCGGAAACAGCGATAACCGCTGTAACTGTTCTAACCTCTCTCGAAGATGAATCACTTGCTGAAATGGGACTTCCGTCAGCTGCCGATCTCGTTACCTCGCTTGCAGATATCTCGGTAGCTGCTGGGGCGCAAGCAATCGTGACTTCGCCCATGGAGGTTGCTCAACTAAGATCGCGATATTCTTCAAAAATCAAACTCATCACTCCGGGCGTACGCCCTGCGCAAGTCAGCGATGATCAGGCGCGAACGGCAACTCCTCGACAAGCTTTAGCCGCTGGCGCCGATTATCTGGTGATTGGCCGACCGATAACTGGAGCTAAAGATCCGAATCAGGCAGCTGCTGAGATTTTCGCTTCCCTTCGCTAATCGGTTAGATATGGCTATGGCACAACCTCCTTTGCTGACTTCTGAGGATCGCGGACGGGCCCTGCAATTGGCTCGAGAGTCTAGAAAGCGTCGAGCTGATTTCAAATCTAAAGTTCGGTCTGGCCAATTAAGGTGGTACCAAGCCCTGGATAGCAACGATGAAGCGATTATGAAGATGAGAGTTAAAGAACTTCTGGAAAGTATTCCAAAGTTGGGTGAAATCAGAGTGACTAACTTATTAGATTCAATCGGAATATCTCATGCAAGGCGGATTCAAGGACTTGGTTCGCGCCAAAAGAACGAACTTCTGAGAGAGCTAGCGAATCGATGACCGGAAAACTTATTGTCCTCTCAGGTCCTGGCGGAGTTGGAAAAAGCACCATAGTGGCTGAGTTAAAGAAATTTCCCAATTTCTATTTCTCCGTTTCGGCTACAACGCGAGCTCCAAGAAATGGCGAGATTGATGGCGTTGCATACAATTTTGTCAGCGATAATGAATTCGACAAAATGATTCAAGCCGGAAAATTTTTGGAATGGGCGAGTTTTGCTGGAGCAAGATATGGCACGCCGAGTGAGCCTGTAGATCTAGCTTTGAAATCAAATTTAAACGTCTTATTGGAGATAGAGATTGAAGGCGCAAGGCAAGTGCGAAAACTGCGACCTGATGCAAAATTGGTATTTCTTAAACCCCCGGACTTTCAAGCACTCGAGGCGCGTATCAGGGGAAGAGCCACTGAGTCCGAAGCTCGGATAAGGGCTCGATTAGAGCTGGCCAGGCAAGAGATGGCGGCCGCTAGTGAGTTTGATGAAGTCATCACAAACCACCATGTCGATGAAGTTGTGAAAGCACTGGTAGCCTTAGCGGCTCGATAGTTATTAAAGAGGAGTTTTCGTGGCTAACCTAGACGGAATTACGAATCCGCCGATAGATGATCTTTTGGAAAAGAGTGGTTCCAAATACAGCTTAGTTTTATATGCCGCTAAGCGAGCTCGCCAAATCAATGCTTACTATTCACAATTAGGTGAAGGCTTGCTTGAGTATGTTGGCCCACTTGTTGAAACTAATGTTCACGAAAAACCGCTCTCGATAGCACTTCGCGAAATTAATGACAATCTTCTAACAATTGAGAATCTAGAGCCGCTGACGGAGAAATAATGATTAGCTTCCCTCGCGGGAGAGAAGTCATACTGGGTGTAGGAGCCGGAATTGCGGCTTATAAATCATGTGACTTACTCAGACGACTCATTGATCTTGGACATTCGACGACAGTAATTCCAACTCCGAGTAGTTTGAATTTCGTGGGTAGAACTACTTGGGAAGCGCTATCCGGAAAGTCCGCCCCCAGTGAATTGTGGGATTTCGGCGGAGGCGTTGCGCATGTTGAAGCGGCGAAAATTGCAGAACTAATCGTAGTTGCCCCTGCAACTGCCGACTTAATAGCTCGAATTGCCGGCGGAAGAGCAGATGATCTTTTAACTACAACTATTCTTGCTACAACTGCGCCAATCCTCGTTGTTCCCGCGATGCATCCTGAGATGTACCTTAACCCAGCGACTCAAGCCAATATCGCTCTCTTAAGAGAACGCGGCTTCTCAGTAATGGAACCGGCTGTCGGAAAGTTAACTAGCGGTGATGAGGGCATCGGTAGGTTTCCTGATACCTCCGCGATATTAGAAGAGATCAATAAGCTGATTACTTCAAACTATAAATTACTTAACAAGAGAATTTTGGTGACTGCAGGAGGAACAGTAGAAGGAATTGACCCGGTTCGATTCATCGGAAATAAATCTAGCGGGCGCCAGGGGTTGGAAATCGCTTACTGCGCTCGAAGTGAAGGGGCGCAGGTAACTTTAATCGCTGCTAACACTGAGGAATTTGATCTACCTGGCGTAAGAAGGATAGATGTGAAATCTGCGCAGGAGATGCAGACCGCAATGGAGACGGAAATCAATGAAAATGACGCTCTAATTATGTCGGCTGCGGTGGCTGATGCCAGGCCTAGAGAGCGTTCCGAAGCGAAGATTTCCAAGGAAAATCTAATGGAGATAGTTCTTGAGCGAAATCCAGATCTCTTGGCCGAGGCGGCTAAGCGAAAGCGATCCAATCAACTCTTCGTGGGTTTTGCGGCTGAGACTGAAGGTGAACTGGCGGTTAAAGGTCTGCAGAAACTTCACAAGAAGGGTGTTGATTATTTATATGTTACTGACGTATCCAATGGCAAAGTTTTTGGAGAGTTAACTACTACTGGCATCCTGCTTTCTAAGCACGGCAAATCATGGAATTTCGATAATGCACCTAAGCGCGATGTTGCTGCAAAAATTATCGATAGATTAACTGAAGGTTTCCGGGAATTGGAAACGGCTAGTGAGTAAGCGTCTTTTTACCTCTGAATCGGTAACGGAGGGACATCCAGACAAGATTGCAGATGCGATTTCTGATGCGGTTTTGGATTCACTTCTCACTCAAGATCCTTTGAGCCGTGTTGCATGCGAAACTTTAGTAACTACAGGTCAAGTCCATGTCGCCGGGGAAGTCACCACTAACGGTTTCGCTGACGTTATGAATTTAGTTCGGGAAACTGTTCTAAATATTGGTTACGACCACTCAGATAAAGGTTTCGACGGAAACTCTTGCGGAATCTCAGTTTCAATAGGATCGCAAAGTCAAGATATAGCGATGGGCGTTGATAAGGCACTTGAAAACAGAGCATCAAATTCCTCAGATCCAATGGATCTGCAAGGCGCCGGAGATCAGGGGCTTATGTTTGGGTATGCCTCCAGAGAAACTGCTGAGTTGATGCCGCTACCAATCGCTTTTGCGCATCGATTGGCTGAAAGATTAACCTCGGTTCGAAAAAGTGGAGCTCTGCCATTCTTACGTCCTGATGGTAAGACTCAAGTAACAATCGAGTATGAAGGTGATAAACCGGTTCGAATAGACACCATAGTTATCTCTTCCCAGCATTCTCCTGAAGTGAATCTAGAGAAAGATTTAAATCCTGGAATTATTGAAAATGTGATAAATCCGGTTCTTAAGAGCTTCGATATTTCATCTGAGGGTGTAAAGATATTTATCAATCCAACTGGGCGCTTCGTTATAGGAGGGCCTATGGGAGATGCTGGCCTCACCGGACGAAAAATTATCGTTGATACTTATGGCGGAATGGCTCGCCATGGCGGGGGCGCCTTCTCCGGTAAGGATCCATCAAAGGTTGATCGTTCAGCGGCATATGCAATGCGCTGGGTCGCCAAGAATATTGTCGGAGCAGGTCTTGCAGATAGATGCGAAGTGCAAGTTGCCTATGCAATTGGCAAAGCTCAGCCTGTAGGACTATTTATCGAAACGTTTGGAACTGAAAAGATTCCGTTGTCCCAATTATCCGAAGCAGTCTTGCAAACTTTTGATCTTCGGCCAGCCGCGATTATCCGAGATCTAAATCTTCTGAGACCTATATATGGCAAAACAAGTGCGTACGGTCATTTCGGCAGAGAGCTGCCTGAATTCACTTGGGAAAAGTTGAATCGGGTTGAATCTCTAAAGAAGAATTTGAAGGGATAAATGGCGGTTAAACCGCTTACTCTAAAGCGCCAACGCGGAGTAACAAGCGTTAAAGCAAGAACGTTTGAGTTCAGCGCTGAAGTTTGTATTGAAGGATTGCCATTCCATTTACCTGAAACTTATAGCTATGGTATTCCCAATGAATTAGTTTCATTGGTACAAGTAGGCTCTAACGTTCGCGTGCCATTTCGAAATGATGTTTGTGATGGCTTCGTGCTGAGTATCTCGACCTCAAACCAGTCTCCGGTGAAGCCAATAGTGTCGATAGGCAAAGACAGGATTGAGCCACAATTAATTGAATCTGCGCGTGCGATTTCCGAAAGGTATATCTGTCGTCTAAGCGATATCTTGAGGATGATTTATCCAATACCTGTAGGCGAGTTGATCAGTTCAAGGAATAAACCACGAAGAAACTTATCCTGGATATCGCTTCGCGGTGATTGGATTGCAGAAGAGAGCGAACGAATTACCAGTTACAAATCCCTGTTAATAATCTTTCCAACCAACCGTGATTTGGAGCGCTTAGCAGAGAGATTAACGACATCAGGAATCAAGTATGTAGATCTGCGTGAGAAAAACAGTGAACGTGAGTTCGGGGGAGTATTCCTCGGTTTACGCAGCGCAATTTTCGCTCAGATTAACAACTTAGAAGCGATTTGGATTGTGGACGAGAACTCAGAACATCACTGGGAACGGCGTAGTCCCAGATGGAATACTCGGGATGTTGCCCTCATCAGATATCAAAATGAAGATTTCGAATTACGATTTTTATCGGTTTGCCCGAGCTTAGAATTATGGCGGCTTTATGAACTCGGCTACATAAAAAATGAGAGAAGCAGTTCTAAAAGGAAACCAGATAGACGAATCTTTTTCAACAGCGACTCTATTCATAAAGCTATTCGGCTTGGTCTTGAGAAGGGTTCAGTCCTCGTTACAGTAGCTGGGAAAGACTATGTAAAAGCACTCGCATGCTCTAAGTGCTCAAGTGCGCCACGTTGCGAATGTGGCGGAGTACTTTTACCTACTCCGAAGAATCTACTTAAATGCACGATATGTAATCAATCTAAGCCATGGAAATGCTCAGAATGTGGGAGCACAAAGTACAACATGATAGGCAAAGGCGCTCAAAAATTGAAGGAAGAATTTCGAAAGAGCTTTCCAAATATATCTATCTACAGCTCAACATCAGAACGAGAAATTCTAAAAGTACCTGAAAAGTCTATCGTGATTGCGACAAGTGGAATGGAACCTGTTGGAATGTTCGGTGCAATCATCTCGCTAGATACTCTATTCCTACAAAATATTCCTGAGTTACGAGCTGAAGAGAAATTGCGCATGCATCTTTTTACTCTTCTAAACAATCTTGTCGAAGGTGGAGCGCTCTTCTTAAACCTTCCAGCAAACAATCGTTTGAGCAAGTCCATTTCGTTAGATTCACCGGAGAATTCCATCTTCAGTGAGTTAGCTGAAAGATCCGATGCAAGTTTGCCACCGAATTGGAGGATAGTACGAATTGAGTGTGAAGCAGTATCTAGCGCAATAAGCGGACTTATTTCGGAGCATCCCAACGTTCTCGTCTCTTATGAGAGCTCCAGAGTCGCAATTCTGCGTGCCGAGGTTTCGAAAACTGGGGAACTCGCCAAATCCATCAAGTTGCTACAGATTTATCGCTCTTTATCTCGAAAACCGCTTCTCAATTTAGAAATCGATCCTTATAAGTTGTAGCGGGTAGAATATTGCTATGACAATTCAGCCAATTCGATTATTTGGCGATCCTGTTCTTACTACCCCTGCGGAACCGATAGTTGATTTTGATAAAGAGCTACGGGGCCTAGTAGCGGATTTGATAGAGACTATGCAGGCAGCTCCCGGGGCTGGATTGGCCGCTCCACAAATCGGAGTTCCCGTTCGAGTTTTCGTTTGGGATGTTGATGAGGTGATTGGCCACTTAGTAAATCCTGTCTTGGATCTATCTTCTGAATTGCAGGAAGGAGAAGAAGGATGTCTTTCTTTTCCAAATCTACAGTTCAATACGCCACGCGCAATGCGAGTCATAGCAAAGGGTTTTAATATGTATGGCGAAGAAGTCAAGATTGAAGGGAGCGAATTATTGGCAAGAGCAATACAGCATGAAACAGATCATCTAGATGGAATCGTATTTATAGATCGATTGCCAAAAGAATTGCGAAAGCAGGCGATGAAAGAAATCAGAGAGTCCGAGTGGTTCATTGAAGCATCTGAGATGGGAAATGCGCCCCAGATAAGGTTTTCGCCTCATAAACAATCGGGAAAGCTACTTTAATTTGAAGATATGCATTGCAAGTACCTCAAACCTTGCAATTCCAACCCTTGAATTGTTACTTGATCAAGGCCATTCAATCTCACTCATTACCAAGCCGCGAAAGATTTCTGGTCGGGGCAAGACTGAGAAGATCTCTGCGATTGAAAATCGAGCGATTGATCTTGGTATCCCGGTAATTATTCATGATGGCGATAAAGAATTAGCCCTTTTCATTGCTAATAATGGTTTTGAATTAGTAATCGCAATTTCTTACGGAAGATTAATCAAGGAAACAGTTCTATCAGCCCCCAAATATGGTTGGTTGAATCTCCATTTTTCGTGTTTACCTGCTTATCGCGGTGCGGCCCCGGTGCAGCGTGCAATTCTTGCAGGAGAGAAAAAGACCGGATTTACCATTTTTAAATTAGATGCTGGCATGGATACAGGACCGGTATATATGTGCAAGGAATTTGATATTTCTGATCTAAATACTGGGGAGATTCTGGAAAAGTTTGCAAAAGAAGGAGCAAAAGAGTTTCCGGCGGTACTTGAAGATATAGCTAACCAGGTGTTACCCAGACCCCAAAGTGGATCATTTTCTCTCGCGCCCAAGATTTCGAAGGAGGAAACTGAAATAGATTGGTCAGGCGATGCGGAGCATATTCAGAGACAAGTCAGGGCGCTTGCACCAAAGCCAGGAGCTTGGAGTTCGATTAATGGTAAGCGAATTAGGATCGAAGGCGCGCGTATTTCTAGCGGGTCCGGGAGAGCAGGGAGTATCTTGCAAATCAATCCGCTACTCATTGCCTGTAAATCGGGAGCTCTTGAAATCTTAAATGTGTGCCCGGAAGGCTCTAGGTCTATGTCGGCCGCAGAATGGATTCGTGGCGCCAGAATTTCACCGGGGATGAAATTCGATTGAGACATTCCAGCGCTAGACAAACAGCTTTCGAGGTTTTGTATGAAGTAGATTTCAACAATCAATACAGCAATATTCTGCTTTCTAGAATGTTGAGAGATGTTGATTTGAGCGAACGAGATCGCAGCTTCGTTACAGAATTGGTTTATGGAACGTTACGGAATAGAGGAAGATGTGATGGCGCTATTCGAAGAACTTCGGAGCGCTCTATCGGTGAAATCGACCCGAAGGTACTTGTAGTACTTCGCATGACGGCTTATCAAATACTCTTTCTAGATTCTCCGGCTCATGCCGCAGTAAATGAAAGTGTGGAATTGGCAAAAACAGTTGCAGGCAAGAGTACCGCTGGATTTGTAAATGCCGTTAGCCGACGGATCCTAGAATTGGAAAAAGATTTTTATGACGGATTAGAGGAAGAATACTCACATCCAATTTGGATAATAAATGCCTTTAAAGACGCGCTCAAGGATGATCTAAAAGTGCAAGCACAATTGACGGCAGATAACAGATCTCAAAGCGCAACCCTTATAGCCTGGCCCGGTAGATCAACGGTTGAGGAATTAATCAATTTGGGAGGCGAGAAATTAGATCGAGGTGTGTCTGCGGTTCGCTTTACTGGCAACCCGGGAAGTCTCGGTCCGGTTAGAGAACGGAGGGCTGGAGTACAAGAAATTGGGTCTCAATTAGTTGTCGAAAGATTCTTTGAAACCAACACCGGAAATCTTCGATGGCTTGATTTGTGCGCTGGTCCTGGCGGCAAAGCGGCTTATTTGGACTCGCTAATTGAAGACGGAGAATTCATAGCTAATGAGATTTCTATTGAACGCGCCAGATTAGTCCAACAGGTAGTACAAAATGGAAAGGTTTCTTCTTTTGATGGGACACAAATACCGGAAAATGTCGGTGAATTTGATCGCATCTTGATTGATGCTCCATGTACAGGTATTGGCGCTCTTAGGAGAAGGCCAGAAATACGATGGCGTCGTAATCCATCAAATTTACAAGAATTAGTGAATCTGCAAGCTAAGTTATTGGATTCAGCTGCGAGCCGATTGAGAATTGGGGGAATTATCGGTTATGCGACCTGTAGCCCGCACCTTGCCGAAACGAAGTGGCAAATTCGTGACTTTTTAAAGCGTCATCCAATCTTCAAGCGAATAGCGGTCGCAAAAGATAGTGACGAAGACGGGGATATGCAGTTATGGACCTATAAAGACGATACAGATTGCATGTATTTATCGTTGCTTAGAAAAGAGTCGTAGACTGTTGCAGTGATACGAATCTGCCCTAGTATTCTAAACGCAAATTTTGAAGATCTACCAAATGAAATTGCGAAGGTAGCTCAATCTGCGGATCTTTTGCATCTCGATATCATGGATGGAATATTTGTTCCCAACACAACATTTGATTTAAAATGGACAAAAGAGATAATTGATAATTCGCCGCTGCCCGTGGATCTCCATCTGATGATTTCGGAATCTGATTCGAAAGTATTGCCCTACACAAGAATGAATGCGATTAGCATTTCGGTCCACTTAGAAGCGCTCACCGACCCCCGCGCGACTCTTCGACTAATAAAAGAAAATGGTAAGCGTGCCGCACTGGCAATTAAGCCAGCCACTCCTATTGAATCGGTTCAACCGTTTTTGCAAGATATAGACATGATTCTCGTAATGACTGTCGAGCCAGGATTAGGAGGGCAGAAATTTATCGCTGAAATGTTGCCTAAGGTTACTCAGGCAAGAAAATGGCTAACTCAAAACGGCCTCGACGAGACGTGGATTCAGGTTGATGGCGGAATCAACGAAACCACAATTAGAGAGGCCTTTGTTGCCGGCGCAGACACTTTTGTCGCAGGCTCAGTTGTTTATAGATCACCTGACCCAGCCGACATGATCACTAAACTTAGAAGTTGCGCAATAACGGGATAAGTTCAGTTAAGGAGTGGGAAATTTCCTTATCTGCGGCATCTCGAAGTGCCGGCTTTGCCTTAAAAGCGATTCCTAATCCAGCCGTTCTAATCATTTCGATATCGTTAGCGCCATCTCCGATTGCAATTGTTTCTGATAGGGGAACTCCAGTAAGAGCAGCGAAATCCAGAAGCGCTTCAGCCTTTGCCGCGGCGTCGATAATTCGTCCAACTAGCCTGCCGGTTATGATTCCATTCTCTTCCTCAAGCTCGTTGGCTCTTACAAAATCGAGCTTCTGAGGTAAACCAAGTGCATCTACGGCCTGTTTGAATCCTCCAGAAACAGCGCCAATTGGAATTCTTTTGCTTTTACAGAATTCAATTAATTCCATGGCCCCGTCTGAATATTGAATTTCCCTCGCCAATTTTTCGAAAATAGAAACTTTGAGACCAGAGAGGTAGGAGACCCGTTTCTTGAGAGCTTCAACAAAGTCCATCTCGCCAGCCATAGCCCGATCAGTAATTTCCTTGACTTCATTTCCACGACCTGCTTCTTGGGCCAAAAGATCGATAACTTCATCTTGAATTAAAGTCGAATCAAGATCCAATAGGACTAGTCGATATGTCATTTCTCGTCCTCTTGAAGTTCAATTGCGATATCGAAGTCTAGTGGCCGCATCGCGTCTTGTAGATCTTTGAGGATTGCTGGCGCATGTGCTGGATCGCAATTAATTAGAACAGCAATTATCGAATGTCCTGCTATATCAATTCTCTGTTTCTCAACCACTTCGTGTACAAAAGGGCTGAGCGCCTGAAATATCAGGGTGTCGCCACTTGGATTTAATGGTCCAGAGGCGAGAATAAGAGCCTGGCGTTTCACCGCCGGAGTTTATAACGGCATAGATGAAGGGCTGGGATGCAGCGACTGCTAGGGCTCGACGAGGTTGAAGTTTTCCGTGACGGAAACCGAATTCTTGGCCCAATTTCGTGGGAACTACTCCCAGGTCAAAGATGGGTTGTGCTCGGACCAAATGGTGCAGGTAAGACGACATTCTTACAGTTGTTAGGCGCCCTGATTCACCCCACAAGAGGTACAGTCGAAATTCTCGGTGAAAAGTTGGGTCAGGTAGATGTTTTTGATCTTCGTCCGAGAATTGGAATATCTTCAAGTGCTTTGCATGAAACTCTTCCAAGCCATGAACGAGTGGTTGATTTAATTCTGACAGCGGCATACGGTATTAGCGGTAGATGGATAGAGGAATATGATCTTTGGGATGAATCTAGAGCCAAGGCTTTATTAGATATTTTTGGCATAAGAGAACTATCGTCAAGAAGATTCGGAAGTTTGAGTGAGGGTGAACGTAAGCGAGCAATGATCGCGCGATCTTTGATGTCAGATCCAGAAATTCTTCTACTTGATGAGCCCGCAGCAGGTCTTGACCTTGGCGGGCGAGAGGATATTCTCGGCAGAATATCAAGATACTTAGAGGAAGATAACGCTCCCGCCTCCGTGATTGTCACCCATCACATTGAGGAAATTCCAAAGGGCACTACTCACGTGGCGCTTTTGAAGAATGCAAAATTGTATTCAAGCGGCCCAATTAAAGATACTTTGACCTCAAATAATCTCAATGAAGTATTTAACGTAAAAGTTAGATTAAGTTTTGACGGAGAGCGATACTTCGCATCGTCAGATGTTATTTAACTTAGTCCCTCCCGCCTGGAGAGAAATTCTGGGGAGCGAAGAGGAAAGAATTAACGAGATTGGAATTGAACTTGGCAGACGGGCAGATTTGGGCGAACGGATTTTGCCGGATCGAGCATTAGTGTTTAGAGCCTTAGAGATTCCTCCGGAGTCGGTAAAAGTATTAATCATTGGCCAGGATCCATACCCAAACGCTTCAGATGCTTGCGGATTAGCTTTCTCTGTAAGACCGCGCAACTCAGGGCTACCTGGATCGTTACTTAATATTCAAAAAGAGATAATCACCGATATAGGATCAACAAAAACTAGTGATGGAGATTTGAACCGTTGGGCTAAGCAAGGAGTTATGTTGCTAAATCGAGTGCTTACAGTTAGCGCGGGCGAGAGTGGTTCTCATGAAGATTTAGGTTGGCAGGTAATAACTGAGAAGATTGCAAGAAAATTGGCTGAATTAGATCGAGTTGCCGTACTTTGGGGGAACACGGCAAAAGAGTTGGCCCCAATATTTCCAGCAAATAATCTCATTACCGGCGTTCATCCAAGCCCGCTCTCAGCGCATCGGGGTTTTCTTGGTTCAAAGCCCTTTTCTAAGGTTAATGAGATGCTAAAGTTAAAAGGGTTTCCCGAAATTGAATGGTAGACAAAAAAGAGCCCGATGAATCACCGGGCTCTTTTTTGTACAACTAGATTGGATTAACCAACCCAGGTAGTAATTGGGTCATTCAAGAAATAAATCATGAAAAGTCCAGCCACGAGGAGTAGAAGTGGATGAACTTCTTTAGCTTTACCTTGGAAGATTCTAATTACAACATACGAAACAAATCCTGCTCCAATACCAACAGAGATATTGTAGGTAAATGGCATCAAGATAATTGTTAGGAATGCTGGAATTCCAATTCCGTAATCTTCCCAGTCGATGGATTTAATCTGTGTCATCATCAAGAAACCAACGATGATTAAAGCTGGCACTGCAGCTTCATAAGGAATGATCGCAACAAGAGGGGAGAGGAAAGTTGTTAACAGGAATAGGAGGCCAGTAACAACAGACGCCAACCCGGTCCTTGCTCCTTCGCCAACTCCAGAGGCAGATTCAATATAGGAGGTATTGCTCGATACAGATGAAGCGCCACCAGCGACTGCTGCTAGTGAGTCCACCAAGAGAATTCGATTCGCGTTTGGCGGCGTACCCTCACGATCGTTTAACCCCGCTTCTTGTCCAATAGCAGTCATAGTGCCCATGGTGTCGAAGAAGTCTGCTAGCAAGAGCGTGAAAACAAGAAGTAGCGCTGTAATTAGCGGTACTCGCTCAAACGAACCGAAGAGATTGAATTGGCCGATCAGGCTGAAATCTGGCGCAGCCACAACGTCTGAAGGGACTGCTGGGACATTTAATCCCCAACCCTTTGGATTTACATTTGTGCCGTCAAAGTTTGGTCCGATTTTAAAAGCGCTCTCAATTGCGACAGCAAGAGCCGTCGAAATAATAATTCCAAGAAGAAGCGCAGCTTTAACTTTACGAACCATCAGACCGATAGTCAGGAATAGGCCAAATGCAAAGACCACTACTGGCCAGCCAACTAGCTCTCCGCCATCGCCGAGAGTCACTGGCACTGGGCCAGCTGAAGTACGGCGTACGAAACCTGAATCAACGAGGCCAATTAGAGCGATAAAGAGACCGATTCCCACTGAAATCGCAATTTTTAACTGTGTAGGAACTGCTCTGAAGACTGCCGTTCTAAAGCCAGTGAGCACTAGTACAGTGATGATGATTCCTTCTAGGACCACTAAGCCCATCGCATCTTTCCATGTCATCTGCGAGGCAATGGCTACAGCTACGAATGTGTTTAAGCCAAGTCCGGTTGCAAGCGCCAATGGGAAATTAGCGATCACTCCCATGAGAATGGAAAGCACACCCGCGACTAGCGCGGTTGCAGCAGCGATAAGGGCGAGGTTTGGGGCATCACCGCCGCCTATATATTTACCATCAGCATCTTTTGTTAATCCGATAATTAGTGGGTTTAGCGCAACGATGTACGCCATAGTGAAGAATGTAACTACGCCACCGCGAACCTCTTGAGCTACCGAGGATCCGCGCTGAGAGATTTTGAAGAAGGTATCCAGCATTTTCTACCTTTCACCTCATCAAATGATGAGAGATTGCTAATTTTTTAACGGTGGTGGTTGCGACACCGTGTGGAGGCGGTCCACAAGCCGGGGGAAGCGATAAATCTAGAGGCTACTAAGCGGTAAGCCGGGCAACGACACCGAAAGAGATTGCGACGGCCTGACCGATCAACAGCGCAAAGAGCGCTGTTCCGAGCCCGATCACACCGCCCAGAGCCCATCCGCTTAAAAGAACGACGACTTCAATTGAAAGCCTAACTCTCCCTACAGGGATACCCGTTCGGCGATGCAGCGCTGTCATCCAGCCATCTCTTGGTCCAGAGCCCAATCCACAAGTTATATAAAGCGCAGATCCTAAACCAACAAGGGTGATTCCAAGTAGAACATAGAGAATTTCAAAGAAGAAGATTTCTTGATCAGGTATAAATCGAACTCCCACATCAATTGCTGCCGCGATAATCAATATATTTGCAAGGGTTCCAAATCCTGGTTTTTCACGTAAAGGTATCCAGAGAGATAGCACAAATAAACTTACTAGTAGCGTTGCGCTTCCAATAGAAATTTCTAATTGTTTTGAAACGCCCTGCGATAAAACAGTCCAAGGCGAATTGCCGATATTTGAGACTATTAAGAGCGAATCGCCGATTCCGAAAAGAAACAAACCCAGCACGAGGATGGCAAATCTTCTTGTTGTTAGCGACCAAGGGGAGTGCGCGGTCCATGGAGTCTTCGGCACAGTCTTGCTAGGTCGTAAGAATGCTCTTAAAGATTGAAATAATCGGTGCATATTCGCCGAGGGTACTTCATGAATTCTCATTTGGTGACCACAAAGGCATACACTTTCCAAATGTTCCCCGGTATCGGCACCGTAATAAACGTCATAGCAATTGTGATGGGGTCAATCTTTGGACGACTCGGTGGCAATCGCGTACCAGAGCGAACCCGCAGTTTAATAACAGACGTTTTGGGATTTATAACTCTAATCAGTGCGGCTGCGGCGATTAAGGAGCTGTGGAGCGATGATTTTGTAGGCGCAACAGTGCAGGGCGGACCGATACTCGTCGTTCTAACCTCACTTATTTTGGGCGCTGCTCTTGGTTCTTGGATAAACGTTGATTATCGTCTGACTCAAATTGGCGAGACCTTGAAAAAGAGATTCGCCAAAGATGATAACTTGTTTGTAGAAGGGTTTGTAACCGCATCACTTCTTTTTGTAATTGGACCTTTAGCGATTTTAGGAAGTATAAGCGATGGCATGAGTAAAGGTATCGAACAATTGCTTCTTAAGAGTTCCCTTGATTTCTTCGCTGCGATTGCTTTTAGCGCTGCTTTCGGTATCGGAGTTTTACTCTCCTTCATTCCGGTCGGTATCTATCAAGGAGTTTGGACCATCATCGGCATATTCCTGGGAAATATCCTCAGTCAAGCGCAGGTCGCATCTATGACTGCGGTTGGAGGGGTACTTCTGATCGGAATAGGTTTAAAACTACTTAATGTACGAAACATTTCGGTGGGCAACTTACTGCCGGCATTAGCGTTTGCCCCGTTTATACTCCAGCTCTTTCAAAAGTAGTTTAGAAAGCTGAAGCATCAATAACGAATCGGTACTTTACATCGCTTTTAATGGTTCTTTCATACGCCGTATTTATCTGATCCGGTGAAACAATTTCGATTTCACTGACGATCTGCTTCTCAGCACAAAAATCCATCATCTCTTGAAGTTCAGGCATCCCGCCAATCATTGAGCCAGCAATTGTGCGCCGCCCTTCCAGCATGGTTCCCGCATTAATTGCATAGGGCTTTCCGGGCAAACCGATTATCACAAGCGTGCCATCTGTGTCCAAACACTGCAAATACGGATCTAAATCTAATTCAGCTGAAACGGTATTAAGAATTAAATCGAAACCTTTCCGATAAGTTTTCTGCCAATCAGTTGAAATATCGACAAAGTTAGTTGCGCCTAATTTTCTGGCATCGGCCGCCTTAGAGGCACTGTGAGAAAAAACAGTCACTTCCGCCCCAAGCGCTGCAGCGAATTTAACTCCCATATGGCCAAGACCGCCCAAACCCATTACGGCAACTCGCGATCCTTTCGCTACCTGCCAATGGCGAATTGGGGAGTAAAGAGTTATCCCGGCACAGAGCAACGGAGCAGCTCCTGCGAGATCTAATTCTTCCGAAACTCTTACGCCATATTTTTCATCAACTACAAAATAGTTTGAATATCCGCCAAAAGCTATTGATTTCCCATCGCGCTCGACCGCATTGTATGTAGCGGTCATACCTTCGGAGCAAAAATGCTCCATACCTCGAATGCAGTTTCGACATTTCCTGCATGAATCAATAAACACGCCTACTCCGATGCGATCTCCCACGCTAAATTTGGAAACCTTGGCTCCAACTTCTGAGACGATTCCAACTATTTCATGTCCTGGGACCATGGGAAAGATAGCTGGCCCCCACTCTTCACGTGCTTGGTGAATATCGGAGTGACAAATTCCAGAAAACTTGATGTTAAAACCAACATCAAATTCGCCGAGGCTTCTACGTTCAAATTCAAAATTCGTTAATGGTGCTTTACTTTCTAGCGCTGCGTAGCCTCGAGTTTTCATGACAACATACTAGTTGCCCTGATGAATAAATCGTAACCTGCATATAAATTTATGAAAATGGAAGCGGATCAATTGATTGGTGGGCCTGGCCTGAGACCCTTGCTGTGACCTTGCGCATGTGGTGTCTGCGACATAGAACTTCATACGCAACAGTTTCTCCGCTACTTGTATCTCCTACGACAACTTGTTCGCCTTCGGTGACCATAGATCCATCAATAGTGCGAGCATTATGTGTTGCTCGTTCGCCGCACCAGCAGAGAGCTTCAACTTGAAGAGTTTGAACGCGGTCTGCTAGTTCCACTAACCGCGCAGAACCCGGAAAAAGTCGAGTGCGGAAATCGGTAAGGATTCCGAATGCGTACACATCGATACCTAGCCCATCTGCTATCCGCGCCAGTTGTTCTATTTGAATAGGGGAGTAAAACTGAGCTTCGTCGCAAATTACATAATCAATCTTTGCGCCTTGCGAGAGTTGCTCCACAACGAATTGATGGAGATCTAAATCTTCACCTACCTCTAAAGCTTCTGAGGTAAGACCTAACCGTGAGGAGATTTTTCCGGAACCGGCTCGATCACGATTAGTGAACAGTAGGCCAGTTCTGCCGCGACTTTGGTGGTTATGCGCCGTTTGGAGAGCGAGAGTGGATTTACCGCTATCCATAGTGCCGCAGTAATAGACCAGCTCTGCCATATTAAGTTCTCAAAAGAGATACAACTTCTATACCTGGCTTGGCACGTTGTATCGCGTCGCGTCCGTTGAGCTGAGAAATTTCGAGAAGAAACAAGTGGGCCGCAGTCTTCGCGCCAGACATGTCAACAAGTTCTTGGCACGCAAGAACAGTTCCTCCGGTCGCTAAAACATCATCCACAATAACGACATTTTTACCTTCCGCGAGTAAACCTCTGTGCATTTCTAAAGCGTCAAAGCCATATTCAAGTTGATAATCTTTTCGATAAACATCGCGGGGCAATTTTCCTGGTTTTCTCACCGTCACAAATCCAATATTAAGAGCTCTACAAAGAGCACCTCCTAAAATAAAACCGCGACTTTCTATTGCTACCAAAGCATCCACTTTTTGGGAGAGATTCATTACTGAATCAGCGAGAGCATCAACAACCACACGGAACGCAGGGCCATCTGCGAGTAATGGGGTGATATCTTTAAAAAGGATTCCGGGCTTTGGATAATCTGGAACATCTGCAATCAGAGATAGGGCATTAACTAAGCCGCGTTCTGCCATGGTTGGAGCATATCCTCGACAAGTTATTTCCGTGTCCGAAAGGGGACTTGAACCCCTAATCTCTTTCGAGAACTAGCACCTCAAGCTAGCGCGTCTGCCAATTCCGCCACCCGGACTTATGAAGGCATACTTTAGCCCATGGAATTGACTGCGGCGTTACGTGCGGAGTTAGAAGCTGATGTAATTGAAATCTGCCGGGATCTGATAAAGATTCCAAGCGTTAATTTCGGTGACGGAAATGGCGATGAGGCAGCTGTCGCAGAATATGTCTCGAAGAAATTGCAAGAAGTTGGAATAGATTCAGAAATTTACGAAAGCGCACCAAAGCGTTGCAATGTTGTCGCCAGGATTCTTGGAAGTGATGATTCCTTACCTGGATTAGTTATGAATGGGCATCTTGATGTAGTTCCTGCAAACGCCATTGATTGGAGCGTAGATCCTTTCGCAGCGGATGTGCGAGATGGATGCATCTGGGGTCGCGGGGCAGTCGATATGAAAGACATGGATGCGATGATGCTCGGTATCTTTCGACTTTGGGCTAGACATAACTACCAACCGAAACGCTCTATTGTCTTGGCCTTCTTTGCTGATGAAGAAGCTGGTGGAATCTACGGCTCACGATGGATGGTGGAAAACCATCCAGAGGTATTTAAAGGTTGCTCGGAAGCGGTATCTGAGGTGGGAGGCTTCTCCGTAACTTTAAGTAATTCGAAACGGATCTATCTAATTGAAACCTCGCAAAAAGGTATTGAATGGATGAAATTATCGGCATTCGGAGTGGCGGGCCACGGCTCTCTTTTAAATGAAAAGAATGCAGTGACTCGCTTATCGGAGGCGGTAGCAAAGATTGGCACCTTTGTTTGGCCACAAAGATTGACCGAGACGAACAAAAAGCTGTTACATAAAATTTCAGAGATCACTGGCATCGCATACGATGAAGCAAATCTCCAGCCTCTGCTTGACCAATTTGGGCCAGCTAAGAAAATGATCGGCGCAACTCTTAGGAATACGGCGAATCCAACGATGCTAAACGCTGGATATAAGGCGAATGTAATTCCTCAAATAGCAACGGCCGTTGTAGATGGTCGAACTGTTCCGGGCTATGAAGCCGAATTATTATCGACACTTCGAGAAATTATTGGCGAAGATATCGAGATGGAATCTATCGTCTCTGATATCCCATTAGAGACCCAATTTGAGGGTGAACTAGTTGAGAAGATGAAATCGGCTCTTTTAGCAGAAGATCCAGATGGGATACCTGTTCCGTACGTGCTTAGTGGGGGTACAGACAATAAAGCGCTAGCGAGATTGGGTATCAAAGGCTTCGGATTTAGTCCATTGAAACTTCCTAGCGAGATTGATTTTATGTCGCTCTTCCATGGCGTCGATGAGCGAATCCCAATTGAATCACTCAAATTTGGTACAAGGACGCTCTATAAATTCCTAGTTCAGGTATAGCTTTTCTGGCGCAGTTACATCATCTAAGGCTTCTCTAACGGGAGCAGGTAACACAATCGCTTCGCTTGTCAAAATGCCCTTAATTTGAGCGCCAGTTCTCGCTCCAATAAGGGCGGCGCTTACTCCTGGTAAATCGCGAACCCATGCAATTGAAATCTCTATTGGTGATAATCCGAGTCCATCTGCAGCAACTAAGACGGCCTCAACAATTTGGGCTGATCTCTCTGATAAGTATGGCTCAATAAAATTTGAGAAATGTGGACTTGCTCCGCGCGAGTCAGATGGCAATCCACGTCGGTATTTCCCGGTTAAGACACCTCTGCCTAGAGGTGACCAAGCAAAGAATCCCAATCCCATCGCTTTAGCTGCACCGAGGACTTCGCGTTCGCAGCTTCTATTTAAAAGTGATAATTCATTTTGAGTTGAACTAATTGGTGCTTTTCCGAAAATGGGATTTTGTAAAGTTGCTGCTCGGGCGGTTTGCCAGCCAGAAAAATTTGTGACTCCTACGTATCTCGCTTTTCCACTGGAGACTGCGCTATCTAGAGCGCCCAAAGTCTCTTCTAGAGGAACATCCTCGTCCCAGGTGCTTATCTGCCATATATCGAGATAGTCGGTACCTAACCTGGTGAGACTACGGTCTAATTCCGCAAGGAGCGCTTTTCTAGAGTTATCAACTTTTCTTTCCCCTCCTCGAATAGAGATTCCTGCCTTTGAGGCGATAACGAGATCTTCTCGTTTTGCCATAGCGTCAATTAATCCACCAAGAACTCGCTCGCTATCTCCGTCTCCATAAATGGCAGCTGTATCAATGAAATTTCCACCAGCATCGAGAAAAAGTCGAAGTTGATCGGCTGCCTCCTGTTCATCGGTATCTCGACCCCATGTCATGGTTCCAAGGCCGAGCCGGGAAACATGTAACCCGCTAGCGCCAACTGGTCGCTTCTCCATATCTAAGACCTTAGCAATAAGAGCGCTCAATGAGTGGGACGGTCGCTACTCTTCTGCCGTGACTCTCATCTATTTGCTTCGACATGCTGAATCGATAGCAAATGAGAAAGGAATTTTGGCTGGAAGAAGCGATGTCGGTTTATCTAAACGGGGGAAAAACCAAGCCCTAATACTCTCTAAGACTCTTAAAGAATTGGAGATTGATCGAATTTTAATGAGTCCCATTTCGCGGTGTCGGGAAACGATTCTTCCCTTTATCGCGTCGCATCCAGGGAGGGATATACCGATCGAAGTAATCGAAAGCTTCCAGGAGATGGATTATGGAAAATGGAGTGGACGTAAATTGAAGTTTCTTTCGCTAAAACGTGATTGGCGGAAAATTCAAAATACCCCTGAGAAATTCTCTTTCCCAGATGGTGAAAGTTTCCAAGATGCTTGGGATCGGGTCCTTGGAGGGCTTGATGACTTGACTCGACGTTACCCCAAAGCGAAAGTTTTACTGATTTCCCATGGTGACATTATAAAAATGGCCCTTGCACAGACTCTTGGCACAGAACTGAAAAACTTTCAGAAGATTACAATCAATCCAGCCAGCCTGAGCGCTATTGAACTAGGGAAGAAGAATTTTGTCGCATTTACAAATAAAACACTTGTGAAGAGTGAATCTGGTAAGCGTCGCCGGCATCCACCGAAGATAGGCAAATTCGTCCTCGGGGGCGGAAAATCATGAATCGTTCCTTAGGCGAGATCGAAGGTCTAATCTTGGGAACAGTCGGCTTGCCAGGAGAGCGCGAATTTTATCTCCAGATTAAAAAGGGCGAGATTGTCTCGCTGGCACTTGAAAAAAATCAGGCGGCCTCACTTGCTGAGAAGATAATTCAGATTGCACGTGAAGTCGGACTGAGTGTGAAAAAGCAGAACGCTACCTCCTCCCGTCTTGAAATGCCGATAGCGGCCGAGTTCAGCGTAGGAATGATCTCTCTTACTTGGTTGCCTGATGGAGCTCGGCTACGTATAGAGATAAACGCTGCTGAAGAAGAGAGTGAAAATCCAAAATCCATAAATTTCGAATACGAAATGGGCAAAGCTATCGAGTTTGCACTCTGCGCCTTAGATGTTGTTGCAGCTGGTCGGCAACCGTGTTTGTTCTGCGGAGGACCAATCAACGTGGAGGGCCATCTTTGTCCAAGAGCAAATGGTTACCGTCGGCAAATATGAGCGAGAATCTTGTGCACGCTCTTGAGACTGGAGCGATTGAAATTGAAGGACGGTTGATTGACGCTTCAAACGCAACGCTCTTTGGCAAAATCACAACTCCAGATGGACCTATATCTGTTGTTTATAAACCGATTGCCGGCGAACGCCCGCTCTGGGATTTTCCAGATGGAAATCTTGCTTCCCGTGAAGTTGCGGCGTATCGGATCAGCCGAAATAGATTTGATTTAGTTCCATTGACGGTGCTTCGGGATGGTCCGTTCGGAATTGGCGCCGTCCAGCAATGGATTGAGACAGCTGAAAATTTTGATCCGATTACATTTGGCACTTCGCAAAATGCACAATTGCGTAGATTGGTTCTATTTGATGTTGTAATAAATAATACCGATCGTAAATTTGGACATATTCTTCTCGATAGCGAAGGTAGGCTCTTTGGTTGTGATCATGGAGTTTCATTCCATGAGGAATGGAAGTTGCGAACCGTACTCTGGCAATTTGGCGGTATGGTGCTAACTGAGGAAGAAATTGAGATTTTAAGGAATACCAAAGATTCGATACTTAGCGGCAACCTAGTTTTAAATGATTTGATTAACAAATCTGAAGTATCGGCAACGCTCGAGAGAATAGATCTCCTTTTGAAAGAGCAGATCTTTCCGCAACCGGACCAAGATTGGCCGGCGGTTCCTTGGCCACCGGTCTAACTGTTAACAAAGTATTCTTGAGTCATGGAAAGTTGGGCTAGACCATATTTACCGCCGTTAGGGGTGAAGCTGCCACCATTAAACTTGCGAGATAGTTATTCTCGGCAATTGCTAGATGTTGGTCGCGGTGGTCTTTACGTTTGCGGTATTACCCCTTATGACGCAACACATCTCGGACATGCCGCTACCTATTTAACCTTTGATCTAATCTCAAGATATTTAATCACTTCTGGATTTAAAACCGAACGATCCCAGAACATTACCGACATTGATGAACCGCTCTTGGAGCGTGCGAATCGAGATGGTATGCAGTGGAACCAATTAGCGGAGAAACAAATTCAACTTTATCGGAATGATATGTCGGCCTTACGAGTCCTGCCTCCAGACAACTTTCTAGGCGTGATCGAGAATATGGAGTTGATCATTTCTTACATCAAGAAATTGGTTGATACCGGAAAAACCTACGTGATTGAAGGGGACATTTATCTAGATGTCTCTCTCGTAGAAGGTGCAATTGAAAATCTTCCTATAACTCAGGATGAAGCGATTCGTATTTTTAAGGAGAGAGGCGGCGATCCAGAACGCGCTGGAAAACATCATCCACTCGATACCTTGATTTGGATGCAACAAAGAAAAGATGATCCAGGCTGGGAGAGCGAATTTGGTAAAGGTAGACCGGGATGGCATATCGAGTGCGTCGCGCTTGCGCTCTCATCACTGGATGTAGGTTCGAATTTCTCTATCGGAATTCAGGGCGGAGGTAGCGATTTAAGATTTCCGCATCACTATATGACCGCAGTCCAAGCCCGTTCGATAACTGGAAGGCCGTTCAGTTCAATCTATGTGCATACCGGAATGATTGGTTTATCTGGTGCGAAGATGAGTAAAAGCCTTGGCAACTTGATCTTCGTTTCTAATTTACTAGATGAAGGTGTGGATCCAGGTGCTATCAGATTGGCATTAATTCAACGTCATTATTCAGAAGACATGATGTGGACTAGTGAAACGTTAGACCATGCTCAATCCTTTTTGGATAGATTACGACGAAATTTAGCAAGAACGGAAGTTGCCGATTCAGATCAATTGATTCTGGATATCACTCAAGCTTTAGCAAATGATCTTGATACACCAAAAGTTTTTTCGCTTCTGAAACTATGGTGCGATAGAACTGAAAGTGGGGAAGTCGGGGGCAATGCTGGCACCTTATCTAGAGCCTTAGATTCTTTATTGGGGTTAGCAGTTTAGATATTATCTCGAAGATATCGCTCGACTTCACGAGCGATAGAATCTCCGGTAGCAAGAGGTAGCTCAGCCTCATCTTTAGATTTTTCCAATTCCTTTACGTAGTCACCAACCTCCGCATCTTCCAATGCGAGTTTATCTGAGAGATCTCCGTGCGGAATTTGAATCGATAAGAAATCTTCTAGGGAGTTGATCAGAGCGAGTGTGGCTTTTGGACAAGGAGGGGTTGAGACGTAATGAGGAACAGATGCCCAGAGCGAAACCGCATCAATATCTCTTCGGAATGCCGAATCTTGCAAAACACCAATAATTCCCGTGGGGCCCTCGTAACGAGAAACCTCTACTCCCAACTTATTTGCAACATCTGGATGGGCGCCGCTTCCTGTTACAACAATTGGTCTGGTATGCGGCACATCCGCGAGAAGTGAACCGAGCGCTACCGACATTCCAACCTCGTAATCATCGGCCAAATCTAATAACTCTCTCGTGAAACTTCGCCACTTCATGGATGGTTCGATGCCTTTAACAATCAAAAAATCATGGGCCAGCTGCGGAGTAGAAACTTCGAAAATTAACGTGTTAGGCCAGACAATTTCTCGAACCACCTTTGCATCAAGAGAAATTGAAGGTCGATTTACTTGAAAATCGTAGTATTCCTCTGGATCCATGGTTGCCAATTTGTGATGAGACCACGAAGCGAGGAGATGATCTAAGGCTGAAGTTGCGGCTTCTCCAGCATCATTCCAACCTGAAAAAGCCGAAATCATGATTGGTTTACGGAGGGTATATCGGCTTTCAAAAAGATGCACAACGTAACCTTACGATAAACTTCACGCAATGGCCGAATCAAAAAACTCATTTCGTGAGGCCCTAAAAACTCGTACCCTAATTGCAGACGGCGCAATGGGCACCATGATTCAAGCCGCAGCGCCATCACTCGAGGATTTTCAAGGTCATGAAGGCTGCAATGAAATTCTCAATATCACTCGGCCTGACATCATCGAGTCGATCCATCGGTCCTATCTTGACGCTGGGGTTGACGCAATCGAAACCAATACATTTGGTACCAATATCGGCAATCTTGGGGAATACGGAATTATCGATCGAACCTATGAGCTGGCACGAGCTGGGGCTGAGATTGCAAGAAAAGTTGCCGGAGAATATTCAGTTCCGAAATGGGTTCTCGGTTCATTAGGCCCTGGTACCAAGCTACCGACTCTCGGCCATATCACTTTTAAGGAACTGAAAGATTCATATCGAACTGCAGCGACTGCGTTGATTGATGGCGGAGTTGATGCGTTACTCATCGAAACAACACAAGATCTTTTACAAGCTAAAGCAGCTGCTATAGGAGCCCGTGAGGCTATTGAGGATCGCGACATCGTATTGATTGTCCAAGTAACAATCGAAACCAATGGAACTATGCTGGTGGGTTCGGAAATTGGCGCAGCACTTAATTCACTGGAGAATCTCGGGGTTGATCTAATCGGTTTGAACTGCGCGACTGGACCTACTGAGATGAGTGAGCATCTTCGTTACCTTTCGCAAAATTCCAAAATTCCTATTTCTTGTATGCCCAACGCTGGATTACCGATTCTTAAAGATGGTGGCGCTCACTATCCGCTAACGCCAGATGAACTGGCATCCGCTCTAGACAAATTTGTAGAACAATACGGAGTTCAACTTGTTGGCGGATGCTGCGGTACAACACCGGAGCACTTAAAAGCGGTTGTTAGAATGTTCAAAGAAAAGAGG
>JBEANJ010000001.1:0-42037 GCA_041165565.1 Actinomycetota bacterium | reverse complement strand
CCAGTGCCATCTTCGACGGTTACGTAATCGGCCAAAACAATGAAATGCGCCTCAGGTATATCCAGCATCTCAAATGGTCTCTTGTACCGAATATTCTCCAAATCTTTTCCGGAATACCGAGCTAATTCCTCGTAGTTTGCTCCCACAACGCCAACTAGTTGTTCGGCAACTACGAGTACTTCGGATTCCTGTTTCTCATTTGGTGCGGTTCGCACAACTAAATATGTCACTTCGGGATTTACCGCAATAGCGGTGTTAGAGACGAGGGTCCAAGGAGTCGTGGTCCAAACTAAGAAACTCGCATGAAGCTTTTTTAGGTCACCTGAAATTACCGGGAAGCGAACAAAGACCGATTGATCCGTAACGGTTTCGTAGCCTTGAGCAAGTTCGTGATCGGAAAGACCAGTTCCACACCTTGGACAGTACGGAGCTACGCGATGGTCTTGAACCAAGAGTCCTTTTTTATGTATTTCAGAGAGCGACCACCAGACGCTTTCAATATATTCATCTGACATCGTCCAATATGCCTCATCAAAATCTACCCAGAAGCCCATTCGTTCTGTCATTTCAGTAAAAGCATTTACATGTCGCTGTACCGATTCACGGCACTTAGCATTGAATTCGGCAATTCCAAATTTCTCGATATCGCCTTTGCCAGAGAATCCCAGTTCTTTTTCTACAGCTATTTCAACTGGGAGCCCATGACAGTCCCAACCTGCTTTTCGGATGACGTGCTTGCCCTTCATTGTGTGAAATCGTGGAAAGACATCTTTAAAGACGCGCGCCTCAATGTGATGAGTTCCAGGCATTCCGTTTGCAGTTGGAGGCCCTTCATAAAAAGTCCAAGATTTTCCGTTACTGCGAGAAGTCACACTTCTATGAAAAATATTTTCGTCACGCCAAAAATCTAGAATTGATTTTTCAATGGCAGGAAGATCAATCTGAGGGCTAAGCGGCTGATATTGCGATTTGCCGGGCACAATTCCTCCGATTCGATCAAAATCTGATTTGGAGGGGCGATCAATGACCGCGGTGCCACCCACCTTGTCCATCTTTCGATGAACCGCTAACTTGCAGTCGGCTCTACTTGGCCTCTCGGCTCATTTCTTCCGACACGCTCTCGGGTGATAGCCCGGTCTCTGCGTATTCTTAAGCAAGTTCTCCAATTGTATTCCAAAGAACCGCGGCGAGTGGCAATTGGGCTAGCGAACCCCTAGCCTTCGGCGCTGTGCCTGCTAAAAAAACCTCGAAGAAAAGTCCTCCTGCCAAGAAGCAGGTCCCGAAATCTAAGAAGGCTATTTCCAAAAAAGCGATAACAAAAAAGCCCGTAGCGAAAAAGAGCGGAAAACCGCAAAAGAAGCCAGTATTGAAAACGGCAAAGAAAGCAGCGCCTTCAATAATTAAGGGGCAGCACAAGACCGCCCTAACCTCGAGCACGGCAAAAGGCGCAACCACAATTTCGGTCTACAAACCAGAAATAGAATCAAGCGACATTGCCGTCGTTGAAGAGAAGCGGTTGGTGCTTCCGCCTCCAATTCGCAAGGTTAAACCTGGAAAGAAACCGGCTCCGCTTAAACCGATAAAGGCGGCCCCGGCTCCACTAGTTGTAAACGAGGGCGCCGAAAATTGGACAGCACTTGAACTTAAGGCGATAAGAACTGAACTGGCAAAAGACTTAATTCGCCTGAAAGAAGAGTTAGTAGAAGTTGAAAGCGAAATGGATGCCTTAATCGAAGCATCAGGAGTTGGTGCCGGAGACGATCAAGCTGATGCCGGAACGAAAACTTTTGAACGTGAACATGAAATGTCATTGGTGTATAACGCAAGAGATATGGTCTTACAAACTGAGCGCGCTTTAGAGCGGATCGACACAAAGACTTATGGCCGGTGCGAAGATTGTGGAAACCCTATTGGAAAAGCCAGACTTAAAGTCTTTCCGCGCGCCACATTATGTATGGTCTGCAAGCAGAAAGAAGAGCGCCGCTGACTTCCTCGATCCAGATTAGGATCCGTCGATATTTTATTTTGGTTTCGACTGGAGTCTTCGGCTTAGATCTTGCAACGAAGAATTGGGCGGAAACTTATCTTCGATACCAACCTGATATAAAGGTCATAGGAGATTTTCTAAAACTCTCATATTCGACAAATTCAGGTGCGGCGTTTAATTTTTTAACTGAAGCAACAATCGTTCTTTCCACGCTAAAGTTGGTGGTTGCTGGCCTGTTGGTCTATTTGGTTCGCCAGATTACAAGTTTGCGTTGGGCGATCGCGATGGCCTTGCTTTTGGGCGGAGTAGTGGGCAATTTATTCGACAGAGTTTTCCGACCACCTGGAGTTTGGCGTGGCGAGGTTATTGATTGGATTGAGCTGCCAAATTGGCCAACTTTTAATATTGCCGATAGTGCAATAGTTATTGCTGGAATAAGCCTAGCTCTGCTTGCTACCTTCAACATTCCTTATCGTGACGACCGCGGTAGCCAAGAATCAGATGGAGTGGGTAAGTGACTAGTGAAAGCGATTTCAGAATCGTTGAGATCACAGATGAACTAAATGGCGAACGAGCGGATGTAGCAGTTTCAAAATTATTGGAGGTTTCTCGAAGCGCAGCAGCCGATCTTCTTAACGCTGGGCGGGTCAAATTGGGCAAAACTCCCGTATCCAAATCTGATCGCGTAGTTGCTGGAAGGAAAATTGAAATTAATTTGCCTCAAGCAATTGATCCGCTGGATTTTACGAGGGTAACGAGTGAATCTATTCAAGTTGTCTACGAAGATGACGATGTGGTCGTAGTAGATAAGCCGGTCGGAACGGCTGCGCACCCAAGTCCTGGTTGGCAAGGGCCCACAGTTCTCGGAGATCTCATCTCTCTGGGTTGCCAGATATCAACATCGGGATCAGAAGAGAGAAAAGGAATTGTTCAGCGACTTGATGTAGGGACTTCGGGCCTAATGATGGTCGCTAAGAATGAAATCGCTTATCTCAACCTAAAAGATCAATTTAGAACAAGAAAAGTAGAGAAGGTTTACCACGCGTTAGTTCAGGGCCACATGGATCCACCTGAAGGCACGATTGATGCTCCAATCGGAAGACATCCGCGCGAAGATTATCGATTTGCAGTTGTTGCAGATGGAAAACCCAGCATCACCCATTTTGAATTAATCGAATATCTTGCAAGCACGAGCTTGCTTAAAATCAAATTAGAGACTGGCCGAACCCACCAGATCAGGGTCCACTTCAACGCGCTTCGACACCCATTAGTGGGGGACCTTGCTTATGGCGCTGATCCAGTCCTTGCCGAACGTTTAGAACTGCGCCGACCATGGCTCCACGCTATGGAATTAGCCTTCTTGCAACCTACGAGTGGAACCCGAATTGCGCTTTCATCTCCATACCCCGCGGACTTGAAACGCGCCCTTTCGATTTTAACCGCATCGTCTTAGCCGGGTAGTAATCTCACCGCCCATGAGCAAGGGATTTGTGCATTTACATGTTCATACCGAGTACTCGATGCTCGATGGAGCAGCGCGGATCGATCAACTTGCAAAAGAGGTAAAGAATCAAGGTGGCAATGCCATCGCAATAACTGACCATGGAAATGTTTTTGGCGCCTTTGATTTCTATAAATCGATGCGATCTGAAGGCGTTAAGCCCATCATCGGTATCGAAGCGTATGTAGCGCCAGAATCAAGATTTGATAAGAAGCGCGTTAAGTGGGCAGACGGCGGAGAAGATGATGTCTCTGGTGGCGGTGCATACACTCACATGACAATTCTTGCTGAAAATAATCTCGGTTTATCGAATTTGTTCAAACTAGCTTCATTGGCTTCGCTAGAAGGCTTCTATTACAAACCCAGAGTTGATTCCGAACTTCTCCAGAAATACTCAGCGGGTTTGATTGCTACTACGGGCTGTCCGGGTGGAGAGATTCAAACTAGATTGCGGATGGGCGCATACCAAGAGGCTCGCGCCGCCGCCGCGAAGTACCTTGAGATTTTTGGTTCCGGGAACTTTTACGTTGAACTGATGGACCATGGTCTGGAGATTGAACGTCGCGTCAAGGATGGATTGCTTCAGCTTTCAAAGGATCTCGGGATCCCTCTTTTAGCCACAAATGACTTGCATTATGTGTACGCAGGTGACGCCCGCCATCATGAAGCAATCCTTTCAGTTGGCTCCGGAAGTACTCTTGCCGATCCAAAGAGATTCAAATTCGATAGCGATGAGTTCTATTTGAAAGATGCCGCGACTATGCGGCACTTATTTAGAGATGTTGAGATTGCATGCGATAACACGCTCTTGGTGGCCGAGAGGTGCAATGTAAAACTCCGCGAGAATGAAAATCTATTACCTAAGTTCCCGGTCCCTTCCGGAGAAGATGAAAACTCATGGCTGGTAAAACAAGCGAAACTTGGCTTAGAAAAAAGACTCCCTAATCCCTCACTTGAGTATCAAAATCGGCTCGACTTTGAATTAGACGTTATGACCAAGATGGGATTTGCCGGTTACTTTCTCGTGGTTGCGGATTTAGTCTCACATGCACAATCTGTCGGCATCAGAGTTGGTCCTGGAAGAGGCTCGGCTGCCGGGTCGTTAGTTTCTTTTTCACTTGGCATCACAGCACTTGATCCGATAGAACACGGTTTACTTTTTGAACGTTTTCTAAACCCAGATCGCATCTCAATGCCGGACATTGATTTGGATTTTGATGAGCGTCGCCGCGGCGAGATGATTCGGTATGCCATCGATAAATATGGCGAAGATCGAGTAGCTCAAATAATTACCTTCAACACAATTAAATCCAAACAAGCAATTAAGGATGCTACGAGAGTGCTCGGCTATCCCTTTGCTCTTGGCGATAAGTTAACTAAGGCGCTACCTCCCTCAATTATGGGTAAAGATATTTCGCTCTCTGGAATATTTGATAAAGAGCATGAACGATTTCAAGAAGCCCAAGAATTTCGAAATATTTACGAGGAAGATGCTGACGCAAAAATTATTGTTGATATGGCAAGAGGTATCGAAGGACTTAAACGCCAACCTGGCGTCCACGCTGCGGGCGTAATTCTTAGCAGAGACCCACTTCTCGATGTAATTCCGATTCATAGACGCGATACTGATGGCGCCACCATTACTCAATTTGATATGAGTGCATGTGAAGCCACGGGTCTATTAAAGATGGACTTTCTCGGACTTCGAAATCTCTCAGTCCTTGATGATTGCATTGTAAATATCGAGAAGAATCAAGAGAAAAAAATTGTTCTTGAAGAATTGGCGTTGTCGGACAAGAAAACATTCGAACTACTCTCTAGAGGTGAAACTTTGGGGGTATTCCAACTTGATAGCGCGCCCATTCGAGCTCTGCTCCGCTCCATGGCCCCCGATGCTTTTGCTGATATCTCTGCAGTAATAGCGCTTTATCGCCCGGGACCCATGGGGGTTAACGCACATAATGATTACGCTGATCGAAAGAATAAACGAAAGCGCATAGAACCAATTCATCCAGAACTACAAGCTCCGCTTAGCGAAATTCTTGATGACACTTATGGATTAATTGTTTACCAAGAGCAGGTAATGGCAATCGCCCAAAAAGTTGCTGGCTTTTCACTCGCTCGCGCAGATCTTCTTCGAAAAGCAATGGGCAAGAAGAATAAAGAGATTCTAGATAAAGAGTATGTGCATTTTGAAGCTGGAATGACAAAGAATGGATTCTCTAGCGGCGCAATTGAGGAGCTATGGAGAACACTAATTCCTTTCTCGGATTACGCCTTCAATCGAGCTCATAGCGCGGGGTACGGGGTAATTTCATTTTGGACGGCGTACTTGAAAGCAAATTATCCGACTGAATATATGGCTGCACTTCTTACAAGCGTCCAGAGCGATAAAGAGAAAACGGCTCTTTATCTGAGCGAATGTCGACGCATGGGAATTAAAGTTCTCGCTCCCGATGTGAATGAATCTGACGCTGAATACACCCCAAGGAGTAACGACATCCGATTTGGCCTGGCAGCAATTAGAAATGTCGGTGAAAATGTGGTCGCCTCGATTACGCGAAACCGAGAAGAAAAAGGTCGATTTGAATCTTTCGGAGACTTCCTCGCAAAAGTTGATGCCACTGTATGTAATAAGAAAACTATCGAATCTCTCATAAAAGCAGGGGCTTTTGACTCACTTGGGCATACCCGACAAGGTTTGATGAGCGTCTATTTAGAGGCAATAGATTCAGTTTCTGAGGTTAAACGAGCCGAAGCAATTGGACAATTTGATCTCTTTGGTGGAAATTCCCAAATCACCTCAGGTGTTGCTGGCGTAGCGCTAGATATCCCTACCCAAGAGTGGGAGAAGCCGCTTCTCCTCTCATATGAGAGAGAAATGCTAGGTCTTTACGTTTCAGATCACCCCCTCTTAGGCGTAGAGCACGTATTACGAAATTCTCGAGATATCACTATAAGTCAATTAGTTGAAGAGAACGTTGCGCACGAAAGCGTCTTTACAATCGCCGGTCTCATCACAAATGTGCAACGAAAAGTGAGTAGACAAGGTTCAACCTGGGCTATCGTCACAATTGAAGATTTAGAGGGCTCGGTCGACGTTTTATTCTTCTCTAACTCCTATCAACAACATGCTTTGAATTTGATAGAGGATCGAATTGTTTCAATAAGAGGTCGAATAGATAAACGAGAAGAGGCGCTCAGAATTACGGCTATCGATCTCTCAATCCCTGACGTTAATCAAGCTCCGATTGGTCCATACGTAATTCGCGTTGAAGCGGAACGCTGTACACCGCCGGTCGTCGACCGCATGAAGGAAATCCTCCGCTCTCACCCAGGAACTAGGGAGGTGCATTTAAAAATCGAAGGCGGAATTAAAGAGACGACCTTCCGCCTGGATGATGGACTGCGGGTCACAGCCTCACCAAGTCTCAGCGCTGATCTCAAGAGCGTCTTGGGGCCTGACTGTCTCGTCTAATTTTCTTACACGCATAGACTAAGATTTTCTTTAAACCTAGGAGATTACATGCCGAAAGAACCTCGCCAAAGAAACCGTGATAACCAGCCAAAAGGTGACACGCTCACAAGAAACTTAGTGCTTGGCATGGTTGGGCTAGTAGTGGTCTCAGGTGTAATTTTCACAGTGCTTGATAGGCAATCTGCAAAGAAAACAGATTTTGACGTGGCTATTGAGAAAGTAGATTCATCTAACAACGGGCCCATTCTAAACGCCTCAATAGACCCAGCGGATGATTTCGGAATCGCTTTCAATAAAGGAACTCTTCCAAGAATTGAAATTTGGGAGGATCCACAATGTCCATTCTGTAAAGACTTTGAAACAGAAATGGGAGATTACTTAGATGAAATCGTCCGAGGCAACCAAGCCGAAGTCACTTATCGATTGACTTCTTTTTTGGGAAATGAATCGGCCCAAGCTGCTAATGCAGCCTTTTGTGCAGCTGACGAAGGACGCTTTCTGGATTACCACAAAGCGATTTACACAGTTCAGGGTCGTGAGGGTTCAGGAACTTACACGGTTGCGAATTTATTAGAAATTGGCAATCGCTTAGGTATAACTTCTGATTCATTCAATAGTTGCGTATCTGAAAATAAGTACGCCGACCGCGCAAAAGCCGTTTATGACTCTATGCCCAAATACAATGTAAAGGGAACACCGACGGTCTTTATAAATGGCACTCTCTGGCAACGAAGTGGTGTCGAATTCAAATTGGATGAATTTAAAGCTGCGGTAGAGGCCGCTAAGTAGCTGGCGTGATTCCATCTCCCAGCCAATCTCTAATTGAGCTTGGGCCAATCACTATTCACTTTTATGCGCTATGCATAATTACTGGAGTTGCAGCAGCTGTATTTATTGGCAATAAGAGATATATAAATAGTGGCGGCGCCTCCGGAGTTGTTGGCGATGTTGCAATCTACGCGGTTCCCGCCGGAATTATTGGTGGGCGTCTATATCACGTCGCAACCTCGCCGCAACGCTATTTTGGCGAAGGTGGAAAGCCCATAGAGGCGCTATACATTTGGCAAGGTGGGCTCGGAATATGGGGAGCTATCTCCTTAGGAACATTGATTGCATTTCTTGCATATCGCAGAATCAATAAGAATCAAGAAATCTCCTTTTCGATCTTTGCAGATGCGCTCGCTCCTGGTCTATTAATTGCGCAAGCGATAGGACGTATCGGAAACTGGTTCAACATTGAGTTATTTGGAAGACCACTGGATACTTTTTGGGCGTTACAAGTTCCGCTACGTTATCGTCCAAGCGGATACTCTCAATTTGAGACTTTTCATCCAACTTTTCTTTATGAATCAATCTGGTGTCTCATAGCTGCATTAGTAATAGTCAAATGGAAGATATTCAAAAAACTTCGAAGCGGTTCAGTTTTTATTTCTTACGTAGCGCTATATTCACTAGGTAGGCTTTGGATAGAGAGCCTAAGAATAGATGATGCGAACCTGATACTTGGATTAAGATTGAATATCTGGACTAGCTTGTTTCTATTAGGGTTTTCACTTCTGCTACTTTGGAAACGGAATTTTCAGAGGCCGACAGCTTCAAAGATCAAGAATTAACTGCTGAGGAGATACTATCTCGGCATGGAAATTGCAGACCAACAAAATGGCGTAGAGGCCCATCGAGCGCATAGGGCGGGCTGGCTTCGTGCCGCAGTTCTTGGCTCAAACGATGGACTCGTTTCGACGGCATCCTTGATGATTGGGATTGTTAGCGCAGGTAAAAATGATTTGGTAATAACCGCAGGGATTGCAGCTATAGCCGCTGGTGCCATGTCTATGGCTGTCGGAGAGTATGTTTCGGTTAAATCACAAAATGATATTGAAAAATCGGATCGAGAATTGGAAATACGCCAATTAGCTCTAGATCCGAAAGGTGAATTAGAGGAATTAACGCAAATATATGAGTCAAGAGGAATTTCTAGACACTTAGCCGAACAAGTCGCGAAAGAACTTCACGACAAAGATGCCCTTGCGGCTCACTTACGTGATGAATTAGGACATCATGAAGCTACTCGTGCTAGACCCATACAAGCGGCAGTAGCTTCGGCGTTAAGTTTTACTGCCGGTGGTTTGATTCCTTTCCTTGGCGCGTTTGCTCCAAGTCTTGGTGGAAAAGCGCTCTCGATTATTGCTACAACATTTGTTGGATTGATAATTGCTGGCGTGATTAGCGCGAAAACTGCCGGAGCAAGCGTTAGCAAGACAACTTTTAGAATTTTGACTGGTGGCGCGCTTGGAATGGCTATTACTGCTGGTGTTGGCCAACTCGCGCATATTTCTGGAATCTAAAGGATTTTTTTTAGCTTCAGCTCCTTGATAGACTGGCGTCCAAGACACTGTAGTCTGTCATCAACTCTGAATTCGAGTGAGGTTCCTTTTGCGGAGAGCAAAAATAGTTTGCACGCTTGGTCCTGCCGTAAACACTGAAGCGAAAATTGCCGAATTAATCTCAGCCGGAATGAATGTCGCGAGATTAAATCTTTCTCATGGCGAACAGAGCGAACATCTACAGAGAATGATGGCGGTAAGAAAATCCGCAGAGAAAGCAGGCGTTGCCGTTGCGATCATGGCAGATTTACAAGGGCCAAAAATTCGCCTAGGCAGATTTAAGGATGGCCCTCATAATCTAGGGGTAGGTGATTTACTTACAATTACGACGGATGATGTCGAAGGAACTAAAGATCTCGTAGGAACTACATATAAAGGGTTGCCGGGAGATTGTAAGCCTGGAGATTTGCTTTTAATTGATGATGGTCGAGTGGTCGTTGAAGTTACAAAAGTGGATAAAAATTCTGTTCAAACTAAATGCAAAGAAGCAGGAGAGATCTCAAATAGCAAAGGTATTAACCTTCCTGGTGTCGCGGTTTCGGTTCCCGCAATGTCAGATAAAGACGAATCTGACTTGCGATGGGCACTGCGCTCGGGTGTCGATTTAATTGCGCTTTCTTTTGTTAGAAGTGCCGAAGACATCAAAGCGGTACAAGCGATAATGAAGGAAGAAGGAATTTTCCGACCAGTTATAGCCAAGATTGAAAAACCGCAGGCAGTTGAAAATCTAGATTCAATTATTGAGGCGTTTGACGGAATTATGGTTGCCCGTGGCGACCTTGGCGTTGAAATGCCGATAGAAGAAATTCCATTAGTACAGAAGCGCTGCATTACGTTGGCCAGAGAGCAGGCGAAACCAGTAATTGTCGCAACCCAGATGCTTGATTCAATGATCACAAATTCTCGTCCGACCCGAGCAGAAGCTACTGATTGTGCAAATGCGGTTTTAGATGGCGCAGATGCGCTTATGTTATCTGGCGAAACCAGTACCGGAAATTTCCCAATTGAGTCGGTACAGACCATGGCAAGAATTATTGAGAAGACTGAAACGGATGCCTTGCATCTAATTCCTCAATTACTTCATAATCCGCGAACTAAAGGTGGCGCAATAACTAAAGCCGCCTCTGAAGTCGGTCAAGTTATTGGCGCAAAGATGTTAGCTACATTTACAAAGTCAGGTGATTCAGCACGACGTATGTCTCGATTGAGATCCCGCATCCCAATAGTGGCTTTGACTCCAGATGAAAATACATATCGTCAATTGGCCCTGACTTGGGGTGTGGAATCTATGCTGACACCGCTAGTTGAAACAACAGATCAAATGGTGAAGCAAGTCGATGCAATTCTCTTAAATACAAAAAGAGTTAACAAAGGTGAATCGATAATGATAGTTGCTGGATCGCCGCCTGGAATCCCCGGCTCAACTAATGCAATGCGAGTTCACAACATAGGCGATGCCGTTGGTGGCATCGCCCCGGCCTATCGCTAAACTTCCTCCGCGCCTCGGTACTCCAACGGTAGAGAGGACGGTCTCAAAAACCGTATAGTGTCGGTTCGAATCCGACTCGAGGCACAAAAAGGTCAAGTTATGGCTATCTCACGAATACTCATCGCTGAAGACGAAACTCTAATTCGTATGGATTTATCAGAAATGTTAAAAGAAGCGGGTTACCAAGTTGTCGGAGAGGCTACTGACGGCGTTGAGGCAATTGAATTAGCTAAGGAGTTAAAACCAGATTTAGCTATATTAGATGTGAAAATGCCAAAACTTGATGGAATTTCTGCAGCATCGGAAATCATCGCAATCTGCCCGACCTTGATGCTGACTGCTTTTAGCCAACGTGAATTGGTAGAACGAGCAAGGGATGCTGGAGTAATGGGCTATGTGGTCAAACCTTTCACTATTGCAGATCTTGTTCCTGCAATTGAAATTGCATCTAGTCGATTTGTTGAGCTAATCACCTTAAGAGAGGAGATTGCTGACCTCACCGAGAGATTGGAAACTCGCAAATTACTAGATCGCGCTAAGGGCGTTCTAATGCACACTCTTAAGCTCTCCGAAGTCCAGGCCTATCAGTGGATCCAGAAAACGGCCATGGACCAGAGAATTACCATGAAAGAATTGGCATTGGGAATACTTGACCCCAAACTAATTAAGAACGTTCCGCCAGAATCAAACAAGTAATTCTTGCAGTGCAGGTTCGCTCACCTTTATCGTTTGTTATCTCCACTTGATAGCAACAGAGCGTTTTGCCAAGCGAGATTGCGGTAGCAACTCCGGTTACTAATCCGCTTGTTGCAGATTTATGGTGCGTTGCATTTATATCAACACCCACGATTTTTCGTGTTGGGCCAGCATGTAGTTGAGTGCCGATAGAGCCAAGACTCTCAGCAAGTACAACGCTAGCGCCTCCGTGCAGAAGTCCAATTGGTTGAGTATTTCCTTCAACCGGCATGGTCGCGACTAATTTCTCTGGCGAAACTTCAACAATCTCAATTCCTAGTTTCTGAGCTAGAGCGCCCCCGCCACGTTCCTGCAGAATCTTCATGAAATCAGTCATGCCCAGATTGTAGATGGATAGGAGAGCGCCATCTAGGATTGCGTTGACGATGAATCCACGTATTTTGCTAATTGATGGCCATTCGCTGGCATATCGAGCTTTCTATGCCCTTCCTGTAGAGAATTTCTCCACAAGTAGCGGACAACCAACTAATGCAATCTACGGGTTTGCTGCCATGCTAATTAATCTCATCAGAGACGAAAAACCAACACACGTAATTATTGCGTTTGACGTCTCTAGAAAAACCTTCAGAACTGAAGCCTTCCCTGAGTACAAAGCTAACCGGGCGGCCACTCCTGATGAGTTCAGATCGCAACTTTCATATATAAATGAACTTATTGAAGCGTTTCAAATACCGAGTTTTGAGGCACCAGGATTTGAAGCCGATGATGTAATTGCCTCAATTATTCAAAACTCACCTAAGAGTGCAGAAATACTCATTTGCACCGGGGACCGAGACGCCTTTCAATTGATAACGAAAAATGTAACGGTTCTCTACCCTAAGAAGGGAGTTACGGATCTTTCTCGCATCTCACCTGAAGTATTGATGGAACGATACGGGCTGACTCCCCAGCAATACCCAGATTATGCAGCCTTGAGAGGTGATCCCAGTGATAACTTGCCATCGATTCCAGGAGTGGGCGAGAAAACTGCAGCTAAATGGATTACTGAATATGGAAATTTATCGAATCTGATTAACCACATTTCTGAAGTTTCGGGGAAAGTTGGAGATTCACTCCGCGAAAACATCAAGATTGTCCAGAGAAATCGCGAACTTACTGAATTGAGAAGAGATGTCCCGATTCAGTTCAAATTCGATGAATTGAGTTGGCGTGGTGTAAATCTAGAAAAGACCATATCGCTATTTGAGAATCTTGAAATAAAGGTGCTTCGAGAGCGAGTCCAAGTTCTTGCAAATAGTGAATCGCAAGTGAGCTCAGCTAAAAACGAGAAAGAGATTAGGGATGATAAAACTGAAAAAGTTGACTGGAGAAATATTTCTGCAAAGGATTTCGTAGAGACACTAAGCCCAGAACGTAAGGTTGCAGCCCTGACGGTAGGAGATGTTTTGTATGCCGTAACTTATAAGGGAATAGCAATTTCTACTCAGGTCAAATCAGGATTGCTCGATGGAAAAGAAGTAATCACTCACGGTGGCAAGGATTTGGTAAAAGCCGAACTAGGTTGCAAGATCACATTTGACTCTGAAATCGCTGCTTATCTTATAAACCCAGGTACTAGGGATTTAGATTTGCCAGCAATAGTAAAAAAGTATTTGGGATGGGAATCTCAACCGTCAAACCTCGATCTTCTTGGAGGTCCTGTCGCGCCAAATCTTATTCATTCACTTTATGCAATAGAGGAATTACTAGTGAATGAGATGAAATCACGTGAACTTTATGGTCTCTTTGAAAAACTTGAAATGCCAACGATGGCGCTGATTGCACAAATGGAGAGAGTAGGGATTGGTGTAGATCTGAAGTATTTGAACGTGTTGCGAACCGAATTTTTAGAAATTGAAGGTGACGCGATTAAATCAGCCCATAGAGATGCCGGAGAAGAATTCAACCTTTCATCCCCAAAGCAACTTCAAGTAATACTCTTCGAGAAATTGAAACTTCCTAAAACCAAGCGAATAAAAACAGGTTTTAGCACCGATGCCGAATCTCTGGAGTGGCTATTCAATACGACCAAGCATAAAGTTCTAGCAAATATATTAAAAACTCGTGAGTTCACAAAACTGCGCACTACCGTGGAAGGACTAATTGAATGCGTAGGAAGTGATTCACGTATTCATACCAGTTTTCAGCAAACTGTGACTGCGACGGGGCGACTGTCTTCAATTAATCCCAATCTACAGAATATTCCAATTCGAAGTGAAGAAGGTCGGCGAATCAGAGAAGCATTTGTCGCGATAAGTCCATTCAACCAATTAATGACGGCGGACTATAGTCAGATTGAAATGCGAATAATGGCTCATCTCTCTGAAGATGAAGGATTACTGAAAGCATTTGCGGAAGGGGAAGACCTGCATCGAACGGTAGCGGCACAAGTTTTTGGTGTGGCTGAAACTAAAGTAGATGAAGATATGCGCCGCCAGATCAAGGCCATGTCATACGGATTGGCTTATGGATTATCTTCATTCGGTTTGGCGCAACAATTAGACATCACACCGAACGAAGCGAGCGCACTTATGGATCGATATTTCTTGAGGTTCGGTGGAATCCAAAGCTATTTGAAGGACGTAGTCCGAATTGCTCGAGAAAAAGGATTTACTGAAACGATAATGGGAAGAAGACGCTATCTCCCAGACTTGAGCCACGAAAATCGACAACGTCGCGAAGTTGCAGAACGAATGGCATTAAATGCACCGATTCAAGGCTCCGCAGCAGACATAATTAAGGAAGCCATGATTAGAGTTGCTGATGTAATCAAAGAAAAGAAAATGCAGTCGAGATTATTGCTACAGGTCCATGATGAATTGATTTTTGAAGTTGCCGTTAATGAGGAGTCGGCTCTCGAGGAATTGGTGCGGATTGAGATGGGATCTGCATATCCATTGAAGGCGCCTCTTGATGTAAACGTTGGATTTGGCCGAAATTGGCACGAGGCAGCTCACTAAACAGTTCTACGAATTGACCCCAGAGCGGCTAAGAAAGTACTCTTCGCATCCTTGCTTTGGGAGCTTGCATCGCCTAAGACCTAGTAGGAAATGCCCAATCGGAGTCGGCCCCATGCATGCCCTACTAGTTGCAGTAAAACTTGGAGAATCTTGTCCACTCAAATTTCAATAAATGATGTCGGTTCCGCCGCCGAATTTCTCGCAGCCATCGAAGGAACCATAAAGAATTTTAATGACGGAGATTTAGTCTCTGGAATTGTCGTCCAAGTAGACCGCGACGAAGTACTTCTTGATATCGGATACAAGACAGAAGGCGTTATTCCATCTCGGGAACTTTCGATTCGAAATGATTTAGATCCAAGCGAATTGGTAAAGATAGGTGAACGCATAGAAGCGTTAGTTCTTCAAAAAGAAGATAAAGAGGGTCGACTGATCCTCTCTAAGAAGCGGGCTCAATATGAAAAAGCCTGGGGTGAAATTGAAGGCAAAAAAGAGCGTGATGAAGTTGTTGTTGGAACGGTAATTGAGGTAGTCAAAGGCGGTCTAATAGTTGATATCGGACTCAGAGGATTCCTTCCTGCATCCCTAGTGGAGATGCGCCGAGTCCGAGACCTATCTCCTTATATCGGTAAACAGGTTGAGGCGAGAATTATTGAACTCGACAAAAATCGTAACAATGTAGTTTTGTCTCGCCGCGCCTATCTCGAGCAGACTCAATCTGAATCTCGCACCACTTTCCTAAATCAACTTCAAAAAGGACAAGTTCGCACGGGCGTGGTTTCTTCAATAGTTAACTTCGGAGCATTCGTAGATCTCGGGGGAGTGGATGGACTAGTTCACGTCTCTGAACTCTCTTGGAAACATATCGACCACCCCGGTGAAGTTGTAGAAGTGGGCGATGAGGTCACCGTAGAAGTCCTTGAGGTGGATTTTGAAAGAGAGCGAGTCTCACTTTCTTTGAAGGCTACGCAAGAAGATCCTTGGCAGGCTTTCGCTAGAACTCACACCATAAATCAAGTCGTACCAGGAGAAGTAACTAAGCTAGTACCGTTTGGCGCATTCATAAAGGTATTTGATGGAATTGAAGGCTTGGTTCATATTTCTGAACTTGCAGAACGACATGTGGAAATTCCGGAACAAGTTGTTCAAGTTGGAGATCAACTATTTGTCAAAATTATTGATATCGATCTTGAGCGTCGTCGAATCTCACTTTCTCTCAAGCAGGCGAACGAAGGCCAGGATGTTCCTGTTGAAGCCTTTGACCCAACCCAATATGGCATGCCGGCTAGATATGATGAAAACGGTAACTTCATTTACCCAGAAGGCTTCGATCCACAAACTCAAGAGTGGCAACCAGGTTTTGAAGCGCAACGCGAAGCTTGGGAGCGACAGTATGCCGAAGCGCAAGCTCGATTCCTCGCGCATAAGAAACAGAAGTCGGAAGCACAAGCAGCAGATGCTGCTGCCGCCGCTTCTGCTCCTGCTCAATCTGATGATCCGACCGCCTAGAGGTGTTCTTCCTAACCTCTAAATGATTTAGGAGTCGAGCCATGATCTCGATAGCTCTTACTGGTGGAATAGGTGCAGGAAAATCGCTGGTCGCTGAGTTGTTTGCTGAGTTGGGAGCAATATGCATTGACTCCGATCAACTTGCACGCGAAGTTGTTGAACGCGGTAAACCTGGTTTCGATGAGGTAGTTGCGCGTTTTGGGGATGATATTTTGCTTGATGGAGAAATAGATCGTTCTAAGCTGGCAGCAATTGTTTTCAGAGACGCTGCAGCTCGCAGAGATTTAGAGAACATAATCCACCCAAGAGTTCGCGAATTAGCAACTAAGTTAACTTCTAGGGCGGGCGAAAACGCCGTCGTGATAAACGAGATTCCACTGCTCTTCGAAACGAAGGGCCAGGAGAGGTTTGACCTAGTCATTACAGTTGAAGCTGATATGGATGAGCGACGCTCGCGACTAATTGCCCGGGGACTTAAGAGCTATGAAATTGATAAGCGGATCTCAGCCCAAGCAACACGCGAGGAACGGGAATCAATCTCAGATTTCATCATCGAAAATGATGGTGACATTCCGGCATTGGAGAAGAAAGTCCTAAGTATCTGGGAAAACGAAATTAGGCCACGCCTAGCGAAATGAGCAGAGTTGCCACTTCCACACCGCGAGCCGATAAGCCGTTTAAGGTCATCAGCGAATTCACCCCTGCCGGAGATCAGCCAAATGCTATTGCCGAGCTAACGAAAAGAGTAGAACGAGATGAAAGTGACATAGTTTTACTTGGAGCGACGGGAACCGGTAAATCAGCAACTGTGGCTTGGCTGATAGAACAAGTACAAAGGCCAACTTTGGTACTTGCGCCAAATAAGACATTGGCCGCCCAATTGGCTAACGAATTTCGAGAATTAATGCCAGAAAATGCAGTTGAATATTTTGTTTCATATTACGACTACTACCAACCTGAAGCATATGTTCCCCAAACCGACACATTTATTGAAAAAGATGCCTCAGTAAATTCTGAAGTCGAAAGATTGCGCTACTCAGCAACTTATTCTCTCTTGACAAGACGCGATGTGGTTGTGGTGGCAACAGTATCTTGTATTTACGGTCTAGGGACCCCGCAGGAATACATCGACCGAATGATTCGAATCGGAGTGGGAGATTCTATTGAAAGAAATAGACTTCTTCGAAATTTCGTTGAGATTCAATACAAGCGAAATGACGTAGCATTTGAAAGAGGAACATTTCGCGTTCGCGGCGATACGGTTGAGATTATCCCCGTATATGAAGAGCTTGCGATTCGAATTGAGATGTTTGGAGATGAAATTGAAAGATTAACAACCTTAAATCCACTTACTGGCGAGATCGTAAGTGATGTCAAGGAGGTGTTCATCTTTCCTGCCACTCATTATTCAGCTGGTCCAGAAACCATGAAGCGGGCCATGGCAAATATTGAAATTGAACTAGGCGAGCGTCTAAAAGAACTAGAAAAACAGAATAAATTGTTAGAGGCGCAAAGATTGCGAATGCGAACCCAGTTCGACTTAGAGATGATGGCCCAACTTGGGTTCTGTTCGGGGATTGAGAATTATTCGAGGCATATAGATGGTCGGTTACCAGGAAGCGCACCCAGTTGCCTTCTAGATTATTTTCCTGAAGATTTTCTCTGCGTTATAGATGAATCACACATTACTGTCCCTCAGATCGGCGCCATGTATGAGGGCGATGCATCTAGAAAACGAACATTGGTAGAACACGGATTCAGATTGCCCAGCGCCCTCGATAACCGCCCCCTCAAATTCAATGAATTCCTAGAGAGAACTCCCCAAAAGATATACCTTTCGGCAACTCCCGGCCCATATGAGTTGGAAAAATCAAATAATGAATATGTGGAGCAAGTAATTCGTCCAACAGGTTTGGTTGACCCTCGCATAATTGTAAAACCGACTAAGAATCAAATTGATGATTTGATGAATGAGATTAAGTTGCGAGCAGATCGCAATGAAAGAGTTCTAGTTACAACTCTTACAAAAAAGATGGCCGAAGATCTAACTGATTACTTTGCAAATAATGGAATTCGAGTCAGATACTTGCATTCAGAAGTAGATACGTTGCGTAGAGTCGAATTACTCAGGGAGTTACGTAAAGGTGAATATGATGTTCTAATTGGAATAAATCTGCTGCGCGAAGGCCTCGATCTCCCAGAAGTTTCTCTAGTATCCATCTTGGATGCAGATAAAGAGGGATTTTTACGTTCCACCAGGTCACTTATCCAGACAATTGGGCGTGCAGCAAGAAACGTATCAGGCGAAGTGCATATGTATGCCGACAATCTCACTGAATCAATGCGTAATGCAATCGAAGAAACTAATCGTCGGCGAACCAAGCAAGAAAACTACAACCGAGATATGGGTATTGATCCAAAACCACTGCGCAAGCGCATCGCAGACATCACAGACCTAATTGAGCGTGAGAGCTTAGACACAGCAGAAGTTGTTGCCTCTAATGGACGAGGAGTTAGCGAAACTCCGGTTGGCGTTCATGCGAAGTCGCTCGTAGCCTTACCTCGTACCGAACTTCTCGGATTAATAGATTCACTTACCGAGCAGATGCGAGGCGCGGCTGAACAATTACAATTCGAATTGGCGGCGAGGCTTCGTGACGAAATAAGGGAACTGAAAAAGGAGCTGCGCGGCATGGATGAGGCGGGACATTAATGAGCACCGATCGCCTAATAGTGCGAGGAGCCCGGGAGCACAATTTAAAGAACGTCTCCTTGGATTTACCAAGGAATTCGCTGATCGTATTTACGGGTCTTTCAGGGTCGGGAAAATCGTCTCTGGCTTTCGACACGATATTCGCAGAAGGTCAGCGCCGCTACGTGGAATCTCTCTCTGCATATGCTCGTCAATTTTTAGGGCAGATGGATAAGCCGGATGTAGATTTTATTGAAGGACTTTCACCAGCAGTTTCGATTGATCAAAAATCCACCAACCGAAATCCCAGATCCACTGTTGGAACTATCACAGAAGTATATGACTATCTTCGCCTCCTATTTTCGAGAGCAGGCAAACCACATTGTCCAAAGTGTCACAAACCCATAACAAAACAGACCCCTCAAAATATAGTTGATCAAATTCTTGCTCTGCCAAATGAAACTAGGTTTCAAGTATTAGCTCCCATGATTCGATCCAGAAAAGGTGAATTTGCAGATCTATTTAAAGATCTTCAGGCGCAAGGTTATGCGCGGGCTCGAGTTGACGGTGCAACAATTCAATTGAGCGATCCTCCAAAATTGAAAAAACAAGAGAAGCACACAATAGAAGTGGTAATCGATCGTCTTGTTGCAAAGCCAGAATCACAACAACGACTTACTGATTCGATTGAAACAGCTCTAAAACTCGCCAACGGAATTGTGACCTTGGAATTTGTGGATGCAGAAGGAAAAGAGGAAAAAGAGAGAACTTATAGTGAGTTGCTTGCCTGCCACGACTGTGGGATATCAATTCAAGAGATGGAGCCTCGTTCCTTTTCCTTCAATTCACCCTTTGGAGCTTGCCCGGAATGCAGCGGAATTGGCTCGAAATTAGAAGTTGACGAGGAATTGATAATTCCGGATGACAGTATCTCAATTAGTGAAGGTGCGATTGCTCCTTGGGCGGGAGGACAGAGCGCTGAATATTTCAACAACTTGCTTGAAGCGTTAGCAAAAGACATCAAGTTCTCCATGGAAACACCTTGGTCAAAACTATCCTCCAAGGCAAAAGCGGCGATACTCAACGGTTATGAATATGAAGTACATGTTAAGTATCGAAATAGATATGGAAGAGTTAGAAGTTACTCCACCGGGTTTGAAGGGGTTGTTCCATTCATCGAGAGACGTCACGGAGAAACTGAGAGTGATTACAGCCGAGAAAAATATGAGGCTTATATGCGCGAGACTCCTTGTGCAGTCTGTAACGGGGCTCGGCTAAAGCCAGAAGTTCTAGCTGTGACTCTGGCCGATAAGAATATTGCCGAAATTTGTGAACTCTCAATCGAGGAATGCGCCAAGTTTCTTAAAGAGATCAAGCTGGGTTCTCGCGAAGCCAAGATTGCTGAAAGAGTAATGAAAGAAGTAAACGCTAGACTCGGGTTTCTACTAGATGTTGGTTTGGAGTATTTAACTTTAGCTAGACCAGCTGCCTCACTTTCGGGCGGAGAAGCTCAACGAATTCGATTGGCAACTCAAATTGGTTCTGGACTAGTGGGCGTGCTTTATGTTCTAGATGAACCTAGCATCGGGCTGCATCAGCGAGATAATCGACGACTGATAGAGACGCTCACGCACTTGCGAGATCTTGGTAATACCCTGATTGTTGTAGAGCACGACGAAGAGACAATTAGAACTTCTGATTGGATCGTGGATATTGGGCCAGGCGCAGGAGAACACGGCGGTGAGATCGTCGTCTCAGGGAAGCTAGATGAATTAATTAATTCGAAGAAATCTATAACAGGAGCTTATATTTCTGGCAGAAGTCAGATCGCAACTCCTAAGAAGCGACGTCCTGTTGATCCTAAACGAAAACTTAAAGTCAAAGAAGCAAAAGAGAACAATCTAAAAAATATCGATGTTGAATTTCCGTTGGGACTATTTATCTCTGTAACTGGAGTAAGTGGTTCAGGTAAATCTACCTTAGTTAATGACATCCTTTATTCTGTCCTTGCAAATAAATTAAATGGCGCTCGAATCGTCCCTGGTCGACATCGAACTATTACTGGTATTGAGCAATTAGACAAGGTAGTACACGTTGACCAATCACCAATAGGTCGAACTCCGCGATCGAATCCAGCAACTTATACAGGAGTATTCGACAAAATACGCGCGCTTTTCGCAGAAACCAGCGAGGCGAAAATTCGCGGCTATCAACAAGGGCGTTTTTCCTTCAATGTCAAAGGTGGAAGATGCGAAAACTGTGCAGGAGATGGCACGATCACAATCGAAATGAATTTCTTACCCGATGTCTATGTCCCATGCGAAGTCTGTCATGGAGCGCGTTACAACAGGGAAACATTAGAAGTTCATTACAAAGGAAAAACTATTGCAGAAGTGCTAGATATGCCGATTGAGAGAGCTACTGAATTTTTTGAATCGATCCCAGCAATTCATAGATTTCTTAAGACTTTGTGTGATGTTGGATTAGGTTATGTCAGGCTTGGGCAATCTGCGCCAACGTTATCCGGAGGAGAAGCCCAGCGCGTAAAACTGGCTACCGAGCTTCAGCGGCGCTCCACCGGGAGAACAATTTATGTTTTGGATGAACCTACAACAGGATTACATTTTGAAGATGTAAGAAAACTCTTAGGTGTACTTCAACGCCTAGTAGATAGCGGCAATACAGTTGTTGTAATCGAGCACAATCTTGATGTAATTAAATGTGCGGATTGGATAATTGATTTAGGCCCAGAAGGTGGATCCGGAGGGGGAACTGTAATTGCTGAAGGAACTCCAGAGAGCGTAGCTAAGAATCCAAAGAGCTACACGGCAAAGTTTCTCTCACCCATCTTGAAGAAGTAGTTACAGTGTCAGACCCTCAAAAATACCGACCGACAGGTGTCCCTGATGAACCTGGGGTATACAGATTTTTTGATGGCGCCGACAAAGTTATTTATGTGGGCAAAGCTAGATCTTTAAGAAATCGAATCAATTCATACTTCCAAAGTAATCTGCCTGAAAAAACTCACCGGATGGTGCATGCAGCGGAGAGAGTGGATTGGACTGTTGTAGAAAGTGAAGTTGCGGCTCTGCAACTTGAGTTTAATTGGATAAAGGAAGAGAACCCTCAATTCAATGTGCAGTTCAGGGATGATAAGTCGTATCCATATTTGGCGATTAGTGTTAAAGAGGAAGTTCCAAGAGTATTTGTAACTCGACGCCAAAAACAGAAGGGGATCAAGTATTTCGGTCCTTATGCGCATGCTTGGGCACTGCGCACCACATTTGATTTAATTCTAGATAGTTATCCAGTTCGATCGTGTTCGGCAAGTAACTATGAGAGAGCGCAGAAATCTAAGAGGCACTGCCTCTTAGGAGATATCGGTAAATGTGCCGCCCCCTGCGTTGGTCGAATATCTACCAAAGAACATCGAGATCTAGTGAATCGACTGATTGAATTTATGGAATCAGGAAATCAGGATCTTGAAAATCACTTAAGAGCGGAAATGGAGAGAGCATCTGCAACTGAAGATTTCGAGAGAGCTGCCAAACTACGTGATAAATTACGAGGACTTGAGATTGCAAATGAATCTAACGAAGCGGCAATTTCAGAGAATATTTCTGCAGACTTTATTGCAATTCATGAAGATATAACTCATTCGGCAGCATCGATTTTCCGAGTTAGGAAGGGGCGAATTGTTGGTTCTCGCGCCTGGATAATTGATCGGTCAAATACCGTTGAAGAGACTGACATAGCTAGTGCTGCCCTTGAGATGATTTATCGCGATCTAGAAATACCAGCTGAGATTGAGATCAACTTATCGGTAATTGGACTATCAGAGCTTGAGAATTTCCTAGGCGAGCGCGCCGGACGACGAGTGAAATTGGCCCAGCCAACACGAGGCGAGAGATTAGAAATCCTTGAGGTTGTAAGACGAAATGCACAGCAATCACTAATTCAATTCCTAAGTAAGCGTTCAAATGATGCGGCCGTTGCGGGTCGTGCGTTGGAGGAACTTGCCAATGCGCTTGAAATGGAGGAATTGCCCCTTCGTATTGAATGTTTTGATATCTCAAATATTCAGGGTACATCGGTAGTCGCTTCCATGGTTGTTTTTGAAGATGGCCAACCAAAAAAGAGTGACTACCGAAGATTCGGGATTGAGGATAAAGAGAAATTTGATGACACGCGCGCCATGAATCACGTGGTCACAAGACGTTTTAGAAGGTATTTGGCGGAGAAGGATTTGGTTAATCTTGAAGGCGCGGTGAGGCCAAAATTCGCTTATCCACCCCAACTGCTAATTGTTGATGGAGGCAGAGGTCAAGTAAATGCCGCTGCTAGAGCATTAGCTGATTTAGGAGTTACAAATGTAACGCTGGTTGGTTTGGCAAAACGCTTGGAGGAAATCTGGTTTCCTGATCGGGCCTACCCAGTTATATTGCCGCGAAATAGCGAGGCGCTCTATTTAGTACAACGAATCCGCGACGAAGCTCACCGATTCGCTATTACTTTTCATCGGTCAAAGCGATCACGATTAATGCTCGAGTCGCTATTAGATGAAATTGCAGGACTTGGCGAGAGCCGACGCGCTGCGCTGATGCAGCAGTACGGCTCAATTGCAGCCTTGCGAAAAGCTACAGCAGAGGAAATAGCAGCCATCCCCGGTATTGGCGCGAAGACTGCCGAGATAATCTTTAGTACTTTGCAAAATAATGAAACGAATGCTCATGTAGATGCTAGTACGGGCGAAATCATCGAACATCCTTGACAGAGATAGCATGATGTAGCCATGGCACGAGATGTAGTAATCATTACCGGAATGAGCGGCGCTGGTCGATCGACTGTTGCTCACTCAATGGAGGATGGTGGGTGGTACGTAATAGACAATCTTCCTCCTCAACTTATTACATCCGTAATAAAGTTGACCGAACATACGGAGGATTTAATCGCAGTTGTTATAGATGTGCGCGGTAGACAATTTTTTGACGATCTTAATCGGTCACTTGCAGATGTGGCCGAAATCGGGGTTTCTAGAAAAATAGTATTTGTTGATGCCTCAGACGAGGTATTAATTCGAAGATTCGAATCTTCTAGGCGACCGCATCCCTTGCAGGGCAATGACAGAATCTTGGATGGCATAGATAGGGAGCGTGCAAAATTGAACGAACTGCGCGCTGGCGCAGACTTGATTGTTGATACATCCCAACTCAATGTTCACCAGTTAGAGCGGAAAATCAATGAGCTATTTCATAGCAGTTCATTAGCAGCTCTTAAAGTGAATATCCTCTCTTTCGGTTATAAATATGGAATTCCAGCCGATGCTGATCTGGTGATGGATTGCCGATTTATTCCTAATCCACACTGGCAGCCTGAGTTAAGACCCAAGAATGGTCTGGATAAAGAGGTTAGTACTTCCGTATTGGAAGCCCCGGAAGTTCCAGAGTTCCTCGATCGATATGTATCCATGTTTGAAAGTGTTGCAGCTGGATACCTGCGGGAGGGTAAGAAATTCATCACGCTTGCAATTGGCTGTACTGGCGGCAAACATCGCAGCGTTGCAATCGCCGAAGAATTAGCGCGTAGATTGAACGGCCAATCACTCACAAACGATGTTGAAGTTTCTGCTCACGCTATTCATAGAGATTTAGGTAGGGAACGTTGATTGCCCAGCCAAAGATCGTCTCGTTTGGCGGAGGTCACGGTCTTGCAGCAACTCTAAGTGCGCTGCGGACAATCACTAAAAATCTAACTGCGATTGTCACAGTTGCAGATAACGGCGGCTCAAGTGGCAGATTGCGAGCTGAATTTAACTCGTTACCACCTGGAGATTTACGGATGGCGCTGGCTGCTCTCTGCGGCGATGACGATTGGGGTAGAAGTTGGGCAGATCTTATGCAATATCGATTTACATCTAACGGCGAATTAAATGGCCATGCCTTGGGAAACCTACTTCTTGCCGCGCTTTGGGATAGAGATGCGGACCCTATTGCTGGGCTTGAGCGCGTGGGTCAACTTCTAAAAGTTGTTGGTCGCGTGCTCCCGATGTCACGAGAACCGCTTGAAATTGAAGGGGCTTTCCAAACTCGGGAGGGAACTCTGGTGATTCGTGGCCAAAAAGAAGTAGCTCTCGCCAAGGGATCGCTTAAGGATTTAAAGCTAATTCCAGGTGATGCAAAGCCAACTGATGAAGGCATAAATGCAATTGCCGAAGCTGATTTTCTAACAATCGGTCCTGGATCTTGGTTCTCAAGTGTTATGCCGCATCTAATGTTGGCGCCCCAGCGAAAAGCGATCTGCGAATCAAAGGCTCGCAGGATTTTGATACTCAATTTACAGGCTAATGAAATGCAGCCTCCAGAAGAGCTGGGCGGGATCGGAGCCGCAGATCACCTCGCAGTAATTCGCAAATTTGCGCCCAATTTCAAATGTGATTTTGCTATCGCTGATGTGAGTATTCAAGGTGATGAGCTAGATGAATTGCAGGGTGCGACTGAGGAGATGGGCGGCAAACTGATTTCCCGCCAACTAGCCTTAAGCGACGGAAGCGATCAGCATGATCCGAAAAAATTAGCTCTCTGTTTTCGAGAAATTATGAGCGCTGAGGTGATTAGATAAGCCTTATGGCAATGACCGCTTCTGTCAAAGATGAATTGAGTCGGCTCTCAGTCTCCAAACCATGTTGTCGAAAGGCCGAAGTCTCATCAATCCTGCGCTTCGCTGGCGGACTCCATCTCACTGCTGGAAAGATAATGGTCGAAATTGAACTCGACACTGCTCAGGCTGCTCGTAGAGTTCGAAAAGATATTGGCGATATTTACGGTCATGAATCAGACTTAGCAGTAATTAGTGCTGGTGGATTGCGAAAGGGAAGTCGCTATTTAGTCAGAGTTATAAAAGATGGAGAGGCGCTAGCGCGGCAGACGGGTTTGGTCGATTCGAATTCAAGACCAGTGCGCGGGCTACCACCACAAGTTGTATCGGCTGGCGTATGCGATGCGGAAGCTGCTTGGCGCGGCGCATTCTTGGCTCACGGCTCATTAACTGAACCTGGGCGATCATCGGCGCTAGAGATAACCTGCCCTGGTCCTGAGGCAGCGCTCGCTTTAGTTGGTTCTGCACGTCGACTGGGAATTACAGCAAAAGCTCGAGAGGTCCGTGGCGTTGATCGTGTAGTAATAAGAGATGGAGATGCAATAGGCGTTCTATTAACAAGACTGGGCGCTCATGAAAGCGTTATGGCGTGGGAAGAGCGCAGGATGAGAAGAGAGGTTAGAGCTACTGCAAATCGACTTGCCAATTTTGACGATGCGAATCTACGAAGATCGGCCCGAGCCGCTGTTGCTGCGTCAGCCCGAGTACAACGTGCACTTGAAATCTTAGGCGATGAAATTCCAAGCCACCTTCGTGAAGCTGGAGAGTTGAGAATTAATCATGGTCAAGCAAGTTTAGAAGAGTTAGGTTCATTGGCATCGCCCCCAATGACAAAAGATGCGATAGCCGGAAGAATTCGCCGATTGCTTGCAATGGCAGATAAGCGAGCCTCTGAATTAGGAATTCCGGATACCGAGGCTGGTCTAACACCTGATTTGCTTGGTTGACCACAGAAATCCAGTTAGCCAGCACTGATAGACTTCAGCCTTCGCCACGACGTTGTGGCTCAAGCTTCGTAAATTTTCTAATGATGAGGATTTTCAATGGTTAAGGTTGGAATTAATGGTTTCGGACGAATCGGCCGGAATTTTCTCAGAGCAGCTCTTGCCGCTAAAGCTCCAGTAGAGATAGTTGCCGTAAATGATTTAACCAGCATAGACACCCTTGCCCACCTGATTAAATACGACTCAATCTTGGGAAGGATTGATCAAGAAGTAAATTTTGATGATAACTCTCTGACAATTGGCGGAAAAAAGATTCGAGTCTTTGCCGAAAAAGACCCGGCAGCGCTTCCGTGGTCCTCGGTAGGTGCTGACATTGTTATTGAATCTACTGGAAGGTTTACCAAAGCATCTGATGCCGCAAAACATTTAAGTGGCGGCGCTAAGAAGGTAGTTATTTCAGCTCCGGCCACAGATGAGGATGTGACCATTGTCTTGGGCGTAAATGAGGGTTCCTATGATCCTAAAAATCACAAAATAATTTCTAATGCATCCTGTACTACGAATTGCCTAGCTCCAATGGCGAAAGTTTTACATGAGAACTTCGGAATAGTTCGTGGATTTATGACTACAGTTCATGCTTACACGAATGACCAAGTGATTTTAGATTTTCCTCATAAAGATTTACGAAGAGCAAGATCTGCCGCAACTAATATCATTCCAACTTCGACAGGTGCCGCAAAAGCAATAGGTCTAGTTCTCCCAGAGTTAAAGGGCAAGCTAGATGGTTACGCATTGCGAGTACCAGTGCCAACCGGCTCAATTACAGATTTGACTGTCGAAGTTACAAAAGAGACTACAGCCGCAGAAGTAAATTCAGTTATGAAAGCGGCGGCCAATGGAGCGCTTAAAGGTATTTTGCGCTACACGGAAGATCCAATTGTTTCGACCGATATCGTGACCGATCCGCATTCAAGTATCTTTGACGCAGGAATAACTAAAGTAATTGGAAATCAAATAAAAGTTGCGTCTTGGTATGACAATGAATGGGGTTATTCAAATCGGTTAGTAGATTTGATGGTCTTTATCGGAAAGTCTCTCTAACGCATTGCTTTCCGAATTTACCCCAAAACAAGTTGCCGGAAAAAGAGTTTTTCTTCGATGCGACTTGAATGTTCCACTTGATGGTGGCCGCATTACCGATGATGGTCGGATTAAAGCCTCGATTCCAACTATCAACTCGCTCCTTTCGGCAGGTTGCGGAATCGTTATTTGCTCCCATTTAGGACGTCCCAAAGGAGAGGTAAAGAAAGATCTTTCGCTAGCTCCAGTCGCAGTTCGACTAGGTGAATTGATTGGCAAGCCCGTGAAATTCATCCCAGAATCTATAGGTGAATTTGCCGAAAAAGGCATCACCAATACAGAACCGGGCGAAATAACACTTCTTGAAAATATCCGATTCCATGCGGCGGAAACATCGAAGGACGAAGGCGAACGATTAGAGTTAGCAAGAAAGCTTGCAAATGGCGTTGATTTTTATATCGGCGACGGATTTGGCGCAGTCCACAGAAAACATGCTTCAGTCTATGAACTTGCCAAACTACTCCCACATGCCGCTGGAAAACTAATCGCCGCTGAGGTTTCCGTGTTAAAGCAATTAATGGAGAATCCGAAGCCCCCTTATATGGTGGTACTTGGAGGCGCAAAAGTCTCTGACAAAATTGCTGTTATCAAGAATCTAATTGAACGGGTTAATCGTCTCGCCATCGGTGGCGGAATGGTATTTACCTTTCTGGCTGCGAAGGGATACGCCGTTGGTAAGTCTTTACTCGACACAGAATCAATTCAGGTGGTTCGTGAGATTCTCAAACTGGCAGAAGCACGTAATGTCGAAGTAATTCTCCCAACAGATATTCTAGGAGCCCAAACATTTTCAAATGAACCTGCTCAACGCTTCTCTGTCGACTCCATTCCTGATGAAATTATCGGATTAGATATTGGTCCAGATAGTGCTACAAATTTCGCTAACTTAATTTCGACTTCTCACACCGTCTTCTGGAATGGCCCCATGGGAGTATTTGAGTTTCCAAATTTTGCTGGTGGAACAAAGGCGGTTGCTAAGGCGCTGACAGAGGTTAGTGGGCTCTCAGTTGTTGGCGGTGGCGATTCCGCAGCTGCTATTCGCGCGCTCGGTTTTCAAGATTCCCAATTTGGCTATGTCTCTACCGGCGGTGGCGCTTCTCTCGAGTATCTTGAGGGCAAGACACTCCCAGGCCTCGAAGCGTTGAGTAGTTAGGACAGAGAAGTGCGTCGTCCATTAATAGCAGGAAATTGGAAGATGAATTTAAACCATTTGGAAGCGATTGCGGTAACCCAAAAACTCGCATATTCGCTTGAAGAGCGCGATTTTGACGCAGTTGATGTAGCAATCTTTCCACCATTTACCGACCTTCGATCGGTACAAACTTTAGTAGATGGTGATCGATTGAGAATTTCCTATGGCGCTCAGGATGTATCTCCTGAGAAATCAGGGGCGTTTACTGGCGATATCTCCGCAAGCATGCTGAAGAAGTTGGACTGCACCTATGTGATTGTTGGACATTCAGAACGGCGCGCAATACATGGTGAAAACGATGAAACTCTTAATCGGAAATTGCGTGCAGTACTCAGTAGCGAGATGCAACCCATTTTCTGCATAGGAGAAGCGCTTGAGATACGCGAAAGCGGCCAGCATGTCAGTTATGTGATTGAACAATTAAAGAGTGGTCTAAAAGGTTTACATAAACCAGATTTAAAGAAAATCATATTTGCATATGAACCGGTTTGGGCTATTGGAACCGGCAAGACCGCGACCCCTGAGGATGCTCAAGAAGTCTGCGCCGCGATCCGTAAGGAATTGATCAAGATCGGGAGTGAAGAGATTTCGCAAAATGCACGTATCCTCTACGGTGGTTCGGTTAAGTCAGCGAACATTGTTGACATCATGAAGCAAGTGGATATAGACGGCGCGCTCGTTGGCGGAGCCAGCTTAGAGCCGGAGGAATTTGCTCGAATCTGCAAGTTCCATCGGGTCATATAAGAGTACGGACGCGCTAAGATAGCGCTCTACAGGGAGGCTCCAAATTGGCATTAGCACTTTCAATTCTGCTCGTGATAACCAGCGTTTTGATGATTCTTTTGGTCTTGCTTCACAAGGGTAAGGGAAGTGGATTATCAGATTTGTTTGGTGGAGGACTTTCCTCAAGTTATGGTGGTTCATCTGTAGTGGAAAAGAATCTTGATCGAATCACAATCGTTGTCGGAGGACTTTGGTTTGCCTCAGTTATTGCACTTGGATTGGTTTTAAAGTAGGAACGATAAAATAGAAGTTAAGGCTTAGGAGGAGATCAATGGCTGGAGGAAGCGCAATACGAGGATCGCGCGTTGGCGCTGGTCCTATGGGGGAAGCTGAGCGCGGTGAGGCAATTGCCAGATTTAGAATCTCCTATTGGTGTTTAAATGGCCATGAAACAAAACCATCTTTTGCAGATGACGGCACAGTAGCTATCCCAGAAGAGTGGGATTGCCCAAGATGCGGCTTTCCAGCTGGTCGTGACAAGAACAATCCGCCGTCGCCCTTGAAGAATGAGCCGTATAAAACCCACCTGGCCTATGTAAAAGAGCGTCGTACCGAAGCAGAAGCAAAAAAGATTCTCGAAGCTGCTTTGAAGAAATTAAGAGCCGACGAAGAAGATTAATTTCGTAGCGACTGAACTGCGCTCATCAATCGTTGAGTGCCTAGATTGCGGTCCATAAAGTGAATTCTAAAAATTGGTAACTTTCTTGATGCCAGAGCTTCAAAATCTCCAGCGGCTTGTGCCGAAATCAGCCTAGCAAAACCATAGCTCTCACCGGGAATAGAAAGATCAAAGCTATATTCGGTTGTTAATTGCAGAAAGAGTCCAGTCGCTGGTCCACCTTTATGAAATTGTCCAGTCGAATGAAGAAATCGAGGACCCCAGCCAAAAGTTACTGTGCGATTGGAGAGAGCCGAAATTAGCTCTCGTAAAGGTTTAATTCGACTTGATTTGCGATTCAAATAAGCCATAACAGAAATATATTCACCATTGAAAGCAAAAAATTTCTCTAGGAATTCTTCAAGAGAAGATGCGGAAATATCCCCGAAGATTTTTAAATCATTATCTTCATAAATTAGGGGCGGATCAGTTGGTTCGCGTTTCAAAATAGCGCTGGTGCGTTCCTTGGACTCTGCGACATTTGGCTGATTGAATGGATCTACGTTAAGCAAGAAACAGATGAGGGCCGTCGTCCATTCCCAGAAAATAAATTGAGCGCCAAGAGGTCCGGCAACTGATTTTGTATCCGACTTTGAAAACGTGATGGAGTTTTGGCTTTTGTAAGCAACTACTACTGGCAGAACTCCTCGACCATCTTTACCAGTTGATTCGCCAATTAATTGTTCAATCCAATCACCTAAGCCTGGAAATGAATCTGCGTCGTAAAATTCAGGAAATTTCGTACTAGCCAGAGTTGAGGCTACCTTGATTGGCTCCGAATTTGGAACTGTAAAACTCTTTGCTGCAGTTTCTGCGTCATCTAAAAGTTCTGAGACATCTATGCCCAAAAGCGCAGCGGGTACTAATCCAAAGGCGCTAAGAGCGCTAAATCTTCCGCCAACTTTCGGATTGGCAAGTACAACTCTTACACCAAGAGCATTGGCGCGCGCCTCAAGTTCGCTTCCTGGATCGGTAACACAGATTAAATGATCATTTGGCTTCTTTCCCAACTTCATTAATTCTTCATAAAAAAATCCAAACTGCGATTTTGTTTCAATAGTTGTTCCGGATTTACTGGAAACAATGATGCAGGATTTACTGAGACCATCATTTAGAACGCTAGCAATCTGCTCGGGGTCTGTTGAATCTAATACTTCGAGTTTTTTTGAATAATGGGCTGCGATCACCTCAGGGGCTAGAGAAGAGCCACCCATTCCGCAGAGAATAAAGCGTTCATGACCAAGTTCACGAGACCACGCAGATAGTGAATCCAATTCGGGAAGAAGTTGGCGAGAGGATTTTGGTAGATCTACCCAGTCAAGACGTTGCGCAGCTTCATTTTCGGCTAGCTCGCCCCAAAGAGTCTTATCTTTCAACTCTAAGCGAGGAGCAACTGGATTAAGGATTTCCCAGTATTTTGAATCTTGATCAAAGCCTCGAGAATAAATCAATGGTTAACCTTTTCAACCGCAGATATCAGACTAAGCCAAGGTTTGATGAACTTATCAATTCCTTCTTCTTCAAGTTTTTCTGCGACTTTCTCGATATCTATCCCAATCTGATTGAGGTTGGCGAGAATCTCTTCTGATTCTCCATAGTTTTCTGTTATTGAATCCCCTCTGAAATTCTGGGATGCGGCAGCTGCCTCCAGCGTTGCCTCAGGCATAGTGTTCACAGTTAGAGGTGCAATCAATTCGTTCACATACATAGCTGGGTCATAATTTGGATCCTTAACCCCAGTTGAGGCCCAGAGTGGGCGCTGTATAGCGGCGCCTCCAATCTCCATTTTCTTCCAATCAATAGAACTTCGGACTGTGTTGAAATGCTGGTAAGCCAGTCGAGCATTAGCGATTGCGCTTTTGCCAAGCATCTCCTCTTTTTTCAGCACTTTTAGTTGTGGGTCTATTTCCGTATCTACTCGACTTACAAAGAACGATGCCACGGAGTGGATTCCCGATGTTGGTAAGCCTGCAGCTGCGCGATCACTCAACCCTGCAATAAATGAATCCAATACCTCTTTGTATCTCGAAACTGAGAAGATAATTGTTACGTTAACGCTAATACCCTCACGAATCAGTTGACGTATTGCAGGCAGGCCTTCTTTAGTCGCAGGAACTTTAATAAGCACATTAGGCATATCTACTTTGCTCCAGAGTGCACGAGCTTGTTTAATCGTGCTGGCCGTATCTCTTGCGAACCGCGGATCAACCTCGATACTCACCCGGCCATCAACACCTTCTGAGAGGTCGAATGTTTTTTGGAAGAACTTGCATGCACTTCTCACATCGCTGCATGTTAACTCGGTAATGATTTCCTCAGTATCTAGCCCTGCTTTTCGAAATTTGAGGATGTCTTCCTTGTACAGCTCTGAACTAGAGATTGCGCTTGAGAAAATTGCGGGGTTTGTGGTGACACCAACTACATGGCTTTGGGAAATCAGTTCTGATAGATGTTTCGCCCGGCCGCCAGGTATAAGACGTTCGCGAGATAAATCATCGAGCCAGATTGAAACTCCAGCTTGGGAAATCTTCGAAAGCGACATTAACGTGTCTTTGCTAGTGATTTCTGCGCTGCAGCTACTACTCGTGAGATTGTGAAGCCAAATTCTTCGAAAAGCTTTGTGTGAGATGCAGATGCTCCAAAGTGCTCAATCGATATGCATTCGCCAAGTTCTCCAACGAAATCACGCCATCCTTGTGCAATCCCAGCCTCGATGCTGACGCGCGCTTTAACTCTTGGGGGCCAGACTCTCTCTCGGTACTCCAAAGGTTGTTCTTTGAACCACTCTAAGCATGGTGCGCTAACTACTTGAACTCTCTCTCCTTGAGCATTGAGTTCAGCAGCAGATGCAAGTGCAAGTGCTACTTCAGAACCCGTTGCAATCATTAATAATGTTGGTTCTTTCGCCTCTTGCAAGATATACGCACCTTTGGAAACACCTTCAGCGCTTCCCAATTGTTTTCTATCTAGCACAGGGAGGTTCTGACGAGAAAGCACGATTCCAGTAGGAGTTTTCCGTCGAAGGATTTCGCGCCACGCGATTGTTACCTCATTGGCATCTGCTGGACGGACCACATTAAGTTCGGGAATTGCACGTAATGCAGCGAGATGCTCTATCGGCTGATGAGTTGGACCATCCTCGCCAAGTCCAATCGAATCATGAGTCCAGATATAAATCACGGGCAATTTCATAAGCGAGCTGAGCCGGACAGCACCTCTCATATAGTCGCTAAATACCAAAAAAGTTCCACCAAAAGGTATGAGACCTCCATGAAGCGCCATTCCATTCAAGATTGCGCCCATCGCATGTTCGCGAATACCAAAAAAGATATTTCTTCCGTACGGGTTTGCATCTTTCATCGACGATCCTGCCGGCAAGAATGAGCCGCCCGATTCGATAAGAGTATTGTTACTCTCTGCCAAATCTGCTGAACCACCTATTAACTCCGGCAAAATACGAGCTAGTTTATTGATTACCTCGCCGGAAGCTTTTCGAGTAGCCATCTCCTTACCTGATTCGAAAATGGGGAGTACGGCATCGAGATCTTTTGGTAATTCTTGATTCTGCATTCGATTGAGGAGCTGTGATTTATCTGGATTCGCGTCATTCCACCTCTCAAACTTTGATTCCCAAATCTTCCTATATTCGGAATTTCTCACCATTACGTTTTGAACATGGTTTCGAACTTCATTCGGAAAGTAAAACTTCTCATCTGGAAGACCTAAAGCTTTTTTAGTGGCAATCACTTCTTCATCGCCTAAAGCAGAACCGTGAGATTTAGCGGTGTTTTTCGCATTTGGGGCCGGCCAAGCAATAACGCTCTTTAATCGAATCAACGTTGGGCGTTTGCGCTCTTCGCATGCGATTGCCATTGCCTTTTCCAGGGAGTCTCGATCAACATTTCCATCGTTTAATGCGGCTACTTCCAATACATTCCAACCATAGGCTCGATATCGCCCGCTGACATCCTCGGTAAAAGCATTGTGTGTATCGCCATCTATGGAAATTCGATTATCATCATAAATAACTTTCAGCGACCCGAGTTGCTGGGTTCCAGCAAGCGATGAGGCTTCTGCGCTTACACCCTCTTGAATATCACCATCGCTACAGATAACCCAAACATTATGGTCAAACGGACTTTCTCCAATTCCTTCCTCTGGATCAAGTAGGCCTCGCTTGAATCGAGCCGCCATTGCAAGTCCAACTGCATTTGCTATGCCTTGACCAAGTGGACCAGTAGTTGTCTCTACACCAGGGGTATGTCCGTACTCGGGGTGACCGGGAGTTTGTGATCCCCAAGTTCTAAATGATTTTAGATCCTCGAGAGTTAATCCATATCCGCTAAAGAGCAATTGGATATATAAAGTAAGTGAAGAGTGACCACATGAGAGAACAAATCGGTCACGCCCTAGCCAATTAGGATCTTTTGGATCGTGGCGAAGAAATCTTTGGAAGAGCGTATAGGCCACAGGGGCTAAAGACATCGCAGTGCCGGGATGGCCATTTCCCACTTTTTGTACCGCATCCATGGCAAGCGCTCTTGCTACGGCAACAGCCTTCTCATCTAGCTCTTGCCATGCAGGTGGCGTTGGCGGCATCACAGTCATCGGAGAATCCGTACGTTACCCGTTATCGCCAGATTCCAAGCGGAAAGCCACACGAGTACTGAACCGAGAATATGAAATGCGACAAGGAGCTCGGGCAGACCTGTGAAGTATTGTGTATAGCCAATCGCACCTTGGAGCACTGACGCTATAAGGAATACCTTGATCCGCTTCTCAAGCAACACTCGAGCGGCACCACTCTCACCGACCTTGATTGAAATCATAAGTGCAATTGCGATTCCTAAGAGAGCAATCACTAAATCAGCGTGAATCCAGGAGACGGTACGAGCATCGAGCGGAAATCTTTCGGCTGTGGAATCACCCGCGTGAGGCCCGCTTCCGGTCACGATAGTTCCGGCGATCAAAACCAAGAAAGTTAGGATAACGAGAAGTCGCGCCAAAGTTCTAGTTAGTTTTGAAGTAACTATATTGGTTGGAGAATGGCGATAAATGCGCTGTCTGAGTGACAAGGCAGCGGCAATTAAGATAATTGAAAGCATGAAATGCCCCGCAACTGTTGCCGGATTGAGCCCGGTCAAAACTGTGATTCCACCCAAAACTGCTTGGGCAAGAATTCCCAATATTTGGATGGCTCCTAATCCGAACAGTTCCCTTCGATTTCGAAGAATTGAAATTACGAGGACCAACGCATTTAGAAAAAGTACGAATGTCAGAAGTCGATTTCCAAACTCAATCCATGCATGAAGCGGTGCTTCAGGCTGATCTGGAGTGGGAGTGTATGAACCTGGAGTGCATTCGGGCCATGTCGAACAACCTAATCCGGATCCAGTCAATCGAACTAAAGCTCCAGTTATGACTATCGCTGATTGAGTAATCACCATTAACGTGGCGACTCGTCTCAGGAACTTGGGAACTCTCTCCAATTTATTGTCGCCGACCACAGGGAGAGCCTACGGATGGTCTGCTGGCCGAGTGGCGTCACCCTCGGATTTACGCAACAATATCGTTGTGAAAACAGCCACTCGAACTCAAGACCTGCGCACGCGTGATCAGGTCGCGCGAACCATTCTAGAGACCGGTCCCTCGACCGCGGTGGTCTTGGCTCAACGCCTTCACCTCACTCCTGCAGGAATCAGACGGCATCTAGATGCCTTGATTGAGGAAGGCCTATTAGAAGAACGAGAGCCGTATTCAAGAAGTGCGCGCACAAGAGGACGACCCTCGAAGGTTTTTGTAATGAGCGATAGAGGACGTGAGCTTTTTGAACACTCATATGACGATTTGGCGGTCTCTGCGCTTAAGTATCTAGCGACGACTGGTGGGGAGCATCATCTTTCCGGTTTTGCTAGACAACGTGCTGAAGAAATTGTTCGCAAAGGATTGAATCGATTAAAGCCAGATAGCTCAGCACGCGATAAGTCTCGTCAGTTGGCTAAATTTCTAACAGATGAAGGATATGCAGCAAGTTCACATGCGAAGGGAATTGGGGTTGAACTATGTCAGCATCATTGCCCGATCGCTCATGTTGCAGCTGAGTTTCCTCAATTGTGTGAGGAGGAGACCAAGGCTTTCTCCACACTTATGGGTTCCCATGTGCAACGATTAGCAACAATCGCAGATGGCGATGGCGTCTGTACGACATTTATCCCAGAACCAAGCTTGGCCAATAAAAACATCGATCGAAAAAATAGAAAAGGAAAACTATGACACAGATCGCGCACCCCGAATTAGAAGGTCTCGGAAAATATCAGTATGGCTGGGCTGATAAAGATGTCGCGGGAGAGACCAGCAAACGTGGCTTGAGTGAGGCTGTCGTTCGAGATATCTCAAGCAAGAAGAATGAGCCGGCTTGGATGCTTGATCTACGGCTTAAGGGACTCTCATTATTTGATAAGAAGCCGATGCCAACTTGGGGTTCCGATCTATCAACCATCGATTTCGATAACATCAAGTACTTTGTGCGATCAACAGAGAAGCAGGCTAAATCCTGGGAAGAGTTGCCTGAAGATATAAAGAATACTTATGACAAGTTGGGTATCCCTGAAGCAGAACGACAACGTTTAGTCGCAGGAGTTGCCGCTCAGTATGAATCTGAAGTTGTGTATCACTCAATTCGAGAAGATCTTGAGAAGCAAGGAGTGCTCTTTCTCGACACCGATAGCGGTCTAAAGCAGCACGAAGAGCTCTTCAAAGAGTATTTCGGAACGGTAATTCCAGTTGGTGACAATAAGTTTGCTGCGCTAAATACAGCGGTCTGGTCGGGAGGCTCTTTCATTTACGTGCCAAAGGGCGTTCATGTAGAAATTCCACTCCAAGCCTATTTCCGTATCAATACTGAAAATATGGGGCAGTTCGAGCGAACTTTGATTATTGCAGATGAAGGTTCTTATGTTCACTATGTTGAAGGATGTACGGCTCCAATCTATTCAACGGATTCACTTCACTCAGCAGTTGTCGAAATCATTGTTAAGAAGAATGCTCGAGTTCGGTACACCACCATTCAAAATTGGTCTAACAATGTATATAACCTGGTCACCAAACGAGCTACATGCGCTGAAGGTGCGACCATGGAGTGGATTGATGGAAATATCGGCTCCAAGGTAACGATGAAGTATCCGGCAGTTTTCATGATGGGGCCTCATGCAAAAGGTGAAACGCTTTCGATTGCTTTTGCCGGAGAAGGGCAACATCAAGATGCCGGTGCGAAGATGGTTCATGCGGCGCCACATACCTCTTCGACAATCATCTCTAAATCGGTAGCGAGAGGCGGCGGTCGCACCTCATACCGGGGATTAGTCCAAATACAAGAGGGAGCTCATCATTCAAAGAGCACAGTTAAATGTGACGCGCTCTTAGTCGATACGATTTCTAGATCTGATACTTACCCATATGTAGATGTTCGCGAAGATGATGTTGCCATGGGTCATGAAGCAACTGTTTCAAAGATAAGCGATGACCAACTCTTCTATCTGATGTCACGTGGTCTGACTGAAGATGAAGCGATGGCCATGATTGTAAGAGGTTTTATTGAGCCAATTGCGCGCGAACTTCCAATGGAGTACGCGCTAGAACTAAACCGTTTGATTGAACTTCAAATGGAAGGTGCGGTTGGTTGATGAGCGCCCTCTCAACAAATTACTTAACCCCAAGTGGACGTGAAGAGGCTTGGCGATTTACGCCTTTAAAACGCCTCGCAGGTCTCCATGATCTCGCCGTCCCAGTAAAGGACTTAATCTCAATTAATCTAGTTGGCCAACCTCGGACTGGTTTCAAGATAGAGACAATTGACTCAACGAAGATTGCGCCCATATCAAAGACTGACGACGTTGTAGTACAACGGGTGCGCGAGACAGCAACCAAAGTGGTTCATCTCCAAATTGAAAAAGAAGCGGTTATTAGCGAACCAATCTTTCTCAAGCGCAGCGCTTCGGGGGAGAAAGAATTTTCTCGAACTGTTATTACTGCTGCGCCACACTCCAAAGCAACTGTCGTAGTTGAAAATGTCGGACATGCTCTACTTGGTGAAGAGATTGAAATCCGTGTCGAATCGGGAGCCAATCTGACTTTTATTACGCTTCAAGAATGGAGTGGTGACTCCATTCATTTAGGCCGACACCATGCGATTGTCGGTCGAGATGCCAATTTCAATTCCATCACAATAACAATTGGGGGATCGCTGGTTAGATTACTGCCAACCGTTGAGTATTCTGATCAAGGCGGGACCGCCGAACTACTAGGTCTCTATTTTGCAACCGATGGTCAACATCTTGAGCATCGAGTTCACGTCGAACACGGCATTCCTAATGGGAAGTCGCGGGTGACCTACAAAGGAATTTTGGCGGGTGCGCAAGCTAGGACAGTCTGGATTGGTGACGTCTTTATCCGTGGAAATGCCGAGGGTACGGATACCTATGAACTAAATAAGAATCTACTTCTAACTGATGGCGCAAGAGCTGATTCGGTTCCTAACTTAGAGATTGAAACTGGCCAAATTGTCGGAGCCGGTCACGCAAGCACAACGGGTCGCTTTGATGATGAGCAACTCTTCTATTTGATGTCAAGAGGTATTCCGGTATCAGAAGCGCGCAAACTTGTCATACGTGGATTCTTTGGCGAGATTGTAAGCAAGATTGGTATCCAAGAAGTTGAAGAGCGATTGATGGAACGCATCGATTCTCAATTGGCAAAGGTTGGCGAATAGTGTCGACCCAGATCAAATTCTCAGAGTTAACGAATAGAAAGCCGGTAAAGGTTTTGTTAGGCGAAAGTGAAGTCTGTGTAGTCCGCATCGAGGAAGATGTTTTCGCGGTGGCGGACACTTGCTCACATTCCGACGCATCCCTATCGGAAGGTGATGTCACTGAATTCAAAATCGAGTGCTGGCTTCACGGAGCTGAATTTGACCTTCGTTCCGGCGAAGTCGTGACCCCACCAGCAACACAACCACTTAAGAAATATGAAGTTTTGCGTGACGGAGACACCATCACGATTACGGAACCAGGACGCTAGGAGCGAACGTGTCACAGTTAGTCATAAAGAATTTACAGGTAGGAGTTGAAACTGATTCGGGTTTAACTGAAATTCTCAAGGGCGTTGATTTGACTATCAATTCTGGCGAAGTTCACGCAATCATGGGTCCTAATGGTTCCGGAAAGTCGACATTGGCGTACTCCATAGCCGGACATCCCAAGTACACAGTAACCGGGGGTTCGGTAACGCTTGATGGAGCAGATGTTCTTGAGATGAGCGTTGATGAACGTGCCAAGGCTGGATTATTTCTGGCGATGCAATATCCGGTGGAAGTGCCGGGCGTATCCGTTGCTAACTTTTTACGTACTGCAGCAACCGCCTTACGTGGCGAGGCTCCAAAAGTTAGAACTTGGGTAGGAGAAGTAAAAGATGCAATGAGCAAGTTGGCGATGGATCCAGCTTTCGCTGAACGTAGTGTCAACGAAGGTTTCTCAGGCGGAGAAAAGAAACGTCATGAAATTCTTCAGATGGAATTATTGAAACCGAAGATTGCAATTCTAGATGAGACCGATTCGGGGCTTGATGTAGATGCACTTCGTGTTGTCTCCGAAGGAGTAAATCGCGTAAAGCAAGACCAGAATCTCGGAATCATGCTAATAACTCATTACACCCGAATACTTAGGTATATAAAGCCTGATTTTGTGCATGTATTTGCCGGCGGAAAGATTGTTGAAGAGGGCGGCCCAGAACTTGCCGATCGTTTGGAAGAGAAGGGCTACTCAGAATACGTGAAGGCATAGATGTCAGAACCTTTAGATGTTGCAAGGATAAAACGAGACTTTCCAATCTTCGAGCGGAAGGTTAATGATCACAAACTTGTCTATCTAGATAGTGCCGCTACATCTCAAAAACCTCTCACAGTTTTAGATGCAGAACGCGACTTCTACACAAAGCACAACGCGGCGGCTCATAGAGGTGCTCATCGCTTGGCCGAAGAGGCAACCGAATACTTCGAAAACGCCCGTGCTAGCGCGGCAAACTTCTTAAATGGTTCGGTAGATGAGATTATTTTTACCAAATCAGCAACTGAAGCCATAAATTTAGTTGCCTACTCGCTAGGAAATGCGGATAAAAGTTCTGAATTTTACATTTCAGAAGGTGATGAAATTCTCGTATCCGAGATGGAGCACCATGCCAATCTTGTGCCGTGGCAAGAATTAGCACGGAGAAGTGGTGCAAAATTGAAGTGGCTCAACGTGACCGATGAGGGGCGAATCGATCTAAGCGATATTGACTCCAAAATAAATAAGCGAACCCGAGTTATTGCCCTCACGCACCAATCCAATGTTCTCGGCACTATCAATGAATTCTCTGAAATAAGTAAGCGAGCCCAGTCTGTCGGTGCGCTCCTTCTAATTGACGCCTGCCAATCAGCGCCTCACTTCAAAATTAATGTCGCGGAATTGGGATGTGATTTCTTAACTTTTTCTGGTCACAAGGCACTTGGACCAACTGGGATCGGTGTGCTGTGGGGTAAAAAGGCGCTGTTAGATGCCATGCCGCCATTTCTAACTGGCGGCTCAATGATTGAAATGGTCACGATGGAGAGTTCTACCTATCTGCCCGCGCCGCGTAGATTCGAACCTGGGGTGCCCAATATGGCTCAGGCAATCGGCTTGGCCGCTGGGTTGAAGTATTTATCTGAAACTGGGTTGGAAAAAATTCATAACCATGAAATGGCACTTACTAAATCTGCTATTGAAGGGCTAAAAAAAATTCCGGGAGTGAAAATTATTGGCCCAGAAGATTTAAAAAGTCGTGGGGGAGTTGTCTCATTTGAATTAGATGGAATCCATCCGCACGACCTCGGTCAGGCGCTCGACCAATACGGAATTGCGGTTAGAACCGGGCATCACTGCGCATGGCCTTTGATGCGAAGGTTCAACTCAGTAGCAACTACTAGGGCATCTTTTTATCTCTATAACGATTTAGAAGATATTGAGATTTTTGTATCAGGTGTGCAGAAAGCGCAGAATTTCTTCAAAGGCCCCAAAAAAGGCCCCAAATAAATGGAGCTGGAAAATCTCTACCAAGAAGTAATTCTTGACCACTATAAACGTCCTAAAAATAAAGGGTTAAGACCAAATTCCATGGTTCAAGTCCATCATGTGAATACCAGCTGTGGCGATGAAATTACACTTAATCTCTCACTGCGAGATGGAAGAGTTTCAGATCTCTCGTGGGATGGAGTTGGCTGTTCAATATCCCAAGCAAGCGCTTCTGTGATGAGTGAATTACTGAAGGGAAAAACGAGGTTAGAAGCAAGCGAGCTTCTTGGAGAATTTCAAGAGATGCTCCAGAGTAAAGGGTTGATTCAAGGAGATGAGTCTCGCCTTGAAGATGGAGTTGCATTTGCCGGTGTTGCGAAATTCCCAGCTCGTGTAAAATGTGCTCTGTTGGCCTGGATGGCTTATAAGGATGCAGTTTCTAGAATCGGGGAGAAGCATGACTAACGCAACGCTCTCTGATGTGACGGAAGCTATGAAGGATGTAATTGATCCTGAGTTGGGTATTAATGTCGTCGACCTAGGCCTTATTTACGACATCACAATTGACAACGAAAATGTAGCGACGCTGGATATGACATTAACTTCCGCCGCTTGCCCGCTTCAGGATGTAATTGAAGATCAGACTCGGTCGGTATTGCAGGATTTAGTTAAGGAAGTTCGAATTAACTGGGTTTGGATGCCGCCATGGGGGCCAAACAAGATTACCGATGATGGCCGCGAACAGCTCCGCGCTATCGGTTTTACCGTCTAACAAAGTCGCAGTCGACTAGGGTTATTGGGTGTCCCAGTATGCGATGTGGATGTCCTTTAGATCGTTAACATCCGA